>CAVHGD010000005.1:24693-57247 GCA_963635385.1 Dialister sp. CAG:486 | reverse complement strand
CTGCTCCGCCGCAATTGCGAAACAAAAGTACACCTATTTTTTCACATATACAAATTTTTAATTGTTAATTAAGAAGTGAAGTAAAAAAAAAGGGGCCCCCTTTCGGGAGCCCTTTTTTTTTACTTCACTTCTTGTCCTTGTGTCGTGTAGAGTGTTCCGTTACGCAAGATCATCACTTGTCCGTTGCGGAGCACCTTCTCGGCGCGAACCTCGGTCGTAGCCGCATCGATAGCGGTCGTTTTGTCTTTGTAGAAATACACGTTATCGATGTAGCAAGTCTTCGGCATCTTGTCCCACTTGATTTGGTAGATACCCGCCAAGTCGATACCTGCAAAATCTGCCGTAAGGTCGATATCCACTGCATTCCAGCCTGCTGTGAGGTTGTACGTATGGAGGGCAGCCGTACCCGCTGTTCCCCAAACCGGGCTAAACTGTACCGTACTGTCCTTAGCCACATACATATCGAAGTGCAGCTTCTTGTATCCTGCCAAAGCGGCAATGGCTACGTTACTATTCAGCTCAAAGCCCAGATAGTTGCTATTGGTGCAGTAGTATGCCTTGTCGGTGTCCGACAGATTCACCTCTTCAACTTTCGTTTGCTGACTCCAACCACCGATAGCCATATTCGTGCCGGCGGTGTAGGCATCCGAATAGATCGAGAACACATCCGCAGCAGCCATGGTCGGTGCTGTAGCGGGCGAAGGATGAGTAACAGGGTCCGGTGTTACGGCATCGCCCACCTCCTTGATGGAGATTTCCGTGATGATAACCTCCGCTCCGGCAGTTGCATAGCCAAAGTCGAACACGAGAACTTTGTCGTTATTTGCCACGCCATTCGATTTTGGGGAGGTGTAGGTATAATCTCCGGCAGGCAGCGAGATAGACTGATTCTCATACACCATTCCCGTGTTGTCATCCATCTTGAGCGTAACCTTGCTCACTGCTCTATTCGTATGGAACTTCATCGAGAGGACATACGCTTTCGTGGCGTCAAACGCTACGTTGTGATTCAGTTTCACTTGTCCTTGCCATTGTGCCCCCAAATTACTATTAATCTGCACTACAAGAGTTGCATCATTGTAAGAAGCAGTACTAATATTATCCAGCTCCCAATTCGGTGCAAAGTGAGTACCGTTAATCGATGCCTTCGACGGATCGAATAGTTCAGTCCCTTCTGCCCAAGCGCCCATGCTCAAGCAGAACAGGGCAGCCACAAAAGTAAAAACTTTTTTCATGATTGTTTTTTGTTTAATTGTTTATGAATTGTGTTATGTATATAGTTGCACATACTTGTCCGAATTCACCCTTTTGCAGCGTTTTTCCGCCGTTGGCGTCGCGCCCATACCACCGCCATATAGCCCAACGGCAGCAAGGCACATACCCAATCGATATCGCCTATCGGCGTGCGGATATCGGGGTTGATAGGGTCGCCTTTGTCGGTCGAGGGCGGTCCCGCATTGAGCGAGGTGTAGGCCGCAGGCTGTTCTTGCCCGAAAGGTTGCATATCGCCGCTGACGGCCGTCACATACGCGGGCGAGCTTGCCCACGGCGCCGTGATAGCGGTGTTTTGCGGTTCGTTGCCCATCGTATAGCCGTACGAGGCCATCAGGGAGAGGCTCATAAGCCCGAGTGCCAGAGTTAGCATCCATTTCTTTCGCATAGCTTGGCCCTCCTTATTTAGTGATTATCAGTTTCTCCGCCTGCGCCCCGCGGCGTACGATGTATACCCCCGTGTGCAGCTGTCGCAGCAGCCGTTCCGCCTCGTCGTAGTCGGCAAAACGCCCCACCAGATAGCCCTCCACAGTATAGACTGCTCCTGCCGCCACCGCTGTGGTCGGCAGTTGAGTAGGCGTGTTCGGCCGTCGGTTCAGCCCGAGCCTCGGCATGCGTTGCGTGGTCTGCAGCTCGGCATTGACGGCGCACTCAAACGGATAGAGCGTCACTTGCTCGTCGGACTCGAAGTACTCGCCCACCGCATCCAATACGTACGCTTTGCTCAGCGACCACTGCCGCATCGTGTTGTTGCCCGAGTAGGAGAATCGGTCCTCCTCCGAGGGCTGCGAGGCGGTCGTGCTGTACGTATCGTCTATTTTCTGATAGCTCTCGCCGCTGAATACGATATACTTGTCCGTATAGTAGTCGCCCGCGGGCACTCGCATGATGTAGGGCACACCCCGCTTGGGCAGTGCCTCCGAGGCCTGAGTGGCGCTGATGTCGTGCCAGTTGGGCTGAAAATCCGCCAACGCCACTTCCGCTTCTCGGAACACGCGCAGCCAGTAGTTCCCCGCCACCGTGTCGCCGTTGTTCGTATATTGTGCCGTCAGCGTGTAGCTTTGGTCGGCCTCGCTGTCGTATACGGACACCTCTTTCACGTCGAATGGCAGACAGAGCGTCTCCCAAACCGCAGGGTGGAATTTACGCTTGTACTGTATCGGCTGCAAGATACGCCCGCCGTTGAAGCTCTCCACCGCCTCGGCCTCCGCATCGTCGGGGGTCTGCCCGTGGTGATAGATCACAAAATCCCGCTCAGCGCACCCCGAACCGTCAAGGTAGTAGAACTCCGGCGTCGTTACCCTCAACCCTCCTGCATAAGCAAATTTTATACCGAAGCGAATGATTCCGTCAGCTTTATTTGTAATTTCTTCCACCGGCACCGTACCTCTAAAAATTTGCGTTCCCGCATCTCGACTGAGTTGGAATTCGTTGATCTCCTTTGTCTCGTCTCGTTGCGGATAATTCTGCACGTAGGCCACGTCGGCCGTCACGTCGGTGTCGAGAAACTCCGTCGTCACAAATATCGTGTCTTTCCGCGCATTCAGGTAGAGCGTAATCAGATAGCCCGTCTTGAACAGCACGCTACCGTTGCCGGTCTGTCCGTCGCCCGCCGAGCCGTAGAAGGTACATTGCCCCAGCTCGGTCGGCTGCCACTTCCACGAGAGCGTGGGCAGGTCGAGCATGAATGCGCCCTGTGTGGCGTCGGCATCGAGCCCCGAAATAGTCAGCAGCTCGGCCGCAAAATCGGTCCGATACACCCATTCCATGCCGCCACCGTGCGCTATCTTGATGATTTGGTACTGCCCTGTTTGGTCCACCGTGCCGTTCCAGTGCGCCTCAGCGTCTTTGCGGTGGCAGTAGTGCGCCTTTGCCGTGCGCCATGTCGTGGCGTCGGCGTTCTTGCAGCCGAGCGCATTGCCCCACACATAGATGCTGTCGCCCGTCGAGGCAAAGAGGTTGTAATCTTTTGCGTAGAAGGTCAGCATCGTGTCGCGCGGCACGTACAGCCGATGGTCCTCTTGGGTCTGCCCCTTCTTATCGCCCGTCGAGAGCTTATAGATCATTCCGCCCGCCGGCACCTTGGTGCGGAGCGTGTAAATGCCCTCCACCGCTGAAGCCGCAAACTGATAGTCGCTGCTGATGGTCCAGCTGTTGGCGGTCGAAATCAGATAGAGGTCGCCTACCGCCCCTTTGGTGGTGAACGTCAGTTTCACGCTCTCGGCGGACACGTTGCCGCTTGCATCCACCGCCCACGCCTCTAATGTGTAGGTCGTCACGGGCTGCAAGTCGGTCAGTTGGAGCTTTCCGTCGGTGAGCGTCACACCGTTTTCTTGTTTCACTTGTCCCGACGGGTCGGTCAGGATGTAGTTGTATTTCAGGTTGCAGAACGAAGTCAGCGCATCGGTGGCACCGAGCAGAATGGTCGCCGTGGTCTGCGTCACGGTGTCCAAGCTTGCCAGCAGCATGCGCGGCCTGTTGTCGTAGCTGCACTCGCCGAACACTTCACATTCCCAAATCGACCAGTCCTGTCGGTCACCCGTCTTCTCACGGGGGTGCAGTTTTAGGTAGCGGCCGATCGCCTGGGTCGGGAACACCGTCACGCCCAAAGCGGGCTCTTCGGGAGTAATCACAATCGGTGCCCAGCAGGTTTGGTCGAGCGAGGCCTCGATGTAGAGGGCCTCAATCCAGTTGTTTTGCAAATTGAGCCGTATCGAGTCTAAGGCTCGCACTTCGCCCAAATCGACCATCCACCATGCATTTCCCGAAGCACTCCCGTAGGAACTCCATCGCGTCATCGTACTTCCGTCGACGGCCTTCTCGGGCATAAGGTCGCCTTCGCTATATCCCGCCGTGGCCGTCCGCTTGTAGGCCATATTGCCCGCCGGAGCCGAAAAGGACAGCTCCACCGCATCCGACAGCACATAGTTGTCGCTCACGGCATAGACCGACACCTTATAGTCCGTACAGGGCGTCAAGTTGTCCAGCACGACCTTGCCATTGGCGTCCGTTACCACATCTCGCCAAGCGCCGGTCTCGTTATTCACTAATCGGAACCGATGGACGTCCGTCGAAGTGCCGTCGGCCGCCGTTTGGGTGGCTTTGAGTTGCACCGTCACGGTCCCCGCCACTTGGTCGATGGCCGTCGCCTCAGCCGCCGTCACGACGGGCTTGGTGTTATTGTCAGCGGCGTAGCCCGTGCCATAGACACGGAACTCCCAAATCGACATGCCATAAGCGTTGTTCAATGAATTGCGCGAGGACTTGATACGCACATACCGTGCATTATCCGCCACCGAGAAGCTATTCGCTTCCGATTGTGATACCGTCGGTGTGCCCTCGAAGGACGCAATCGTGAACCACCCTTTGGCGTCGGTCGAGTCCGCAAGCAGCGTCTTGCAGGCTTGCAGCTCAAAGCATTCCGAGTAAGCGCCCTCGAAGAATATATCAATTTGGCTCAGGGTATAGAAAGCGCCCAGATCGACATACCACCATTGCACCGAATAGTCAGTCTTTTCCGTGCCGTTCGAAGCGAATCGAGTGTTGAGGTCTCCGTCGACAGCCTCCGAAGGGGGACAATTCGTTTGCGGCCATTGCCCCGCCCTCGCTTGCTTATTGAGCGCAAGGTTCTCCGTCGGATCAAAATCCGTCGAAGGGTCAGGGTCGGGCGAGGGGTCGGGGTCCGTCGAAGAGCCGCACTCGCCCCAATCGATTTCTTTGCCGTTCACCTCTTCAAACGTCACCTGATCCGGCATCTTCACATACAGCGGTGTATAGAATTTCGGCGCGGTAGTCGATTCAAAAGAGCAAGTAATCGACTTTTTGTCCTCCGCCACCGTCATTTTAGTTATGAGTTGCAGATGCTCTGTATTGTTAATATACAAATATACGCCATCGCTCAGTCCCTCCAGATTCTCCCCCTCAATCAGCACCACATACTTACAGTTCGTCCCGTCTGTTTCCTGTTTGCATGTCAGATAAACCGACTGCTCATTATTTGTCAGTTTCGTATGATTATACGTCTCGGCATACGTTGCCGTAGGCATTCCGATTAGCCCCAGTAGTAGCACCACTAGCGGCAAAAGGAATAAGCCCCATTCCGGTTTGTTTAATACTATGGATTTGTTTTTCATGTATATAAGTTTGTTTAGAAAGCTTGGATTGGCAATAATATAGTCAAAGAGCAGCCCTTGCCGCTCCGGATTTGGTTAAACGATCAAGTTCCCTTTTTGGGGAAAACCTATCAGTTCCCTTTTAGGAGCTCTACTGCTCCTCTTGGAAACTTAGTTGTAAAAAAGCTCCTGTCTCGCGGCCCTAAAATATAAAAAAGGCCCTGCCTCGCGGCTTAGGGCCGCGAGACAGAAGCCGAAAAGCTTATCGAATTACCTGTCCGAATGCATTGTAACGAACGCCGTCACGAACGATAACGACCTGTCCGTTTTCAATGATTTTCCGAACCACTCCCGAACCAACTCCTTGGATGTCCGAGCCAACTCCTTGGATGTCCTCTATCGCAGTCTTAGATCCGTCCTTGTAGAAGTATACATTGTCTATAAAGCAAGTGGTCGGCATATCAGCCCACTTGATTTGGTAGATAGTCGCCAAGTCAATACCTGCAAAGTCAGCCGTAAGGTTAATCGCAAGGCTGTTCCACCCTGCTACAAGGTTGTACGTCTTCACTGCCTCAGCATTCTCACCATTCGCCTTCTTCCAAATCGGGGTGAAGCCAATGGTGCCTGCTTCCTCCACATAGATGTCGATATGGAGATTCGGGGTGTTGGTAGCGTCAATCGTAACGTTCTCCCAGCCGAGCCAATTGCAAGTGGTATAGAGTAGCGCTTGGTCTCCTTCGGCCAATGTAACCTCCGTCTCAACGGTAGCTTGGTCCCAATTCCCCACGGTGCGGGTAACGGCCGGGGTGTAGGTATCGGAATAGATCGATTGTACTTCGGCAGCGGGAGCGGTCGGTACGGGAGCAGGTGCGGGGAGAGTTTTGGTCGTGAAGGAAGTTGGTTCGGCGTTGGTAGCGGAATTGCCTGCTTCATCGACTGCCTTGACGGTCAAATTATAGGCTGTACCCGCAGCGAGGTTGGATACCGTGAAGGTAGTTTCCGTAGCGGACACTGCCGTCTTGCTGGTAAGCATTTTGTCGTTGTTGAATACTTGGAAAATGACCGAACCGGAGTTGTCGGTGGCTTTTGCCTTGATGTCTACCGACAGGTAGGAAACGGCAGCTATAGACACCGTGAAGTCGGTCGGAGCCTCTACGTCTTGGGCCGGTGCCTGCGTGGTGTAGAAATAGATATTGTTGAGCCAGAAGGTCTTGCTCGGTGCATTGGCTATCTTGAGCTGAGAGATATTCGTCCAATTGGTAATTTTCGTGAATTCGCTCAACGAAATATCAATGCCATTCCACTGTTCGCCCTTGACAGACTTCGTGATACCCATTTCGTCGCCACCCCAAATAGGGAAGATTTCCAAAGTCATGTCCTCTTCACACCATACATCGAGGTGGAGAGCCTCCATCGAAGAACAATTGAGCGAGAAGCCTTCCAAACCGAAGTAACCTTTCTCGGTGGTGACAAACTTCTTACCGTAGGTATCTTGGGCGTAGGTAGTGCCACTTTCCCAATCAGCGAAGTTGCAGTCGGCATTGTAGGTAGCGGAATAGATGGCTTTCACTTGGTTCGCCGGGTAGGTAGGTGCGGCAGGATTTGCCTCCGGAGCGGTTTTATGTTCGGGAGTGGTAAGGGAAACCGGCAGAGAATTGTCGGATTCGTTACCTACCAAATCGAGAGCCGTGATAGTGAAATTATACGTCGTCGAAGGCGTAAGACCCGTAACGGTGATGTTGCCCTCCGAAGCGGTATAGGTAGCGTCGATGTTGTTGGTGGCATCCACTACGCGATATTTAGCGACGCCTACATTATCCGTAGCCGAAACGCTGATGACGGCGGAATTGTAGGTATTGGATACGAGCGTAGCCGTCACCATGACGGGCTTCTCGTTGTCGGCGGGAGCTGCGGTCGGCGTGCCGAATACCTGCATCTCGTATATCTTCATACCATACTGAGTGGCAGCCTTGGTACTCCAAAAGCGGACATAACGCACTACAGTTGCATTCTTGAGGTTGTCGCCATAAAGGAGGTCGGTATGACCATTGATGCCCGCTGCACCGACATAGTTGTATGCCCCGTTCCAATTGGTGTTGTCGATGGAGCAATCCAAATGGTAAGCCTGCGAGCAAGCGCCCTCGAAATGGATGGAGACCAACGAAAGGCTGTAGTAGGCACCGAGGTCGAGCGTGAACCACGAATCATAGGTACGAGAAGCCTCGTCATCGGCTGTATTACCGGTAGCGGAACCTTGCCATACACTGCCATCGTTGCCATCGACTGCATAGAAAGCGTCTGTGCCGCTCGGGGTCATATCAGATTGTGCAATGACCTTGTTGTCGGTCGAGATATTGGTGCTGAGGGCAAGGTTCGTACCCTCGTAGCAGAAGAAGCTGACCGGTTGGCTGCTGACTTCGCCCGAAGTGGCCGTAATGGTAACCGCACCCGATTTAGCCGGTGTGAAGACACCGTCCGTTAGCGTACCGGCATCGGCAGGCGAAATGGTATAGGTAACGGTTGCGTCCATAGCCTCACCGTCTTGGTCTTTGGTTGTGGTGGTGATTTTCAGGGTTTCACCCAACTTGACGATTTCAGCAGCGGCCTTGAGCTCGATGGTGGTAAGCGTCTGAGCTTTCTTCTCGAAGGCACGCAACTCATAGAAAGAGTAGCCATAGCCCGTTCCACGCGCAACGCCATAGAAGCGCAGGTACTTGGCATTCTGCTCGCCGACCGAAAGGGTCTGCAGGTACGGGAAGCTCGTCAGCGTCTGGTCGGTAATGGTTTGGATGGTGGACCATGTCGTGCCGTCGTTGCTGACCTCGAGGCGGAAACTCTTGGCATACGCGGTCTCCCAAAGGATTTGAACGGTATTGAATTGACTCTGCTCTGCCATCTCGCACATCCACCACTGGTCGTCCGCAAAAGCGGATTCCCAACGCGTGCCCTCGTCACCGTCGTTACCTGCAGAAGCCGTACCCGAAGAGGCCGTAGCCGTCTCGTTGAGAACGACATTGTACTTCTTGGCAACAGCACCGTCGACATAGTAGACATGGAAAACGGAAGTATTTCCATTATACACAACCGTCACTTCGGTCTCTTGGGCTGTGAAAGCAGAGAGGTAGAGAATAACACCTGCACCATCTGCTTTGTAACCTTCACCTTCAGCTTTGCCTGCTATAGTGCAAGAAGTAATTGGTGCAGAGGGGAAAGTCATATAAATACCTGTCTCAGCAGCCCAACCGACCTGCTGGATATTGACAACGGTGGGGATGTTATTCACCGACTCCACTTTGTACTTATTGGCGTATTTGCCGCTGCCGGCACCATCGCCGAGGAACTGGTACTGATCCCAATCGACTGCCGCGAAAGCAGTAACCGATGCACATAGCCACATACAGACTATGGCAAAGAATTGAATGGATAATCTTTTCATGATTGTAATTTATTCTATAAAATATTATTTAGTCGCTAAATCGAATCGAGTGGTTGCTCAAAAAAGTTATTCCACCATCGTGCCGAGAGCGGTATAACAGATGCCGTCACGAACGATAAGGAGTTGGCCGTTGCGGAGGAGCTTGCGGCTCGGGGCAGCTGTGGTTTCGACTTGCTCCACTGCCGTCGTAGAATCGACGCACAGCTGCGATGCCGTAACATTGAATGCATCGATCACCCACTGACCTTCGCCCAAAGCGGGCGTGTGCCAAAAGACATTGCATGAGAAATCGAGGCTTGTCAGTCCGTCGAATACCAACTCGGTGGTAACGACCGTACCCGAATTTTTCGTGCCTGCCACTTTGGCTGTGCCGTTGATGATGATTTGATACCAATCGATGACGGCACCACCGTTGGTTACGACTTTCACGCCGACGGAGGTGTCGCTCTTCTTCGACAGCGTCAGCAGGATACGACCTGCGGGGTCGCCGAAATTAGCGTCGCCGAGATGCCCTGTGGGGAAGGCGCAGTAGGTAAGGGACTCAGTCGAGAAAGAGACCTCCTTGTAGTTCTCGGAAAGCAGGCCCGTGGTCTTAACGGCGTAGATTTGCAGCGTATAGGCTGTGCCGCTGGCAAGCCCCGTGATAGTGATTTGTCCGTCCTTGGGAGCGAAAGAACCGATTTTGGTTCCGCTGTCCTGCACCTGATAGAGCGCAATGCTGTCTGCCGGCGTAGCGGAAACGGAAACGATGGCACTGTTGTAGGTGGCACTGACGAAAGCGGCACTCTCCATAACAGGGGCTTTGGTGTCTTTTTCGCCATCGCCGCAAGTACCCCACTCAATGTCTTTGATTTCGCCAAAATTGACCTCACCCGGCATCATAACATAGAGCGGATTGTAGATAACAGGGTCTGATTCGGCGGCAATAGTGCAGACAATTTTCGTGTCGGTGGTGGTGGTAATCGTAGTACGGATATCCACTGCACCCGGGTTGTAGAACGTACCGCCAAGACCTGCAAGGTTCTCGCCCTCGATAGTCAGGCGATAGTTGCCGACCGAGAGTTTCTCGCACGAGAGGTAAATGGTGTTCGTGCCTTGGGTAAGCTCCGTATGGCAATAGACCGTAGCAGAGACAGACGCTGCGCCGAGCCATGCTGCGGCGAGCAGAAACATGAGATGTAAATTTCTTTTCATGGTAATAAAGGTATTTAATTAATTGTGTTAGTGTATTATACAATCGTTGTACGCCGCGACGTGGGGCGGCTGGGGGGCAGCCAAAGGGCGGAAGGCTACTGCAAGCAGAAACGGACGGGAGTTCCTTCGGCAGCGTTCGGGGCAACCCATAGGCAGAAGTCGCCCGGCTCGGCGGAGCGCACATACTTGCCATCGGCTCCGAGCGTAACACCATCGGCCAAATGCCAATAGGCCAAGTCATTCTCCGTGAGCGTGAACTGCACCTCGCGGCTCTCGCCTGCGGGGATAGCCACCCGCTCGAAGCCCTTGAGCTCGCGAACGGGGCGCGTCAAGCTGCCCACGAGGTCGCGAATATAGAGCTGCGGCACGGCGACGGCATCGGTCGTGCCTGTATTGCGGATGGTGCAAGTGGCCGTAAGCGACTGCGAGCGGCCCGCACACAGAACGGTGTCGGAAAGGACGGGTGTGCCGTACTCGAACGTGGTATAGGTAAGCCCATAGCCGAAGGGGAAGAGCGGCTCGTTACCATACTCAAGCCAATAGCTGGATTGGCCCAACGAGAACTGCGGTGCACCGATGGGGATTTGGTCGAACAGCACCGGGTGGTCGGTGGGGCGGCCTGTGTTTTTCTGATTGTAATACATCGGGATTTGCCCCTCGGCCTGCGGGAAGGTCATCGGCAGGCGACCCGACGGAGCGACGACGCCCGTGAGCAGGTTGGCCAACGCGGGGCCCTGCATGGTGCCGCCGTGGAACGCATACAGCACGGCGTCGGCCAAGTCGATGTCCGCACCGATACAGAGCGGACGGCCTGCGAGGACAATCAGCACGACGGGTTTGCCTGTCGCCTTGAGCACACGCAACTGAGCCGACTGGTCGCCCGGCAAATCGAGATGCGCACGGCAGCGCGCCTCGCCCGACAAGATACTCTCCTCGCCGCCGAAATAGAGAATGACATCTGCTTGCTTGGCCTGACGAGTCAGCTCGGCGATATTGCGCTCGCTGACCTCACGCGACCAATGCTTGCCCTGCTGCTCGATGAGGCGAATCTTGCCTTCACGGGCGAGCGAGCGGAACGCCATCAGCGGCGTTACGGTCATGGAATCGACCTTATCGAAGCACCACGTGCCGTTCTGGTCGTGTTGGGCGTTGCAGAGAGGACCGCAGACAAATAGAGAGACTCCCCCGACCCCCTCAGAGCGGGGGACAATGGGGAGGACACCATTGTTCTTGAGCAAAACGGCGGATTCCTCGGCGGCACGCTGCGCCGCTGCCAACGCCTCAGCGGTGAAGAACTGCGTGGAATCGAGCGTGCAGTAGGGATTGTCGAACAAGCCGAGGCGGAACTTAAGGCGCAGGATGTCGCGCACACATGCATCTAATTGCTTCTCGCTGACACGACCGCTCTCGACGAGTTTCTTCAAGTGCCACGGATAGCCGTGTCCTTCCATATCCATTTCCATTTGGGCGTTGATACTCAGCAGAGTAGCCTCCTCAAGATTGGCACAGTTGCCGTGCGCCACCATATTGGCCGAGGACGCCCAATCGGACACGAGCATACCGTCGTAGCCCCACTCGTGGCGCAAGATATCGACATTGAGATGACGGTTCGCCGATGCCGGCACGCCGTTGAGGTCGTTGAAGGAACACATGATAGTGGCACTGCCCGCATCAAGGGCCGCCTTGAACGGCGGGAGGTAGGTCTCGCGGAGTTGCACCTCCGGAATCCACGTGGTGTTGTAGTCGCGGCCACCCTCGGAGGCTGCATAGCCGGCGAAGTGTTTGACGCAAGCGGCGAGGCTGATGTTAGAATTCTTATCGCTGTCGGAGGCCGTATACTGGTAACCGCGCACGCAAGCGGCGCCCATGACGGAGGTGAGATAGGTGTCCTCACCATAGCCCTCGGCGACACGCCCCCAACGAGGGTCACGCGATACATCGACCATCGGCGAGAAGGTCCAACGCAGACCCGCATGGGTAGCCTCGTTGGCCGTCAGGCGAGCGGCTTGCTCCACCAAAGCGGGGTCGAAAGTGGCTGCCTGACCGAGCGGAATGGGATAGATAGTGTGGTAGCCATGGATGATGTCGCGCCCGAACAGCATCGGGATGCCGAGGCGCGTCTCTTCGACAGCGATACGCTGGTAGTAGTTCGCCTCCTCGCCCACGCTGTTGAGCATGGCGCCTGCGCCCTGACGCACCTGATTGGCGAGGTCGTCGGATATCCAACCGCCACAGACCTGCGTCATCTGACCGATCTTTTCTTCGAGCGTCATCTGCGAGAGAAGGCGGTCGATTTGCTTCTCGGTAGGGTCTTGCTTCGGCTGACAGGACACGAGCAGCACAAAAAGACCTACGCAGAGAAGACCTCCCCCCAGCCCTCTCCAGAGGAGGGGGAGTGCGGAATGGGATATGTTGGACAGTTTCATACGTGAGCAAATTTTATAGCGTAAAATACTGATTTCCGAGCGGGATGCCGTAAAAACTGATTTCTATGTGGCTTTACGTAAAATACTAATTCTGTGCGGGGTTCGGGTGTAAAGAATTACTCGGGTAAAGTGAAGAACAGCGTTTTGAGGGCGTTGGCCGGCATGGGAACGGTAGCGGTGTAAGAGCCGATCTGGAGCGGAACGCTCTCGGCATGGTCGGATTCGTTGAGGATGTTCACCGAGTAGGAACCGTCCGCTTTCGCTACGGCGCAGACATGTAGGTTCGGCTTACCTTCGGGAGCCGTCATGCCCAAAGCCACATCGCCCGGGCGGAGCGAACGACTCAGCTGCTTGAGGGCGTAGTAGTAAGGCGTATAATAGATGATATCGTTCTGATAGTCAATCATGACCGGTGCGCCCGCGAAGTTGCCCACATGACAAGGGCCGCCGATGGAGTCGAGCACGATATTCCAATCGGCAAGACCCGTCATCCAATGATTCACGCCATCGATAATGTAGCGCGCATAGCGGTGAACGGCTGCGTATTTGGGATGCCACTCGGGCCAGAAAGGCGTGGAGTAGGCCCAATCGGTAGCCTCGGGATTCCACCAAAACGCATCGTTGTTGAACCAACCCGACTCGGTGAATCCTTCGGGGTCGGTAACGCCGCCCCATGCAGGGCAGCCGAGGTTATCCACACAGCCCTCGGAATGGAAAATGGTCTTGTCGGGATAGAGCGCGTGGATGGAATCCAAGACCTCGGGGAAGCAGGAAATGGTGCTGCCG
This sequence comes from Dialister sp. CAG:486, assembly GCA_963635385.1. GTDB lineage: Bacteria > Bacteroidota > Bacteroidia > Bacteroidales > Paludibacteraceae > Colicola. The sequence goes on along the minus strand of CAVHGD010000005.1, from coordinate 44,021 downwards.
TACCAATGCACCGCCATACCCGATGTATAGGCATTTGCCTGCGCGTCGCCATAAATGGCTGCAGTGTAGGGGCCCATCTCGAAAATATTTTGGTCGAAACCGAAGATTTGCACATCGCCGAAACCGTGGGCTGCCATGGTCGGGCCGAGGTACTTGCCGATGAACTCTGCCTCGTCGGCAGGCGACATCTCCATACTCTCCCAACCACCGTCGTTGCCCATCGGCTCGTTTTCCGGAGTAACCGCCCAAAACGAGATGCCCTCCTCGCGCCATGCTTCGAGGTAACGGACAATATAATTCGCAAAAGTTTGGTAGTACTGCGGCAGCAACTTCCCGCCACGACTTGCTTCGGCGTCGCGTTGGTAATAGCGGCCGTTGTCTTTCATCCAAGCAGGGGCCGTCCACGGCGAAGCGAACAGCTTGTAAGTCTTGTCCTGTTGGTTCTGTTTGATTCGGGCGACATCTTTCATCAAATAAAAGAGGTCGTATGTTGTGTCCTGCACCTGCGGGTACTTTGCTTTGGAAAAGCCCTCTTTATCGCGGCTGAGCGAGAAAGAAGCAAGAGCCGTGTCGCCCGGCTGCTCCGCCAAGGAATACAACCCCTCTACCGTGAAATCGCATGCTCCTATCTGCGTACGGGCAACGGAGAAGTTGGCTCCCTGCTCGCCATAGAGCTCTTCCAAAACGGACTGACGCTGCTCCGGGGACACACACGCCAAGACAAAAGCGGAGGACTCGGTGAGCGAACCGCCGATACCGTCGATGGTTTGGCGTTGCTCCTGCGGGCGAATGACAAATGCGTCTGCGGCCGTGCCTTTGGCAAAGACCACCGATTCGGTCTCTGCGCACTTGCTACCGTCGGCGGAAGTAAGCAGCACCTGCGAGGTGCGAACGCCCTGACAGGAACATAAGAGGAGACCTCCCCATAGCCCCCTCCAGAGGAGGGGGAAAATGGAACGGAATATGTGTGGTAGGTGTTTCATATTGGTTACTTTTTGATAGAAACGATTACTTGCTTGATTTGGGCATCACGGGCGAAGATATGGCGGGCAAGGGCGGGCTCTATGCACAATGCGCCTTGCTTAACCGTGCCGTCAGCCAGTTCGATAGTAGTTCCTTCGGGAGTGGTTCGGGAATCTATGGTATTGGTGGGGTCTATGAGGCGGTAGGTGAAGGGGGTTTGGCAGTAGGTGAAGTGCAACTCGCCGTCGGCGAAGTCCTCCGTGCGGAGCATGGCGGGGTGGATGTGAATCGCTCCGTCCGACACCTGCAGACCCAACTCGAAGAAGCGGGAGAGGATGTCCTCCTTGACTTGACCCGTCATGCCCGGCTGTTGCACGCCCCCTCCTCGGACTTGGCTACACGAATGAAACTCGCTCTGCGAGTTTTGCGTTCCGCAAGTCCTCGTCTCCCCACCACAAACCTCTCGGTTTGTGTCGGGGTCCCCATATAGCCAGGGGGTGTGCGAATAGGCATCGAAGGGGAAGGAGCCGTAATCGGCGGGCGTCTTGTGCGCACCGATACCCTCACGAATGGCGGCATACTGCGCCTTGAGGCGCTCGATAACGGCCTCGTCGGCGTGCTCCGCCAATGCCTGCTCGATGGTTTCGCCCACGGCGACAAGCAACTTGCTGACCATGTGCCAATAGATAGAGCCTAAGCCCTCGTACTTGTAGAACGAGCCGGAACGCCCCGTGAAGGCATGGTGGTGGAACAGCTGCTCATAGAGGTCGAGCAACGATTGGCGCTCGGCGGCCGTGATATCGGCGTGCTTGTCCAACGCACGGGACAAGAAATCGGCATTGTTGAAGCCTGCATTGAAATGGACGCCGCCCTCGCAATCCTGCACCAAGATGTCGGTGGCGTTCTCGTGCAGCAGTCGCTCCACGATAGGCAGCGACAGCGCCTCGGCAGGGAGATTGTTGCGCTCCAAGAACGACGGGCGGCGGCGGTTGGGATAGAGCATATAGCTGCGCTGGTCGGCACGGTAGAGCGCCGAGTGACGCATGGTATCCAACAAGTCGGCCGCCTCAGCCGGCGTGAGCGAGCGAGAAGAGAGAATAGCCACCTGACCCTCAAGCATCTCGTAGAGAGGGGTAACGGACACTGCAGGGGCGACTCCCCCCTGCCCCCTCAAAGAGGGGGTGGTGAATGAAATCAAGTTATACGCATGATAGAGGCCGTCGGGGCGCTTGGCCACAGCGATAGAGGCATCGAGATAGGTTTGCACCTTAGCGAGGAACTGCTGCAAGAGGTCGGTACTCAACTCGACTTTCTCGCCCGAATGGCCTGCATAGACCGACCGGCGGTAGGTCTCGCCCGCCGTGCCGACCGTATCGATAAAGCGGCGGCGAGTCTCGTCGGTGAAGGTAAGGGATGTGCCTGCACACTCGGCGTCGTGCGCAGCAAAAGCCGCCGACACATCACGCAGGAAGACTACTACCTCGCGGGACAGTGCATAGGAGGCATCCACGCCCGCATAGAGCTGCTCGAGGAACGCCACAAAACGGCGCATATAGTAGAGCGTGACCATTGATGCGCCATAGCCCACGAGGGCGTTGTTGGCATCGTTCCACTCGGGGCGGAGCGTATTCATCCAGATTCCCGCTTCGGGAATGAAATTGCTCAACTTGGTGAGCAGCGTGATGAGAATCTTCTCCGTGAAGGTAACAAGCAGCGGCTGACCGTCTTTGCCCGGAACGAGGCGCGCGTCCTGACCGTAGGTGGGCAGCAGGGAGAAGATATGCTTGTGCAGGTCGTCGTCGAAATAGATAGAGTCTTTGGGGTTCGCCACAATCTCGGAGTAGGTTCGGAAACGGTACGGGACATTGGCGAACGCATACTCGCGGTTGCCCAATGTCGCCCGCAAGGCTGCCGGGTCGTGCTTGTAGCTCAGCTCCAAGAGGCGGCAGAGGTAGATAATCTGGTGGTCGCCCCAATAGCCGATGTTCGACCACGGGTTCTCCGGCTCGATGACTTCCCAATCGATGCCCTCGGAGGTAACCTTATACGGGTTGTAGCCGTCTGCCGTGGTGGCATTGAGGAACTTGGCGATGATGCCGTTGGTGTAGTCGGGATAGGAGAGCGAGAGGGCTTCCCAGTTCTGGAAAATGTCGCGCCAGTTGCCCTGATAGGAGATAAGACGATGGCCGTCCTTGTCGTTGACACGGATGTCGAACAAGTTCCACGGGCGGCTCGGGTCGCCATGGCGGCGAGAGAAAGTAAGCGGCAGGTACTCCATGAAAAGGCGGTGGAGCTGGTGGTCCTGCAAATCGAGAATGCGCTCCTCTAACTTGCCATACGAAATGGTTTCGGGCAGCGAGGCAAGGAAACTCTTGTACTGCTCCGCAAGGGCGTGGTTGAAGACCTCGATATGGTGCGCAAAGGCACGGCCGCTAATTTGATAATTGTCGCAATAGAAGCCGCCGCGCATGGTATTGAACAGCGTGTTGGCAAAGTGGCGAGCGTCGTCCCACTCGTCCGCTGTATGCTGCTCACCGTCGTTTTGCGCTACGATAGCACGGAGGGTATCGGTAGCCTTAGCGATGGCCTGCTCAACCTCAGCGGCGGCATTCGGCTCGGACAAGAAGGCGAGGCTGCGGCGCACATCGGCGGCGTCCTGCATGACATCGCAGACATTGTACCACTGCGCACTCTCGAGCGGCGCAAGCGTCAGCCCCGTATGGGCAAAAATAGCGCCCCGCATGCCCTTGGACTCCGGCTCCGGCAGGACGAGTTCGCCCTTACGGAAAGCGTCCAACTGCGTGGAAGAGGTAAGATATTCGGCATCGGGCAAGCCCAACGTATAGACACTATTGCAACGCAAAGACTCACTCGGCTCGGCACGGTCGACCAAAATGGCCTCCATGCGGAAGAGCACCATGGGTTGGTTCGGGACTTGTTCGGTCTTCTTATAGGCATCGACCAATGTGGAGAACACATTTTGCGTCTTCTGCTCCACACCCGAAGGCATGACATTCTGCAATCCGTCGAGAATCTCCACCTCGACAGGCATATCGTTGTCGTTCAGCAACTTAGCCCGACGCACCCATCCGAAACGGTCGGCCGCTGCCCACTCGTACAAGAACGTCAGCCCGAGGTCGAGGTTCTGCTCCATGAAAAGGAGCTTGTTGCCCGTAACCGACTTGGCAATGCTGCGGTGGATACGGTACAGACCCATGTAGCGGTCGGAGAAAGGCTCCCAGAGGACAAGACTCCCCCCTTGCCCCCTCAGAGAGGGGGTGGCTTCGGTATCGAGCAAGACCCTGATGAGGGTTTTGGCGCCGGTGTGGTCGGCGTTCTCGGTGATTTTATCGTCGGTATAGTACGGGAAAAGTACCTGCTCGGGGTTGCGGCGGCCGCAAGTAAGCCCACCCGTGGAGGCGATATACATCCACAAATCGGTATCACTCGCCAAAGAGATAAAGAACGGATGCATCTGATCGTAGTTCTCTATCATATAGTATTTCTCGCCGTTGAGCGTCAAGTACTTACCCGTCACTTGATTGGTTTCGATTGTATTCATTGCGTATAGTGGTTTTTCTAATTCGTACGAAAAAATTTATTCGGCGGCACGGCGCTCCTCCAACTCCTTTTTCATCAGCGCAAGCGTCGGCTTATCGAGATTGTAGAACGCCAAGAGGATGGCACATGACGCATACAGCACGCCCGGCACAAGGCCGAACAGGACACGGATGCACGACATGATTTCAGGCACCGCCTGTATCTCCGACGTGGTCATCGTGGCCGGATCGAAGCCGACATGGCTCATGATGGCGCCCAAAATGGCTGCACCGACCGACCAACCGATTTTTTGTGCAAAGACCGCAGCAGACAGACACAGTCCCGTGGTGCGGCGGTTGAATTTCCAATCGCCATAGTCGGCCGCGTCGGCAAGCATCGTCCAAAGCAACGAGATGGCCGGGGCGTAGGAGATCTTCGCCAAGCAGTTGAAGACATTGATCAGCACGAAATTGGTGCCGGCAAAGAACAGCATACAGAAGAATAATCCCGACAGCAGCGAGCAAACGATATAGAGATTGCGACCGCCGTAGCGTGCTACAAGCGGCTTGGTGAAAGGAATGGCAATGATAAGCGCGATGGTGCCCAACAGGTTGAACAGTTGGCTCTTGGACTCAGCATCACAAAAATACTTAAAATAGTAGGTAGCGGAGATGTTCTGGATAGCGAACATGATAAAGGAAACGATACCGACCAGCGTCAGCACGACCCACGGGCGGTTGCGGAACAGCGAGCCGAAATCACGGAAGAGGTTAGTGTCCTGCTTGGCGGCCGGTGCGACCCGCTCACGAGTGGAGAAGAAGGTGATAAAGAGCAAGATGACACTCACCAAGCCGAATATGGCCACCAAACAACGGAAACCGTATTGGTACGCCGTGCGGACCAAAGCGGCTTGGTTCGGCGTTGCTTCGGCAAACAGCTTGCGAGCCTCGTCGTTCGCCATGGTGGAATAGTCTAACCCCGACACACACAGCGTGCCGAGATAATAGACTCCGTAAAGCGCCAAACCCGACACGATGAGCTGGCCGATGTTGGCTGCCACGAAGCGATAGGAATTCAATCCCGCCCGCTCGATGGAATCGTTGGTCATCACCGCTCCGAGCGACGAATAGGGAATATTGACGATAGCATAAATGATTCGCAACAGGATAAACGTAACAAGAACATAGACCACCTGCGCATTACCCGTGAGCGAAGGACCCCAAAACGCCAAAAGCGCACAGAGCGCAAACGGAATGGCGCCAAAGAGCAGGAAAGGACGGAACTTGCCCCAACGCGTGTTGGTGCGGTCGGCCCAAATACCGACAATCGGATCCATAACGGCATCCATAATCGTTCCTAAAATGGCGATGGTGGTCGCCCATGCGATACTGATTCCCGCTACATCGGTGTAGTAGAAAATCAGCCAAAAATTGACCATGTCCCACACGAAATGGGAAGCGGTGTCGCCAAGGCTATATCCTAATTTTTCTTTTATGCTGAGGTTCATTTTTTCAGTGGAGTGTTGAGAGTTGAGGGTTGAGTGCAGTGGAGTGTTTTTTTAGTTGAGCGAATAGATGCGGACGTAATCCACATACATCTTGACGGGCGTGCCGTCGGCCGGGAGCGCCGAGATACGCTGGAAATTCGGATCGGCGGCCGTCACCTGCTCCGGGTACTTAGGCGAAGTGGGCATGCCCGGGAAATGACCGCCCACGGCCAAATTGAGCAAGATATAGAACGGCTTGTTGAAGTAATGGCCCGGCTCGTTGAGGTCCTTATCACGCAACGACAAGGCAAAGTAAGGCGTTGCTTCGGGAAAACGGTCTTGGTCGAGGTACATCGCAAGGCTGTCCTCCGACCACACCACCGTGAAGAGATGGAACCCGTCCTGCACGGAATAGGGCGCCTCGCAGATACCCGCCTTGTTGGGATAGCGGCCGTCGTTGAACGCCTCACCCCAATGGGCGGCGCCGTTGAAATAGCGGTCCTGCAGCCCCTTGCGGATGCCGTCCTGATGGCCCATCTCGACGATATCAATCTCGCCGCATCGAGGCCATACGACCTGACCCGACTGCGCCAACTGCGCTGCACAGGAATCGACCGAATCGTCGTTGCCGAGGTCGCGCGCGATGTCGTTGCCGAGCATCCAAAATGCGGGCCACAAGCCGTCCGCCGTCTGCGGGAAAGCGATACGAGCCTCTATCTTGCCATACTGCACCGTCACCTTGTCTTGCGTATTGATGCGCGCCGAAGTGGCGGGGCGATTGCGATAGTCCTCCCGCTTGGCGGACAGCACAAGACAGCGCTCGCCCGTGACGGGGTGATTCTCGATGGACACATTGCGCGGCGTGTAGTACTGCATCTCGTAGTTGCCGCCCCCGCGGGCGTTGTCCTCGATATTCCAAAAAGCGGTATTGAGCGTATCGCCGTCGAAGGTATCCTCCCAAACGAGCGTGTATTTTTCCTTCGGGGCACAGGCAGAGAGAAGCGTCATCAATCCTAAAAGTGCATAAACGGTTCGGTGCTTAATCATAGTATGTGAATCTAATTTAGAGTAGTTTATTTACAGAGCAATGTACCCAAAAGGGTGTAGCGAGCGTGGTCGTATTCGATATAGAGCGAGCCCTGACGAAGGACCTTGCGGGGCGATGCTTCGGCCGCTGCGGCATCCAAAAGCGTAGTGGCGGCACTGACCGTGTAGTCGATATAGGGCGTATGGGTGTCGCCTCCGGCATACATCCACTTGCAGGCCACGGAGAGCTTCTGCCCCTCCGAGCAATCATCGAAGGTGACAGTATTGGTATTGAGCAGCTCGCGGAAGCCGTTCGAGTTGTCCCAAACGACCGGTACGAGGCCCGTAAAGGACTCCGAGTTGAGCACATCGAAGGTGTAAGTGACTTGGGAGCCTTGCTGCAGGACACAACAACGGTACTGCAAGCCTTGATCTGTGGTGCCGGTACGGTCTACCTTCGGGAGTGGTTCGGGATTTTCGGGATTTTGGGTGCCGGAATCGGGGTCGGTGGTGCCCGAATCGGGGTCAGTTTTATCTGTGTCGGTACCTCCCTTATCGGAATCGGTGTCTCCCTTATCGGGGGTGACGGTCTCGCCCGGAGAGGCGGTGAAGCCGCCGATGGTAACGACTAAATGGTCGGGATGGCTCGTGGCGCACGTGGAAGACTGGTCGAACGTATCGTCGTAGCAGAAGGCATACGTATAGCCGTCGAAACTGCGGGTGGCATCGTGGAAGAAGGCCACATACTTGTTCCAATTGTTGCGCGTGAAGAACGAAGCACGGTCGCCCCAATTCTGCAAGGCGTTGTCCGCCTTATCGACATCGATCATACCGCGATTGATAGCACCGCAGAACTGTGCCTGCGTGGCCTTATCGTCCTCGGACCCCGTGGCAAACGCTCCCGCCCCCTCGATGACCTCGACCGTGGTAGGGCGGCCTACCCGACCGACCACAGAGGCATCGGTAACACGATGCATGACAAAAACATCGTTCTCGACCCGGCCGTACCACTCGCCCCGCTCGCCCATGTTGCAACGGAGCGTCTTGGTGGCAAACGCCGACCAAATCTGTGCGATATAGGCATCGAACTCGTTGCTATTCTTAACCGAAGCGACCTTGGAGGGCTGCATGATGATAGGGCCGAGCGTATCCTTTGTGATACGGCTGACCTGACAGTTGGCATAGATAGTGCCGCTGAACTCGTTCTGCCAATCGGCGATGGTGGCGGAATAGGACTTGAGGTCGCCCCGCTTCATATACGCATTGTTGGCACCCGCCGACACGTTGCCATAGAGCTCGATGCCCATCGGATACTGGAAGGCATCGACACGGGTGGTATTGACAAAACAAACATTGTAGGTGTCGTACGAAAACTCGACAATCTCCCAACGCAGATCCGCATTCGGGTCCGACGGGTTGTTGAGGTCGGCGCCCGCATAGCCGCCCGCATCGTGCACGTGCAAGTACATCGGGCTACGGAACGCGACAAACATACGACACGAGAGCGATTGGTCGATATAGATGGTGCGGTTGGGAATGGAGCTGAGCGTGGTAAAGATATCGGCATAGCCCCAATCGCCCGCCGTCTTGTGCAGCGTATTGAGCGAAGCGGTCAGCGCCGGCATGGAGACCGACGAAGCGGAATTGGCGGAAAGGTCGTAGTACATAGTCGTACCATCGGTGCGCTTGCCCACAATAGCGATATAGATTTCGCTGTCCGAAAATTGGCTGTTGTTGGTCAACTGCATCGGGAAGATGGCATAGCTCTGAAAGCAAACCATCAGGCTGACGAGAAGTAGTGCGGTCTTTTTCATACGCGTTGGATTGGATATTTGTACGGAATGCGCGGGGCGTTCCTTGGGGGTTTGTTCGGAGTTCCTTAGGACTTTCTTCGGAGTTGGTTCGGGAGTGGTTCGGGAATTCACTCGATTTCGGTTCAAGTTTTGTCCGAGACCGGTGCGGGAATTCGGGGCGGGGAGGCTACAGGCGCTCGCCCATTACGGTATAGAGGGTGCCGTCCCGCTCGATGAGGATCTGACCGTTGCGGAGTACCTTGCGAGTAGGCTCTGGGGAGGTGATCGACGTGTTGTCGGTGGAGGTGTTGCCCTCGATAGGGTCCGACGCCACCGCCGAATAGAACGACTCGCCCGCATCGCCCTTCTGATAGACACGCACCCAATCGACATACATCCGACGAGGGCCTTCCGAGAGGGCCGAGATACCGTTGATATCGTAAATGCCCGGGAACTGGCCGCCCACCGCCAAATTGAAGATAATGCCGTTGGGCTTGTGGAAATACTTGCCCGGAGCATTGTCCTCGCTGCTGACGGGAATGGTCATGGAATAGTAAGGAGCGGCCGAGGGATGAGCGTCGCGGTCGACATACATGGCGACATGGTCGGCGTCCCAAATACAGGTGATGATATGGAAACCATCCTCCACGCTATAGGAATTGGTGATGTCCTGCGCATACTGGTAATGCTTGTCCCAACTCGGGCCCCAATGGCTGGCGCCGTTGAAGAAACGATCTTGCGTGCCGGCGGAGATACCGTTCTGATGGCCCAACTCGATGATGTCGGTCTCGCCGCAAGCCGGCCAACCCACCGTGGAGTAGTCGTTGCCCATCATCCAAAAGGCCGGCCACAAGCCGTTGGTCGTATTGGGGAACCAAATACGCGCCTCGATCTTGCCGTACTGAAAATAAGTTTTACCAAAGGAATTGATACGGCCCGACGTGCAGTGACGGCCCTCGTACTCCTCCTTGGTGGCCGTGAGGATGAGGCAGTGCTTGCCCTCGACAGGGTCGGTGCCGAGGCTTACACCACGGTCGCAATAGTACTGCAACTCGTTGTTGCCGCCGCCGTCGCCGTTGGTCTCGATATTCCATGCGGCGAGATTGAGGCTCTGCTCCGTGAAATCGGCGTTCCAGACAAGGGAGTAGTCGGAAGATGGTTCGGGAGTGGTTCGGCAAGCCGTATTGGGCGAGGTGCGCGGAGCGGCATCGTTGGACAGCACGACATCGTCGATATACATGACGGCATCCGCAGCGAGCGAAGCCGTGCGGTCGACCATGAAAAACAGGAACTCGACACTATGGCCGCCGAGGTCGAAGACCACGTCCTGCCACTGATTGGCCACGATGGTCGTTATCGGCGAGAGGTCGGCCGAGCCATCGTCGGTGGCCGGGTTATAGACCTTGAGATTCGGGGTATGGGTATCGGTGCGATACATCAAGACATGGGCATAGCGATAGCCCGAGATAGCAGCCGACGGCTTATAGATGGCGCCCGCCCAGTTGTTGCCCGACTGAGGTCGTACCACCTGCAACACCTTGCAAGACAGGTTGAGACCCGTCTCGGAAGGATTGCTGACTACGGTGGCACTACCCTCTACGGCTGACCATGCGCTGCCATTCTCGAAATCGGAAACAGTGACCTGAGCAGACGCACAGCACGCTACTAACACAACAACAACTAAACTAACTATCTTTTTTATACCTTGATTCATGAGAAGAGAATGCATTTTGGGTGGTTTTACAAATTATATACTGTTCGTTCGTATTCTTTTTGCCGGATACGGAACGGGTTAGTTTTGCAATCGATAGAGGTTAAGAGCACCCTCCAAGACCTCGAAGCGCAAGCAAGCTTTGCCCTTGCGGGGGACAAAAGAGGTGGTGAGAGTGGTCGGCGCCGAGACATCGCCCGTGCGGGGAAGGCTGAGCGACATCTGCAATGCGTCATCGAGATAGATATTGACAATACTATTCGAGAAAGATGCATACGAGATCTGCAACGGCTGCTCGGAGGTAACCTGCACCTGATAGTCGAGCCATGCGCCGGACTGGAGGTTGTAGATATAAGGCGTGCCGTTGAGGACTCGCTGCGAAGTGGAGTTGTTCTTGAGCGCCACATAGCGGTTCGCACCCACACCATCGGACAGCGGCAAATACGCCTGACGGTCGAACGACGAGAACTCGGTATAGAGCACGCCGAGATCGGTAAGCTCCGAGGGCGACGTATGGGTGAGCAGCTGCATATAAGGATAGGAATCGACCTTGCCGCTCGTGCGAGGAATGAACCACGCATAGCGCTCCACGAGGGGGCTCTGCTCAAAATAGTTGAGCACCGTACAGAGGTAGTCCATCTGGCCCTCGACGCTCGAGATAGTGCTCTCCCACGCGCAGAACTCGGTCATCCAAATCGGTTTGCCGTATTTCTCGAAACGCTCCACATAGCTCATGACGGCCGACGGCGAGGCCATGTAGCAATGGATGGCGATGGCATCGACATCGTCGACGGACACGCCCGGCTCGGCAAAAAACTCATCGAGCCACTTGATAGGGTCGCTATAGCCGGAGAGGGTGCCGTAATTCATGGCGGGCGAGACCAATTTCAGGCCAAGCTCCTTGGCCAAAGCCACGACGGCGGGCCACTGTTGGGCTGCCACGGCGGGCGTCATATTCGCCTGATCGGTGAGATTCGGCTCGTTGAACGCCAACAGATAGCGGGTATTGGGGTGCGCCTGCTTATAGGCACGAATCTTATCGGCATCGTAACTGCCGCTCCACGTCATCGGGCAATAGTCCATATCGTTGGTATCGAACCAAAGAGCAGCGTTGTCGTTCTGGCTGTTGCCCCAATTGTACGCCCACGAGCAAGACTCGGAGAGCAGCGGCAGGTCCTCGATAAGCGAGAAATTGAAAGCCACACCCCGCTTGGCACTCTTGCGCATGGCGGCAGAGGTCTTGCCCGACACATCGCCCTTGTCCTCGCAAGCAAACAGCACCACACCCAAAAGCAGGGCGGTCAGCAAGACGGAGGCAGTATGACGGAAAATGGAACGATTCATGGTAGGATAGTTACGACTTGGTTATTTTAACGTAATGCGTGTTTGACGCGTATTTGTGTGCTCGATGCGGGTTGGAGTGTTTGACGCGTGTTGGCAGCGGGCGGTTACTGAATCTCCTCGCGCTGATAGACACGCACCCAATCGACATACATAATACGAGGGGTATCGAAAATGGCATCATCCACCATACCTCCCATAGAGCCTCCTACAGCCATATTGAAGATGATGAAATGCGCCCGATTGAACGGCCAAGCACGGTCGTTATCAATCTCGCTCTCCCACGACGTGGCATAGACAACGCCATCGACCGTGAAACGAATACAATCCTTGCCGTTTTCCTCTTCTTGGCACCATTCCACCCCATACGTATGGAAACCGCCCGCAAGCGACTGGTCAAAGAAATGAGTAGCAGACCAGTTGTTGCCACGAGTGCCGTTTTTGAGCGGTGTATGAAGGGCAAACGAAGCACGAGTGGGCTGCGATCCGATATGCTCGATGATATCAATCTCACCACAAGCAGGCCAAGAACCCTTATTGCCCATCATCCAAAATGCAGGCCATGTGCCCTGTCCGCCCGGGAAATTGATACGCGCCTCGATCTTGCCATACGTAAAAGTTTTCTTATCACGCGACAAGATACGAGCCGAGGTATAGTTACGCTCCTCGTAGTTTTCCTTACGAGCCTCTATTTCGAGACAACCGTTCTGCACACGAATATTCTCGGTGCGAGTGGTATAATACTGCAGCTCGTTGTTGCCCCAACCACCGCCACCGGTATTGTAGCCCCAAACGCTCTCATCGAGCGAAGTGCCATTGAACTCATCGGACCAAACCAATTTATACTCGCCCCAATGGTGCGCTACGGCTACGATGGCGGTATGACTCTCGACGGGAGTAGACAAAGTGATGACGGCATTGCCCGGAGCAATGGCTGTAACCATACCCGAATTATCCACACGCGCCACGCTCTCATCGGAAGAAGACCATGTAAGCTCGAGGTCGTAGGTATTGCCATACGAGAACTGATAGGTATCACCCTTTTGAAGGCTGACAAACGCCGGACTGATACGCAACGAAGAGCCATCAGAAGCCGTCACAAAGACCTCACAGGTGGCAGTAGCAGAACCCTTCTTGGCCGTAATGACCGCCTTGCCGACCGCTTTGGCTGTAACCGTGCCGTAAAAAACCGATGCGACCGAATCGTTAGACGACAGCCATTCAACGTCGGAAGCATTGCCGGAGAGTGTAATTGTCTGAATATCACCCGGCAACATTTGCAAGGTATTCGGTGTAAGCGACAAGCTCACACTCTCGGTACAAGCCACAAGCAAAAGTGAGCAGAAAAAGCAAAGCGTGGTCAGTTTGCGCATCATAAACAGAAAATGTTAGAGAATAAAAGATTGATTAGGAGAGCCATAAGGAGGGTATCAGCCTCCTTATGGCAAAAGGAATAATTACTTCTTGTAGAAATAAATGGCATCCAAATTGAGCTGAGCACCCACTACACCTTCGGAGAGGGCTACAAATACATTGACACCTGCTGCGCAAGTAGTAGTAGACAAAGCGGTAGCATATTTCGACATAGGAATATCGAACTCTTGCCAACTGCCGTCACGCGTAAAGTCGGAATAGACAGCACCGTCGTATACTACAGACGTACCCAAGATAAACTTAGTCGTTTCTGCACCAAACATATAGAAGCAGTGGCTATAGTTATCGGTCGACTTGATAGCCATATGCAGATAATAATCATCCGGATTGGCAACAATAGCGGCACGCAACTCCTCAGCTGCTTTCCAGCCCGTACCATCCTTAGTCAGATTGAAGCCACAACCGGACCACGTAGAAGCCACTATCAAAGCCGTAAAGCCCTCGGTATTACCAAAGAAATTCTTACCGGTAGGATTGTCATTGGCCGTATAGGTTTTGTCCCATACATAGAGGAATTGATCTTGATCGTTGGGTGCAAACGAAGCTACAATCTTAGACTTAACTGTCTCGGCCGTGGTAGCATCGAGAATAACCGGCCAAATCTGACTGCCCTTAACCTCTTTGGTATTTCCTTCGTCACCACCATTGGCGGTAACCTTAACGACGCAAGTCTTGGTGGTACCATTTGCGGTAGCGGAAACAATAGCCGTACCCTCGGCAACGGCCGTAACAAGACCGCTGTTGGATACGGTAGCGATCTTCTCATCGGATGTTTTCCATTCATCCACTGCGATGTTGGCAACGAGCTGTTGCGTTTCACCTACCTTGAGGGTAGCCGACGAGGGAGTGAGCTCCAAAGACTTGTCATCGTTCTTGTCCTTGCAAGCGTTGAGTCCGAACAATGTCAGAGCTGCGAGTGCAAATGCACAAATTTTGTTTGCTTTCATAATAGAAATGTGTTTTATGGTTAATAATGATGTTATATAGGATTTGTTCCTTTTCGTGATTGATACGGCACTGAAAATCAATAGCCAGGGTTCTGATCCATCGTGGTCGGGTTGAGCTGAATCTCCTCCTGCGGGATGGGGAACAACTCGTGCTTGCCCTTGATGAACGAAGTGATATGCGACTGCGCATTGGCAGATTCCGTCTTGGCATAAGCGTCCATGTGCTCTTTGAGCCCTGTGCCATCGACGCCCTCCCAACGAACGAGGTCGAACCAACGGTGCCCCTCCATGGCCAACTCGACACGACGCTCGTGGCGCAAGCACTGCTCGACGGTCGGCGCTGCGATCTCCGTGCCGTTGATTTTGATACTGTAGGTACCGACCTCGCCGAGACCTGCGCGGGTACGCACCTTGTTGATATAGGTCTTAGCCGTTGCCTCGTCGCCCAAACCAAGAGTTGCTTCGGCGTACATAAGGAGAACATCGGCATAACGAATCTGACGGTTGTTGAGCGGACCACGGCTGGCATGCAAGCTCCACTTGCCGTAACCGCCGCCGAGATTCTCCGGATCACGATACATACCGTACTTGTTGTTGAGATAGCGGTTGTCGAGATAAATCTCCTCCGCCGGCGACTCGATAAGCGAATCGGCAGGAACGAGGATAGCCACATTGCGGCGAATGCTGTCGGCCGTCTCGAACTCATCGTACAAATTCTGCGTCGGGTGGTCGAAGCCCCAGCCACCGCCGATCTTAGACGAACGGGAACGCATCAAAATCTGCGTGAAAGAGCCTGCCGTAAAGCCAAAGCCCTCGCCATAGTCGCTCCAAGGCTGCTCGGAATACTGAATCTCGAAAACGGACTCTACGCCATTCTCGCCCGCCAAAGTGAAGTTGTCCTCGTAATTGGGGCAGAGGTCGTACTCACCGGAAGCGATGATGCTATCGCCCCACGCCTTGGCTGCCGTAAAGCACTCGGAAACATCGGCGCCGATGCGAGCATTCCAATAAGAAGAAGCACGATAGAGATTGACTTTCATCAACATAGCCTGCGCCGCTCCCTTGGTGGCACGGCCGAGCTGCTCGTCGTCGTACTGACTGCGCACCCAAAGACCCTTGTTGGCCTCGGCAAGGTCGCTCAAGATTTGGTCGAAGACCGCCTCAACCGATGAACGAGGTACGCCCCAACGGTCGGAGCTATCGATGACATCCGTCGTGATAGGCACGCCGCCATAGACGCGCAACAGACGGAAATAGTAGTAGGCACGCAAGAAATAGGCCTCACCGAGCAAACGATTTTTCATGGAAGCGGTGAACTTTTCGTCCAACCCGACCTCCATAGCCGAAATATACTTGATGGCCAAATTGCAGCGGGCAATACCCTGATACTGAGCACGATAGAAATCGAGCAAGAGGGTGTTCTGCGAAGTGGTGCGCCAATTCTCCATATCATAAGAATCGGCCATATCGGTGGTGCTGCCACCGCCCTTGAGCGCATCGTCGCTGACGATATCGCCAATGAACCACTCAGCGCAATAGGTACTGTTGTATTCCCACATCAGCGGGACATAGCAGCCCGTGACATTCTCGACCGCCGCATCGGTGGAAACAAAATAGTCGTTCAAACGCGTCGTACCCGGTTCAAGCTCCGTCAGATAGCCCTTGCAGCCCATCAGCGACGCACCCATAGCCAACGCCAAAACAATATATTGTGTCTTTTTCATAATGGTATCCTCAAATAGTATTCGTGATTCTTAATTCTTCATTCCACATTAGAACGTAGCGTTCAGGCCGAAAGTGAAGGTACGGCTCTGCGGATAGTTTCCGTAATCGACACCGCTACCCACCTCAGGATCGTAGCCCGTGTATTTGGTGATGGTGAATAGGTTGCTGGCCGTAACATAGAAACGCAGGCGAGAACAAAGGAATTTCTCGGTCACCTTCTTGGGCAGCGTGTAGCCTATCTGCGCATTCTTCAGACGGAAGTAGGAGCCGCTCTCGATGAAACGAGTGGAGTTTTCGGTATTGGTAGCCGAGCCGAGCGGGTTAGGAATCGAACCGTTGCGGTTCTCCAACTCCATCCAGTTGACACCCTGCGCGAGCAACGCATTGCGCACCACATCGGTGTAGCCCACCCAAACATCGTCGGCCATATAGCTGGCAAGCGCACTGCTCGAGCCATCGCCCTCGAGACGCTCACGAAGCGCATTGTAAATCTTGTTGCCATAGACGCCTTGGAAGAACAACTGAACATCCACGCCGTAGAATTCGATGCCGAAATTCAGACCATAGGTCAGCTTCGGGAACGGATTGCCGATATTCTTCTTGTCGTTCTCGTCGATCTTGCCGTCGCCGTTGAGATCCTTGTAGCGAGCGTCACCCGCATGAACCGGAATGGTGGTGGCATCGTAAGCGGTCAGCTGCTCGAGCGCTTCCTCATCAGACTGATAGACACCCTCGTATTCGTAGCCCCAGAAGGAGTTGAGCGACATGCCGACATCGGTCTTGGTACGGTCGCCCCAGAGCGGCGAGCCACCGTTGATATCGGTCAGCTCGTTGTGCAGATAGCTGATGTTGCCGCCGATATTATAATGTACCTTACCGACTTGATTATCATGGTTGAGCGTGAGCTCGAAGCCCTCGTTGCGGATGTTACCCACATTCTTGACAAGCGAATAGCGGTTGCCCACATGCGCCGGTGCATTGACATAGAGGAGTGCGTCCTTGGTGTCGCGGCAGTAGTAATCGAGCGTACCGCTCAACTTGCCGTTCCAGAACGAGAAGTCGATACCTGCATCCCACTGTTGGTTGGTTTCCCACTTGCCATCGAGATTGACCTGCGTGAGCACCGCCGAACCGCCATTAATGGTCTGCGACTTGCCCAGCGTATAGCCATAGAATACATCCTGACCGGAACCCATGGTCGGAACAAACGAACCGGAAGGAATACCGTCGTTACCGACCTGACCGAAACCGGCACGAATCTTCAGATTGTCGATCCACTCGACATCCTTGAGCCAACGCTCCTCGCTCATACGCCATGCAAGCGCAACAGAGGGGAAGCAGCCCCACGGGTCTTTGGTGAAACGAGAAGAAGCGTCCGCACGGAAATTGGCCGTGATCATATAACGGTCGTCGTACGAGTAGAACACACGGCCGAGGAACGAGAGACGACGGATACGCGATACCTCATCGGAAGCATTGGTGCGATCGGTAGTGGATTTGCTCAAGTACCAATTGCTCTCGATAGGATTGAGAATCTGCGCACCCGAACCGCTGATGCCGTAGGTGTTGTACTCCTGCCACGTCTGGCCCGCCATAACGGAGAAGTTGTGCTTGCCGATCTTTTTGGCATACGTAATGGTGGTCTCCTCCAACAGAGAGCAGTAACGCGTCATGGAAGAGGAGATATAGTTCTTCTCGGAATAGTTGTACGAAGTGTAGGTATTGGGATAGGTGAAATTACGCGTACGGTTGAGCGAGTAATCCACCGAGAAGCTCGGGCGAATGGTAAGGCCGTCGATAGGCTTCACCTCGAGGTAGATGTCACCCACCGCACGCTCGTTCTTCGACGATGGTTCGGTGTTGTAGGACATCTGGTAGGGATTGGTCACATTCTTGAAGTTGGAGCCGGCGGAATAGTGTCCCGACAGGTCCTCGCCATTGACATTAACCGATCCGCTCGGATAATAAACGGGATCCCATGGCGACATAGCCAAAGCGGCCGAGATGACCGATGCGCCCGCCGAGGAGCTGTTATTCATGGCATTACGGCCCTTGGAGGAAGCGAAACTGAGATGCTCGCCAACCTTCAACCACTTACGGATTTCGTAATCGGAGTTGAGTCGAATGGTGAAACGCTGATAGTTGCTACCGATGATGGTACCTTCCTGACCGAAATAGTTGGTAGAGAGCGCATAATGGCCCTTGTCGTTGCCGCCATCCACGCTGAGGTTGTAGTTGTGCATGAAGGCATTGGCGTTGAAGACCTCGTCTTGCCAGTCGGTTTCTTGGTCGGCATAGTTGAAATTGGTCGGATAGTAGACCGATTTACCCAACTTATACATTTGGAGCCACGAAGCAAAGCCCTGATTGTTGTAGTAAGAAATCTCTTCGGCACCGTTACGCATAGCGTTGATACGCAACTCGGTCTCGGCGTGATTGCGAGAGCCCATGACATCGAGCTTGCGCCAACGATTCTGGAAGCCCCAGTAGGCGTCGAAGGTGATGGTCGGTTTCAGACCGCCGCTGTTGCCCGTCTTGGTGGTGACGATGATGACACCGTTGGCACCACGCGAACCGTAGATAGCGGTAGCGGAGGCATCCTTCAGGATCTCCATCGACTGGATGTCGTTCGGAGCAAGGAAGGAAATGTCGCTCGTGATGACCCCATCCACAACGTAGAGCGGGTCATTACCGCCGATAGCGGAACCGATACCGCGGATACGGATGGTAGCAGCCTCACCGGGCTGACCGGAATTGGTCGTGACCGTGACACCCGCAGCGCGACCTTGAAGGGCTTGGTCAAGTCCTGATACGGGAGCCTTGACCAACTCATCGGCACTGACGGAAGTAACCGCACCCGTCAAATCGGATTTGCGCATCGTACCATAACCCACGGCAACTACCTCCTGCAGCATGACATTGTCGGACTGTAGGGTAATGCGCATGGGAGATGCTGTGGCTTTGACCTCTTGGGTCTTGTAGCCCATGTAGGAGAATTGGAGAATATCGCCCGCCTTAGCTTGGAGCGAGAAGTTGCCATCGAAGTCGGTAATGGTACCGTTAGAGGTTCCTTTGACCATGACATTGGCGCCGATAACGGGATCGGATTCTCCTTCTGCATATACAACGCCCGTAACCGTGAGCGTCTGAGCATGCAGACTATACGGAATAAGCAGAATCGCAAGGATTGCGAATAGGAGGGGGGGGGTGTTTCTAAACATATTCGTATTCGATTTTAGGTCGATTTATAAGGTTGTCTATTGTAGTTTATAAGGATTCGTATTGGGATTTATAAGGATTTCTATGGTATTACTAAGGGTTTTTAAGGGTACTGCTTCGGGGTTTCTTCGAGGTTTCTTCGG
>CAVHGD010000005.1:17106-24463 GCA_963635385.1 Dialister sp. CAG:486 | reverse complement strand
CAGGCTCGTATCGAATTGCGGGACAGGCTCGTATCGAAATGCGGTGCAAAAGTAGTACATATTATATGGGTGAGCAAATTTTGAAAATATGTTTTAGAACATACATCGCAGTTTTCAATCGCGCGTTTTAGTACTACACGGAATGCGTAGTCGGCTGATTGTCTGTCCGTTTCATATTCACTGCACTTTCACACACATAGTATGCGGCAGCAACAGGCGGCGTGTATTTCTGTAGTAGGTGCGAAATCGGAAATGCGTAGAAAATATGCTGAAAAACATAGATTTTGACCACAAAAAAGGAGGCTCAATCGGAATAATTGAACCTCCTTTCGGATAAATCTATACTACAAAATAGGTTTCTTGCGTGTGAATAAAACCGTTTCTTGTAAGTATGACAACGATTTCTGTCAGACTGTCAGACCGTCAGGCCGTAACCATCAAATTGTTGACCGTTAGGGCGTTAGTCCATTGGCTGTTAATCCTCGTCGGTGTGGGCGGCGGCGTACTCTTTGAGCAGCTTATCCTGCACATCGGCGGGCACGAGCTCGTAGTCCTTGAAGCGCATCGTGAAGGTGGCACGACCGCCCGTGAGCGAGCTGAGCGTAGTAGAATAGGAGCTCAACTCCTTGAGCGGCACCTCGGCGTGCAGGCGGGTGAATTTCTTCTCCGTCTCCATACCCAAAACAAGACCACGGCGCCCCGTGAGGTCGGACATGACATCGCCCACCAAGTCGTTCGGGACAAAGACCTCGACCTCGTAGATAGGCTCAAGCACCTTCGGGTCGGCATTGCGGAACGCCTCGGCAAAGGCATTACGGCCGGCAAGGCGGAACGAGATTTCATTAGAATCAACGGGGTGCATCTTGCCGTCATAGACAATGACCCGCACATCCCGTGCATACGATCCCGTGAGCGGGCCTTGCTCCATGCGGTCCATGACGCCCTTCAGGATAGCCGGCACGAAGCGGGCATCGATAGCGCCACCGACAATGGAATTGACAAGCACCAACTTGCCACCCCAATCGAGATTGACCTCCTGCGTGTCCTTAACCGTGACGCGATACTCCTGATTACCAAACTTATAGGTGTCGCGAACGGGTACGCCCTCGCTATACGGCTCGACAATGAGATGCACCTCACCGAACTGGCCCGAACCGCCCGATTGCTTCTTGTGGCGATAGTCGGCACGCGCTGCCCGAGTGATGGTCTCGCGATAGGGAATCTTAGGCTCCTCGAAGACGACCTGCATCTTCTCGTTGTTCTCCAAACGCCATTTGAGCGTGCGCAAGTGGAACTCGCCCTGTCCGCTGACTATGGTCTGGCGCAACTCCTTAGACTGCTCGATGACCCATGTGGGGTCCTCCTCGTGCATACGAGTAAGCAGCGCGGCGAGTTTCTCGTTGTCCGCCTCGTTAACGGGGCGAATGGCACGGCGGTAGCGAGGCTGCGGGTACTGAATGGCGGCATAGCGATAGTCGCAGTCCTTGGCGTTGAGCGTGTTGCCCGTGCGGGTGTCTTTCAGCTTAACGGTAGCGGCGATGTCGCCTGCCGATACCTCGTCGACGGGGATACGGTTGGAGCCTGCCACCATGTAAATCTGCGAGATACGCTCCTTGCTGCCCCGCTCCATATTCTGCAAATCGTCGCCGCACTTGACCGTGCCCTGCATGACACGGAAATAGTTGACCTCACCGATATGCGGCTCGACGGACGTCTTAAATACATACAGACTGGCGGGCTTGGTGGGATCGGGCGTAACGCCGACGCCATCGACCGTGGGATAGGCAAAGCGGTCGGGGGCAGGTGCCATAGCCAAGAGGAAGTCCATCAAGCGGCGGATACCCATATCCTTCAATCCGCTGGTGCAGATAACGGGGTACATCGAGCCGTCGGCATAGACGGAACGCAGGCCGTGCATGATTTCCTCGTCGGTCAGCCCCTCGGAGAGGAACTTGTCGAGCAGCGTCTCATCCGCCTCGGCGGCCTGCTCCTGCAACTGCTGGCGCATCTCGGCCACACGCTCCTGCTCGGCTGCGGGGATGTCCTTCTCCTCCGGCGCACCGCCGTCGGGACCCCACACGAGCATCTTGCCCTTAAGCACATCGATAGCGGCATTGAAGCCCGCACCCGCATTGACGGGATACTGGATGAGCGTACATTTGTTGCCGAACTCCTCGCGCAACTGAGCGAAGACATTATCAAAATCAGCTTCGGGGGCGTCGCACTTGTTGATAACGAAAGCAAGCGGCTTATGCAGCTTCTCGACCATACGGAAGCTGTTCTCCGTGCCGGCCTCGACACCCTTGTCGGCCGTCAGCACGATGAGCGCAGAGCCCACCATCTGCAACGCCGCCATAGTGCCGCCGCAGAAGTCGTCCGCACCCGCGCAGTCGATGATATTGAGTTTCTTGCCTTGGAACTCGATGTTGCAAACCGTAGAGAACACCGAGTAACCATACTCCTTTTCCACGGGGAAATAGTCGCAAACCGTCGATTGAGCCTCAATCGAACCGCGACGCTTAATCACTCCACTCTCATAGAGCATGGACTCCATAAGAGTGGTTTTTCCCGAGCCGCTACCACCCAACATAGCGACATTCTTAATCTCGTTAGCCTGATAAACTTTAGCCATAATAGTGTTTTTTATTTAGGTATTAAATAGATCCGCACGGTGCCCAAAACGTAAGGGGAATCGGGACGGCGGTGTGTTTTCGACAGGTATAGGCGGGCGCGACAAACGCACCTGTGTGTTTCCAATAGCACAAAGGTACGCAAAAGGAACGAATGCTGCAAACAATCCGCCCGTTTTCTGCTGCAAAGCATAAAAGAGAGGGGAAAAGACCTCCCCTAACCCCTCCAAAGGAGAAAAGACCTCCCCTTGCCCCTCCATAGGAGAAAAGACCTCCCCTAACCCCTCCAAAGGAGGGGAATAGGAAATAACTCCTGCTCGTTAGCTAAAAAGCTCCTTTGCCGCAAGCGGCAAGAAAAATGGAGGAAAATTGTCCTGCTCGCTGCGCGAGCGAGAAATTAAAGAAATTAAGGAAATAGTTTTTCCATTCCCCTTTTCGTGAGGGGAATGGAAAAAAAAGGGAGGGGGAGAGCGTGGAGTGAGTGAGTGAGTGTGAGTGTGAGTGGGGAAAAAAGGAAAATCAATAGCGGGTGCCGGTGGGGGAATAGAGGCGGTCGGATTGCGCAATAAGCACATGGCCATTGCGCAACATCTTGGCAGCCGAACCCAACTGCAAATGCAGACACTTGCAACTGCTATCATCCGTGTCCGTCGGCGTGTTATTCATATACGCACGCTCGTACTCTATGGCCGCAAAAATAAAAGCACCTAAGATTTTACCTTCGGTGTAGGTAGTGATTTCAGCGACATCCGAACCGCTAAGATAGTAGTTGGCATCACCCTTGCGACTGTCACTCAAGCCTGCGGAAGCACAACTATGGATGAGCATAAGGGAATTACCATCGGTGGCATTGGTAGTAAGGAACTGCTCCACCAAGCCCTTGTAGCCCCGCTGAGCGACAGCGGAATAGTCGGCCGTGAACAAACCGAGGCGCTGCCCCTTGAGGAAACCCGCCACGAAAAGCGCCGAGCCCGATGCCTCGAGGTAATTTTTCTTGGCGCAGCCCGAAGGCGTAACGCCATTGGCATACTGCAGCAGCTGGCACCATACGCCCGTCGTGGCATCCTGACGAGCCGCAAGACCCGCCGCCAATAGGTTGAGATAGTTCTTGAGCGTGGCATAATGCGCATTGTCGGTCGGCATGAGCTCTAAGACATCGATCAGCGCCAAGAAATACCAACCGTCGGCACGCCCCCAAAACTCAGACGACACGCCATAGTGGGCGCCCGTGCTTTGGTCTGCCCAATTGGAATCATCCGCCGGAACGGCTGAGAAAGCGTGGTAGAGGAGCTGCTTGTCGCTATCCCAAAGCTTGCCCCACGTCATATCGAACTGCTTGGCAATCAAGTCCCAACACTCGGATTCGGTCTTGCCCGTGAGCGTGTAGCCCTCCGCAAGCAGCTGCGCCAACAGGGCAGGCCCCATATACTGGCCATCGCACCACATCTCGTTTGCATAAGACTTCTTATGCCACCAACCGCCCGTGTAGGTGTCCGCAGCAAGCGAAGTATTGGTGGCATTAGCAAACGTAGCGGAGACGTCGGAATGGATATAGTAAGTCGTGTCGTATTTAGTCAGCCCTGCTAAGGTAAGGGATTTGGCCGTAAGGCATTTTTGGTAAGTAGAATCCGCCGCAAACTTGGCGCCCGGCTTGGTCAGCTCCGAGAGCGGAAAATAGAGCTTGCAGGCATTGAGGTCGTCGAGCGTGGCACTCGTAGCGTGGTCCTTGTTAGCATATTTATTTCCATAAGCTTGCATGCTATAGAACCACGGAGCGACAAAAGCGGAGTCCTGATAGTACTGAATCGCCTCCAAGACAGCTTTCGCCACAAGACCCGGGACGTAGTCGAAGCCACGAGTGGATTCGGAGGCTTTTATTTGGTTGCCGTTCGCATCGTATTGGGCAAAACCTGCTGCCTTCTCATTAGCCTTAAAATGGTACAAGCAGGCGTCAATGACCTTGCGGGAATAACGCGTATTGGCATCGAAAGTATCGGCACGAGCCGACAAGAACGACACGCAACAAAGCAAAAGCAATGCGACCTTAGGCGCAATACGGACAAGCGTAGAATGAGTTTTCATGATTTTTGGTTAGTGGTGGTTAGTGGAAACGCCCTCACGGGCGCAAATTGTTGCACAAAGGTACAAGAAGGACACGAAAAACACAAGAGAAGTGCGATTTTACGGCAATTTTTACACAAAGAGGGGCAATTAACAATTAACAATTAACATGCATAGCGGCGCTCAATTAACAATTAACATGCAACAATTAACATGCAGGTCCTATGACCCTGTTGAAAGAAATGGACAGGGCGGCTCCGGAGAGCCGTTCGGGCGGGATACTATCCCGCGCTAAGAAACCGCTATCGGAGCGAGAAAGGCGGAGGGGGCAGCTCCTAATTATGAATTAATAAGACCTCCCCTTGCCCCTCCAAAGGAGGGGGATAAATAGATCCTGCTCGCTGCGCGAGCGAGAAATAAAAGAAATGAAGGAAATAATTACGCACACTAATAATTCATAATTCTTCATACATAATTAAAAATAGGAAATCCCTATAAATAGGGATTGCGGGGAAGAAAAAGAATAGGTAATTTTGCGCGAAATTTGTAAAATGGCTGATTAGGCGCTACAGAGACAGGCCATGAACAGACCGCAACAACCAAACAGCACAGTTAGAAACGAAAGATAACAAACACATATCAGCCCAAACGAACGACTGAATAGAAAGCAAAAGAAATACAGCGAGAGAATACATGGAGGAACGAAAAGAGATACGAATTGCCGTTGTGGGAAGCAAAGAGAGCGGGAAGACCGCCCTGACGGAAGCCCTTCGACAAGAGGCGGCATGGACCGGCAAAAACATGGTTTTTGAGGAACTGCACGACCTCGACGGGTTGCACGGACATACCTACGACGTGGTGCTGCAAGTAGTGGATTCAACCCACTTGGAGGAGAGCCTGCTGCTGACGCCGCACATCATCGACGAACAAGAGAAAATAGTCATCGCCCTAAACCGATACGACCAACTGCTGAAAAGCAAACACTCCATCGACCTGCCGCTGATGCAAGACCTGATGGGCGTTCCGCTGGCGTTGGTAAGCGCCGGACAAGGGCGCGGCATCGGCGAAGTGCTCCACCTTTTAGAACAGACGCACAACCTGCCCGCCGTGACCGACCACCCTGTGTATCACGCGTGGGAGCAACACGACGAGGATGCGTACCGAGGCTACGTGCACGGCGTGCTGATGCAGACCCTGCTGCACCCGAAAGATGACAAACACTGCAGCCGGCTGGAGCGCATCGACAAGATACTGACCAACAAATGGACCGGATTCCCCATATTGGCTATCATTCTGTTCGCTGTTTTTGAATGCACCTTCACGCTCGGCGAGCCGTTGCAAGACCTGCTGCAGAAGGGAATCGACGCCCTATACGCCCTATGCGAGGCGCACCTGCCCAAAGGATGGCTGTCGAGCCTGCTCAGCGACGGAATCATACAAGGCGTCGGGTCGCTGCTGACGGCACTACCGAACATCATCATTCTGTTCTTCTTCCTGTCGCTGATGGAGGACACCGGCTACATGGCTCGCGTGGCGTACCTGATGGACGGAATGATGCACCGATTAGGACTGCACGGGCGGTCGTTCATCCCCATGCTGATGGGATTCGACTGCAACGTGCCCGCCATAATGGCCGCAAAAGACATTCAGGACCCCAAAGACCGTGCGCTGACCATGCTCATGGTGCCCTTCATGTCCTGCTCGGCACGACTGCCGGTATATATACTGTTTATCGATGCGTTTTTCGAAAAATATAAGGCGTTGGTTCTGCTTTCGCTCTATCTGCTCGGCATCCTGCTCAGCTTTGTGTTTGCCTTTATCATGAAGAAAACCAAATGGTTCCGCAAGCCCGCTGACGACAAAGTGAATGAGCTGCCGGACTTCCGAATGCCGACTTGGAAAAGCATTGGCGGGCATATTTGGTATCGCGTGTCGGATTTTCTGAAAAAGATTTCGACCGTCGTGCTTTTTGCTTCGGTGATCATATGGGCGCTCGAATATTTCCCCGCCGGCGACCTCGACCACATCGAGACCTCGTGGCTCGCTGCCATCGGGCAATTTATTGAGCCCGTGATGCGGCCGCTCGGTTTCGACTGGAAAATGTCCGTCTGTCTGCTGACGGGACTGCCCGCCAAAGAAGCTATTGCGGCGACCTTTGCCATTCTTTTTGGCGGCGATATGTCGGCGACGGCACTCACGCCCGTCGGCGCGTACGCATTCTTGGTATTCACCCTACTCTACTTCCCCTGCGTGGCCACCATAGCCACCATTCGGAGAGAGATAAACTGGAAATGGGCGGCCTTTACGGTGGTGAATTCGATTGTTGTGGCATGGCTCGCCGCATTAGTGGTGTATCAGGTTGGAAATCTGATAGTTGGATGATTCCGAGCGGATTGCAGCAGGAGCGGTAGCCGACCCAAATCGGCATAATTTTTGCGGCGGAGAGAGAGGACCGGTTAGGCGCAAGCGGAGCCACGAAAATCAAAATGGGACAAAAGATACTCGTCATAGTGCTTATTCTGGGCGCGGCTGTGGGCGTGGCGTGGTCCATCCACGAACAACGAAACCAACGCTGCGAGGGACAAGACGGGTGCAAAGACTGCCCGATAGCCGGGAATTGCAAGAAGGCAAGGCGAGAATAAGGGGTTGATAAGGCGTTGGTAAGG
>CAVHGD010000005.1:2347-17083 GCA_963635385.1 Dialister sp. CAG:486 | reverse complement strand
GTTGGTAAGGCAGTGGTAAGGCTTTTGGAAATCGATAAAAGACAATGATACGGATTGCGAGATACATAGTGGCTATGGCATTCAGCGTGTTCTTCCTATTAGGAGGAGCAGGCTTCACGCTGTCGCACTACTGCTGCAATCACTGCCGGGCGCACCACTGCGGGACCGAATGGGCGCAACCGAGCGAACCCGAATCGGGGCTGCCGAGCGGGACCGTATCGGCACAGGTGCAGAAAGCCTGCGGGTGCTGTTTTGTGCGGCATTTCGAGACCGACACCACCGAGGTGAGTCAGCCGCAAGCGTTGCCTGCTGCCCAAGAGGTGGTGCTGTTCTGCGCAACGATGCACTGCGAAGCCGAATCGGTTAGCGACGGCAATCCGACGATTTCATTAGAGCGGCATGATTCGCCGCCAAACATCCGTTTCGGCGGGAAAAAGGTACTCCAACAGGTGTGCCGATGGTTGATTTAGGCGATGTGCGGGCGCTTCGCGGGGCTGTATCGGAACTGATAGCACCCCGAAGAGGCGTGACGAAAGGGCGTACTGCCCACCTTGCTCGACCGAGAGCAAGATACGTACATCAACCTAACAACACGATATGAAACGAATTTTTCTATTACTACTCCTATTTATATATACTATGGGGGCCATGGCTCGCATAGAGGGCATTGTGCTGGACGACACAGGCGAGAGCCTCGTGGGCGCGAATGTCTATTGGGCGGGGACCACGCACGGGACCACGACCGACACAAAGGGTTGGTTCGGGATTGGTTCGGAACCAAGCACGAAAAAGCTGGTGGTTTCGTACATGGGCTACCACAACGACACCACGGAAGTGAGCGGACACGAGCCACTGACCATCGTGCTCGTGAGCGACCTCATACTCAGCGAAATAACGATAACGGAACGGCAGATGGCGGTGCTCCGCAGCCGCATGGCCGCATTTGATACGCAGACCCTCGGCACCGGCGAGCTGTTCAAAGCCGCCTGCTGCAACCTGAGCGAGGCGTTTGAGACCAACCCGTCGGTGGATGTGGCCTACGCCGACGCCGCCACCGGAGCCAAACAGATACGGCTGCTCGGGCTGAACGGAACCTACGTGCAGCTGCTCGCCGAGAACACCCCCGCCGTGCGAGGACTGGCACAGTCGTTCGGATTGTCGTACATCCCCGGCACATGGATGCAATCCGTGCAAGTGAGCAAAGGCGCCTCGTCGGTGATAAACGGCTACGAAGCGACGACCGGACAAATCAATGTGGAATATCTGAAGCCGCAAAATCAGAAACCCATTTCCGTGAATGCGATGCTCAACACCGAGCTACACCCCGAAGTGAATGCCGAAGGGGGCTGGAAAATACCGCTGCGGGACAGCACGCGGCACGGCGAGTTAGCGACAGGCGTGATGGCCCACTACGAACAGGGATTTTTATCGATGGACGACAACAAAGACGGCTTTGCGGATATGCCCAAAAGCCAAAACGCCAACCTCGCCAATCGGTGGTACTACAAGCGGGACGGGTACATTTTTCAGGCGATGGTTCGGGGATTGTTCGGGAAACGTCGGGGCGGACAGACTGCCACGCACGTCCAAACAGACCACCCCTACCGCATCGACTTGCGCACCTACCGCATTGACGGATTTATGAAAAACGGCATCATCTTCGACCCCGTGAACGGTACCTCGATAGGCATCATCGCCGCCGCCTCGTACCACAATCAGGAAAACAGATACGGAGAGCGGCTTTGGAACGCCGCACAGACCAACGCCTATCTGAACACCATATTCGAAAAGAATTGGCGGCAGCCGCTGCACGGCATAGAACACAAGCTGTCGACCGGCTTCTCGCTGAACTACGACCGCTACACCGAGACACTGGCAGACACCATCTCGAGCCCTGCACCGATGGACTTCGGCCGACAAGAGCTGACGGCGGGCATATTTGCGGAATACGCCCTGAAAGCGGGTGAGAAGCTATCGCTCGTGGCAGGGCTGCGCACGGATTACTCCACGCAATACGGACTTTTCGCCACGCCTCGACTCAACATCCGCTACTCGCCATGGACATGGTGGGCTCTGCGCGCCTCGGTCGGCATGGGATACCGCTCGCCGAACCTGCTGGCCGACAACGCCTCGATGCTGCCCTCGCACCGACAAATCCGCATAGAAGGCTCGGCACGGCAAGAGAAGGCACTCAACACCGGGGTCAGCACCACGTTCCACATTCCGATAGGACCACGAGAGATGCAGATAACGGCCGACTACTACTACACGCGGTTTTTGGACTGTATGATAGCCGATTACGACCGCTCGACCGAGGCCGTGCTACTATACAGCCTGCACGAGGCGGGCGGGAAATCGTACGCCCACAGCGCTCAGATAGAAGTTGGTTCGGAGATCCTTCGGGGATGGACCCTGACAGCGGCCTTCCGCTACACGGATGTGAAACAGACCACCTACGGGGCCGACGGCACGCTCCGGCTGCGAGACAAGCCGCTCGTCAATCAGTTCAAAGGCCTCATCACGACAAGCTATCAGACGCCGCTCAAGAAATGGCAGTTTGACCTGACCGCCCAATTCAACGGCGGCGGACGCATGCCCGACGGGCTGAAAGACTATTTTCTCGGCACACTCGGCTCGACCCAATACGAGGAACGCAACGGCAGCCTATACTACAAATGGTATCCGCAACTGATGGCACAGATAACCAAATATTTCCGTACATGGAGCCTATATGTGGGAGCGGAAAACATGACCAACTTCACGCAAAAAAATCCCGTCGTGGGCGCTGAGCAACCATTCGACCCCGGATTTGACGCCTCCATGGCGTGGGCACCCACCACGGGATGGAAAATCTATGCGGGATTCAGGTGGAAGTTAGACAATTAGGAATTAGGAATTAGGAATTAGGAATTAGGAATTAGGAATTAGGAATTATAACTAACAACTGATCAAATATGAAACGAATTTTGATGATTTTGCTCGCACTCATGCCACTGCTGGGATGCGGGAACGCGGCCTTCGCCAAAGCAAACAAACAAGTCGTACTGTTCTACGTGGATATCCACTGCCAAGGGTGCATCGACAAAATAATGCACAACATCGCCTACGAAAAAGGCGTGAAAGATATCCAATGCGACCTGCAGAAAAAAACCGTCACCGTGACCTACGACGCCAACAAAACCGACGTGCCGACCCTGCAGAAAGCGTTCGCCAAAATAGGCAAACCCGCTACCACCGCCCCCATCGAGGCCTGCGAGACACCCAAAAAAGATACGCAGACCGTGGATGCCCAATCGGGTGCCTCCACACACCAATAAATTAGGTTAAAAATACAAGGCAAATTTGGTGCGACCGACAAAAAGCCGTACCTTTGCAGCCGAAATAATACCTTTTGCTTGTTTCAACACCTCATCGGAGGGTCTAAATACACAAGACCGGATAAGATGGTTGGGTCCTGCCTGCTACTTATCCGGTCTTTCTGTGTGTGTATATGGTTCATCTTTCGAGAACAAGCAAAGGAGGTGCAATACATTGAGCGATAAGGAGTTGTGGGAATAACAACGGAACAAATTGTGAAACGGATTGAGGAACGGATGTGAAAATTGTGGGACGAATGAGGGAAAGATTGCGGAATGAATTTGGGGATAAGCGAACTGCTGCAAACAAAACAAATTAGAATATAGAATATGAAACAGGAATTGGATTTTGGGACGGAACGCGTTTCTACGCTATTTCGAAAAATTTTTGTGCCGACCGTGCTGGGCATGCTCAGCCTGTCGGCGGTGACGATGGTAGATGGCATTTTCGTGGGACACGGCACGGGCAGCGACGGCATCGCCGCCGTGAATATCTGCATCCCGCTGCTGATGGCGCTGCAAGGCATCGGACTGATGGCGGGCGCCGGCTGCTCGGTGATGGCCTCGATAGCCATTGCGCAAGGCAAAGCGAGCCGAGCTCGCACCTACACGACCCACGCCATCGTATTGGTGACGCTGATTGCGGCGGCGGTGATAGTTGTCACCATGATTGACCCGCATCAGGTAGGGCGATGGCTCGGCTCGTCGGAACACCTGCTGCCGCAAGTGGTGGATTACCTCTACTGGTTCGCCCCCTCGCTGCTGTTTCAGATGTGGTTAGAGGTGTCGCTCTATGTGATTCGGTTAGACGGCGCGCCGCGGCTCGCCATGTGGTGCAGCATCATCAACGCCGTGTTGAACACGATACTCGACTGGCTGCTGATATTTCCGCTCGGCATGGGCGTGAAAGGAGCGGCGATTGCCACCTCGATAAGCTGTCTGGTGGGCGCCGCCGTGGCGATGGGCTACCTGCTCTTCCGCGCCAAAGCGGTACGGCTGCACAGCCTGCACCTGAGCCGACGGGGCATGCATTTTTGGCTGCAAAACATCAAAGAACAATGCGAAATCGGTTTTTCCGCCTTCTTGGGCGAGATGACGCTGGCGGTGCTGTTCTTTGTGGGAAATTTAGTCTTCATGCACTACCTCGGCGACAACGGCGTGGGTGCCTTCGGCATCAGCTGCTACTACATGCCGTTCGTTTTCATGATGGGCAACGCCATTGCGCAATCCGCTCAACCGATTATCAGCTTCAACTACGGACTGGGGAATCGGAAGCGGGTGCATTCCGCACTGTGGGTGTCGCTATGCACCGCCATCCTTGTCGGCATACTGCCCATGCTGCTATTCACCTTCTTCCCCGCATGGCTGGTGGCGCTGTTCCTCGACCTGAACACGCCGACGGCTCGGCTCGCCATCGACGGGTTTCCGTACTACGCCGTCGGGTTCGTGTTCTTTGTAGTGAATCTGTCCATCATCGGCTACTACCAAAGCCGCGAGCGCATACTGCCCGCCACGTGGTTTGCACTGCTGCGGGGACTGCTGTTCTTGGTGCCGTGCTTCGTGTTGCTTCCGCGTTGGTTCGGGACCAAAGGGATTTGGCTCGCGCTTTCCGCCTCGGAGATGCTGACCACGACCTGCATTGCGCTCTACATCGCATACCACCGATACCTGAAACCGCTGTGGCAAAAATAAACACCGCACGGCACGAAAAAAGAATAGTATTTTATAATACTATAAAATAGTACTGCGCAAAAATGAAGATAGTACTGCGATAGTAGTACGCAAAAAAACACCGTCGAGATTTCGGCGGTGCTTTTTGTAGGGAGCGGATAGGATTTCCAAAAATGGGCTTGAAACGGCATGAGCAGCAGCAACACGCCCTAAACAGACGGAATTTTTGCGGAATTTCGGCAAACGGGGGTGTTAGGAATTGCGGTAAGCCTTGGGCGTGACGCCGACATGCGTCTTGAAAAAACGATTGAAGAAGGCAACATTGTCGAAACCGAGCGAGAGAGCGATTTCCTTGATAGGCAGCACCGTGATTTTGAGCTGCGCCTTGGCGTCGGTGACAATGGCATCGGTGATGATATCGCCCGCCGTACGAGAGCTGACACTCTTGATGGTGGAGCAGAGATGCGGCATGGTGATATGCATGGCCTGCGCATACTGATTGACGTGCCGCCACTCACGATAGTGCTTGAGCACCAACTGGCAGTAGTCTTGGTAGATCTCGGTTCGGCGATCCGTCGGGCGAATGATGTATTCGTCCTGCGAACGAGCATAAGACGCAAAACCGGTCTGCATCAGATTGAAGATATAGACCATCTTCTCGGAATTGAGCATCGGCGGGCGAGTGTTCATCGCCTGCAGCAAGACCATCGCCATGCTCTTGATGACCTCCGCCTGCTCGACCGAGATATGAATAATCGGGCTGCGCAACTGCAGAGCCGTGAGCGACATACGATTGCTGAACGTGTTTTTCTCGAGAAACGAAGAGGAAAACAACATATAATAGACCAAAGCGTCCTCCGAGAATTCGTGAATCAGCAGAAAACTCCCCGGCTCGAGCAACAAGACATCCCGCTCACGGAAATCGTACTGCGTGATGTTGATGGTCGCCTTGGCCGTGCCGCGAATGATGATGGCATAGACTCCACACTTGATCTTGCACGGGAAACGACCGTACTCGTTCATGATTTTGCCACTGGCATCGCCGATGAGGTAGTCCATCGGGCAATCCAACAAGGGAATTTTGTTCTCTACTGTATCCATAAGCCGCACATTTAGAATCGGTTATTGCAGCGGAGCGTTTGGGTCCGCCGAGCCGATTCGGGTGCAAAGTTATACAGAATTTTCGAAACAGCAAGAAAAATCGTAAAAAAAGACCTATTTTTACAAGAAAACAGGTCGTTTTTTTAGGTTACACGAAATATAGCGTACTTTGTTGCGTGGATTTTACGCGTTTTGTAGGCTCACTGACTGACGGATTTTTATGCATAAACCACAAGAATATGCAATGACGACGCGACAAAACCAAAGCAAAAATGTGGAAAAATCGGCAAAAAGCGCAAAAAGACACCCAAAACTATACAAAATGTTGCACGGACCAAAAATTAGGCGTACCTTTGCAGTGTGAATTTGTGCATATATTGCATAAAAATAGCAGAAATAGTGCATAAAAGCACCAGAACAGCCCCAAAAAACGCATAAAATAATTACACAATAAAAAATAAGGGAACTGAGTATGAAGAAATTTTATTCCTTAGTATTGGCACTGGTAGCCTGCGCTACGACCGCCTTTGCCACAAGTATTACCATTAACATTGACGACATCACTCGCGTGAAAGTGTCGCAAGACGGGACAGAACTGACCATTAAGAACGGAGCGAACACGATTACTTCTACCGAATCGTATTCGTATGTGACAATTACCACCACTTCTTCGGACTACGGATTGACTTCGGTAACCTCAGTCAATGCGGCAGGAACGCCGCAGAGCCCCGAGTATATTTCTTATAATTCGGTAAATCTTTCTCTCTCGAGTTATGTTGACGGATGGACCTATACCGTTACCTCTTTCTCGTATGCAGAACTGCGTACTGCAAAGTGCAAAGTGTATGTGGATGACGCAAGCAAGGTGGCACTTACTCGCTATAACGGCAGCACCATCACACTGCAAAATGGTGTAAACGAAATAGCGTTTGTGCCGGCAACTGCCTCCGCCAATGTAGAGTCGCCTTTCGGGCTAAGCGGAAAGAGTACACTCTATGCGGTGAAAATCAACGGTGCAGAGCAAACAGAATCGTGGAGTAAACATTATGATCTTTCGGTGGCAGATGGCGACAGCGTAACTATCTTGGCAAACTTCCCTGATGTAGATGTACCGGTGCAATTCATTGCGGGCGATGACAAGTCTGCAGGTTTTATTACCGGAGTAGATGTGGATGGCACATCGGTTACCAATTGGGCAGACGCTGACTTTACCGTTAAGCTCGGCAGCAAAGTTACGTTCAACTATAACACTGCTGACTATGGCACTGATTCTATCTTTGTAAATGACGAGAAAATATACTCGTATGCTAGTTCGTATGATTTTACGGTGACAACACAAACAACTCACACCGTAAAATACTACGCACACAAGTACGCTACCTACGACATCACGATCAATATCGACGACCCCTCGCATATCACACTCTATAAAGGTAACTCCTACAAGAATCAGGAAATCACCGGTTTGGTAGCAGGTAAGAACACGGTTTCGCTCGCAGAAACGATTGAAGGTATCTCGTTCAAGGCCGCAAGCGGGTGCTGGGTAGTGTCCTTCACTGACGCTGAAGGCACGGAGTATAAGGAAACAAGCGGTTATAGCCTTATCCCGACGGCAGAAGGCGTTGAATTTACCATCACCACCGGTGCAGCAGACCGCTCTTCGCAATTTGTGTTCTACATCGATAGTTTGGAAAAAGTTCCGTATGGTGGCGGGCTCGTATTCCCCGACCGTACCTCTCCACTCGTTTTTGCAGAGGACTATGCGAAAAATCCGGTGGCTGTAAACGGATACAATGTGATTCATTTTGACCCGCTGTACGATTCCGTAATAGCCGTTTCCTTCAATGGGCTGTATGAGAAAGATGTACATATGTACATAAATGACTCGCTGATAAGCCCGAAATACGAAGGCTCTTCGAGTTTCGAACTCCGTCTCGAGGACAAAGATATTGTGAAGGCGTTCCTTGCAGGAGCTCCCGACACACTCGATGTAACTCTGATTGAGACCGACGAGTATAAGTTTATCGACCTCACCGAAGATGTTTTGAACGAGGAGAGTTCGCTCCCGACCAATCCGTATTACGGCAAAGCACTGACGGGAACCCTTCTCTCCTTCAGCGTAACCGACGGCGGCGTGGTATATCAAGACGAGAAGAAGTTGGAGCCGGCGGAAGACGATGTTTATGCTGTCGTGATTACCGCCAACACAACGATTGAGATAAAAGCGCCCGCAACGGCTATCGAGAACACGAATGCGGCCCTGAACCGTAATGTGTACACCGTAGAGGGTATCCTGCTGCTGCAAGACGCTACCGACGCACAAATCAAGTCGCTGCCCACAGGGCTTTACATCATCAACGGACAAAGCACCTACCTGCTGCAACACTAATAGAAACACGAACCGACATAGCATTTTAGCGCATATTACCGCTCCGCAATGAGGGGCGGTAATATGTGTGTGTTATAGCAACCTACACCGCGAGCCGATTGCGCACGCAAAATAACGAAACAAAAACTAACAAACTACGAATGAAGCGTATCGTTTTGAGTATGGCAGCAGCACTGACCCTGCTGAGCCTAAACGCACAAAGCACACTCGACCTGCAGAGCCGCGCACAACTGCGCCAACTGCGAGCCGGGAACACCGAAGTGAATCGAATAGCCCGTCGCCAAAGCCTCAGCGACACCACGCAGGTATGTTACACGCCCGTAATGATGCGGGTGGAGGAGGATGTGACCAACGAGCAGCTGGAACAGGAAGGCATCGTGGTCAATGCACGCCGCGGGAATATTGTGTTGGCCTCCGTCGCACTCGACGAGGTGGAGCGCATTGCGGAGCTGCACGCCGTACAACAGATGCAACTGCCGCGCGACGTGCAGCAAAAGACGGACAATGCTCGGTCTTCCATCGGCGTTGATAAGATACAGGCAGGCGAAGGACTGCCCAAAGCCTACACGGGCAAAGGCGTGGTGACGGGAATCGTTGACGGCGGAATCGACCCCAACAACATCAACTTTAAGAAGGCGGACGGCACAAGCCGCATCGAGTACCTGACGCATATCTATTCTAGCTCAAGCAGTGCTTCGGGATATGTAAGCCGATGGTACAATGCGGAGACCATCAACCGATTCCGAACCGACGACTCCACCGCCTACCACGGTACCCACACGCTCGGCATCATGGCGGGCAGCTACAAAGGAAATGTGAAAATGGCCGAAGTGCAGTCGCAACTGAATGTAAACATCGTGGAAAAAGCGAATCCGTTCTACGGCATGGCAACCGAGTCTGACATTGTTGCCTCCTGCGGTACGCTGCAAGACTATTTTATCGCTATGGGCGTGGAGAGCTCGCTCAACTATGCATACGACACCAAAAAGCCGGCCGTGATAAACCTGTCGCTCGGCAGCAACACCGGCTCACACGACGGGCGCGGTATGATCGGGCAATACTTGGAAGAGGCCGGCAAAGAGGCTATTATCTGTATGTCGGCGGGCAACGAGGGCGACCTGCCCATTGCGCTCAACCAAACAGCGACCTCCACACACGATACCGTTCGGTCGTTCATAAAGCCGCTCAACGCAACGCTTGTCGCCAACGGCGTGACCTACAAGAATCTACGCTACGGAACGGTGTATGTCTATAGCAACGACTCGACGCAATTTGACATCACGGTGCGGATTTATAACAAAACGAGAGGCACGGATGGATTCAATTTCAAATTAGAAGGCTCGAACAGTACGCAATCTATCTATTACGTTACTTCGGGCTACAGCCAAAGCTCCACCGACAAAACCAATGCAGCATTCGCCAAAGCGTTCAACGGCTATGTGGGCCTCGGCACGCAATACGACTCGTACGCCCACCGCTACTACGCACTGATTGATTATTTTGTATCCGACAACACCTCGACCAACAACGACGGAAAATATATTCTCGGATTTGAGGTACAACCCAAAAAGAAAGGACAGCGTATCGACTGCTTCTGCGACGGAACCTACACCGTGCTCGACGGCTACAACATTGCGGGCTGGTCGAACGGCTCACAAAACGGCAGCATCAGCGACATGGCGTGCGGAAAGAATGTGCTCGTGGTGGGCGCCTACAACAGCAAAGAGAACTGGGGCGCCATGGACGGGGGACGCTACAACTACGGTACGAATGCGTTCCCGGAAGGCGAAGTGAGTGCGTTCAGCTCGTACGGTACGACCATCAACGGCGACAACCTGCCGCATATCTGCGCGCCGGGCACCGTGGTGATATCGACCATCAGCCAACCGTATTCGTCCTACTGCAAGCTCGGGAACTATCCTTCTGATGTTTCGGCACAGGTAACGGTTGACGGAAAGACCTACTACTGGGCACAGGCGATGGGTACATCGATGGCGTCGCCCGTGGTGGCCGGAGCGATTGCGCTCTGGTTGGAAGCCAACCCCAACCTGACCATTGACGACGTGAAAGATATTGTGGCCAAAACGGCTATAAAAGACCAATATGTGCTCAACAGCTCGGCGGACCCTGTGCAGTGGGGCGCCGGCAAGTTTGACGCCTACGAGGGACTGAAAGAAGCCATTCGGCGCACCGGCATAGACAACACGGCAGCCGACGCCCGCCTGCTGGTACGCACCACCGACAACAGGCACTTCGATGTGTTTGCCGGCGGGGCAAAGGAACTGTCGATTGCGGTATACGACATCTCGGGGCGGGTTGCTCTACGGATGAGCACGAACGGCGACGAGGCGGAAGTGGATGCCTCAGGGCTGGCCGCCGGCGTATATGTGCTGCAAGTAGGAAACAAGAGCGAGAAAATAGTTGTTCGCTAATAGTGTAAATAAACATAATACAACACAGATATGAAGAAATTATTTGCCTTCACAATGGGACTGCTCGCCGCAATGGCAAGTGTCGGCAACCTCTCGGCTGCCCGCCATGCAGATGCAGACTTACAGCCCATTCTAAGTTTTAAGACCAACATCTATGCAGAGCAGGGTGCAAGCAACTCGCTTTCCATCGTGCTCGGCACCACCGACTCGACCTACCTCTACGTGGATTGCGGATCGGGACAAATGGAAGTGGAAGTGGGACCCGCTCGCTACGACAGCACCTCCACCGCCGTGAAAGGGACTCTCGTGGAATGCACCGTGACCCAAGAAGGGGTAGTAACCGTTTACGGAACGGCTGCCGACGCACAGCTGGTGGATTACCTGAACGCCGACGGATGCTACATCACGGAGATAGACCTCAGCAAGCTGACCAACCTCGACATCCTGTCGCTGAGCCACAACGTGCTGACCGATATCGACCTGAGCCACAACAACCAACTGGAGATACTCTACATCTCGGACAACACATTCAGCAAAGCTACGCCGCTCACCTTCGGCACCAAGCCGAAGCTCCGAATCGTGGAGATACAGAACGTGGAATATCTCGACCCGGACTTCGACATGACGCAATATCCGAAGCTGCTGTCGTTTGACGCCTACCACTGCCCCACCCTGACGCAGGTAGACCCCACGGCCTGCACGGATCTGTTGCAACTCACGCTGGAGATGACCAACGTGAAAACGCTCGATGTGAGCAAAGACACGAATCTTGTGATTCTCAACATCAGCGAGACGGGCATCACCGAGCTGGACCTATCCCACAACCCGCACCTGCAGCAACTCTACTGCGAGCATGTGTCCGGCACCTATAACGTGGGCGCAAAACTCAACAAATTAGACGTAACAAAATGTCCGGAAATCTATCGACTGATATGCAACGGCAACAACCTGACGGAGCTTGACGTAACGAATCTGGGGTACCTCATCTCGCTGTCGTGCATGAACAACAACATCACCTCGCTCGACCTGAGCCACTGCAAGCAGCTGAGCCAAGTGAAGATAGACGGAAACCGCATGGACTTTGCCACGCTGCCCATGGTGGAAAGCACGTGGGAGGAATACACCTACGCACAACAGAAGTTCCCGACCGAGCGCTCGTACAAAGAAGGCACGGTGCTCGACTTCAGCAAACGCGTGCTGCGCGAAGGAACGACCACCGATGCGGCACTCTACTGCTACAAAGACACCACCCCCGACACGTGGGTGAAACTGGATTCGACCTATTTTGAATACAAAGACGGCATCGTAACGCTGAAAAAAGCGCACGAGGACAGCCTGTTCATCACATTTGCCAACGACGCATTCGAGGAGAACCATCTCTACACGGAGCACTTCAAGGTGAAGACCGCAAGCGAATACGGGAAACCCTCGTTGGCGTTCTCGTTCACGCTGGGCGACACCACCAAGGCGGAGATAACGATCGCCATGCGAGGCGCAAGCTCCTCTACACCGAAGACCTTCTACGTAAGCTTCAACAGCGACACGACCAAGACGGCCTACACCACGACCGCAAAAACGCTTTTTAATATCGTAACACCGGTAACGATAACGGCCCCGCAGGCATACAGCACCTGCTATGTGTATATGCCGGAAGGCGAGGACATCGTCGGAATCGAGCTATCCGAGGTGGCGCTGAGCAGCATTGACCTGACCAAGCTGATCGGGCTGCAGGAACTCGACCTATCGAACGACGGACTCTACAATGTCGATTTGCGCTACAACCGATGGCTGAAAGCGCTGAATCTGAGCCACAACAAACTCTACGGGACCTTCTCGTTAGCGGGAGTGAACAGTCTGTTTGCGAAGAATGTGCTATCGGAAATCGAGCTGAGCGACAACAACATTACAGAGCTGGTACTCAACCCGCCCTTGGCCATTCGCGGACTGAACATTGCAAACAATCAGATAGAGAAGCTCGACCTGTCCGACGCCGACTCTCTCAAGATTTTGTATATGAGTAACAATAAATTCACCTCGTTGGACCTGACACACTGTTCGGCGCTGATGGTGATTGAGGCATCACACAACGAGCTGAGCGAGATTACCCTGCCGACCGAGAACCACATCAGTGCGCTCTACATCGACCACAATAGGTTCACCTACGAGAATCTGCCTGCACACGGCGACATCGCTGAGGAGTATTATAAGTACGCACCGCAGGCGGATATTACGATTGCAACGAAGGGCCCGTGCACAGACCTGAGCAGCCAAGCGGTGAGCGTCGGCGGAACTAAGACAGAATATGAGTGGATCAAGGAAGATGGTTCGGCACTGGTTCGGGATATCGACTATACACTGACCGACGGACTGACCCGATTTATCAACACCGAAGCCGGAAAAGTATATTGCCGCATGACCAACGAGGAGTTCCCCGCATTCGACGGCAACAAAGTACTCAAGACCACGCTCATCGAAGTGGCCGGCATGCCGACCAACGAGATTGCCTCGTTTGTAACCGCCGCCGACAAGGACACCGTGGAGCTGTCGCTGACGGCCGCCAAAGAGGGCACCTCGCTCTACATCGACTGGAACGGCAACGGAAATGTGACGCAATACGTGTTAGGAACGAGCTATCGGCTATTCACCTCGCCCGCCGTCACCCACAAAGACACCACCGTGCGCGTCTATACCTACTCGGCGGAAGATACGATTTCGGTATTCAGCATGACCGGCGCCTCGCTGCGCTCGTTCGACGGCTCGAAACTGAACGCCACCCGCGCACTCACGGTGCAAAACGCCGGGCTGACGGACATCACGCTGCCCACCGAGAAAAAAGTGCTGACCCAACTCAACCTGTCGCAGAACAACTTCTCGAAAGCAGATTGGGCCTCGTATCCGAACCTGACGCTGCTGGCTATCGGCGCCAACCAATTCACCACGGTGGATGTGACGGCAAACAGCAACCTGCTCATACTGAGCGCCGGCTCGAACAAGATCTCGAACGTGAAACTGAACAACCCCAACCTGTGGATGCTCGACCTGAGCGAGAATCAGCTGCAGTCGATTGACCTGAGCGGCGTGCCCGCATTAGAGCAGGCAAATCTGGCGAAGAACTATCTGTCGACGATCGATGTGGAGAACCTGCACAACCTGATTGCCCTCGTGCTGAACAACAACTACTTCGATTTCCAAACCCTGCCGCTCCCCAAAGCGCAATACGTACAGTACTACTTCTACAACCAAGCGGCCATTGACGCCACGGTGAAAGACGGCGGCACGATCGACCTGAGCCGACAAGCACAAGTGGGCGACTCGCTGACGACCTACAAATGGTATTTGGATGTGCCGACGTGGAACTCAGAAACGAGCCAATACGAGGGCGAGGAGCTGATTGAAGGCACGGAATACACAATCAAAAACGGTGTTACGACCTTCCTCAAGTCGTTCGACGGCGTGATGTGCCTGATGACGAACGGCATGTTCCCGAAACTGTATCTCTACACCGACCTGATGGATGTGAAAGGCACTACGGCCATTGACAACATCGAGGCCGACGGCGTGCGCATCATGGTGCGTGACCACCGCATCGGCGTGGAGACCGAGACCGCCCAAGCCGTATCGCTATACGGCATCGATGGCGCACTACTCTGCAGCCAAAAGGCACAGACGGGCGAACGCACCGTGGCCGACGTGGAAGCAGGCGCTTATCTGCTGACCGTGGGCGGAAAGAGCTACAAAGTGCTGGTGCCGTAACGAACGGAGCCGAGCCGAATGGATTCGGCTGCAC
>CAVHGD010000005.1:0-1667 GCA_963635385.1 Dialister sp. CAG:486 | reverse complement strand
GGTTGTAGCGAGTGCCGACAGACAAGACCCACGCCTCCTCCGGCTTGAGATTGCGGTTGCCGAGCTGGTTGCCCGCATTGTAGTAAAGATCCGTGAAAGTGGGCATACGCAGGGCTCGGTTGGCGTTGAGATAGACCGAGGACTCGGGCAGGTACTCGTAGCCGATATTGGCATTGCCCGTCGCATTATGCCCGAAGCGGGTGTTGTAGATGCCGCTCACGCCCACCGAAGCGGAGAGGCGATTCCAATAGAAGGTCTGCTGGGCGTAATAGTTGATATTGACGCGATTGCCGCCCCGCACAAGGTCGAGCACGCGCACATTGCGGAGGGGGAAATCGGCTACATTCGGGACTTGTCCGGCCGCATTGATGGTGTCGCCGAGATTGGTGGAATGCATATTCTCGTTGCGCACCTCGAGCCCCACGGTGGTCGTCCCGACAGAGGAGGCATAGTGCGCCGCCAAGGCGGCAGTAGTGGTCTGCGAGAAATGGAAATTGCCATAGAGGCGCTGCCCACGGTGCCACTCATAGCGATCGTAATTGGCACGGTAGGACGCCTGCGCATCGAGGCTCCATGCGCCCCAACGATGCGAGTACTTCGCCGAGCCGAATGCGGTGCGAGTGGCATCGAATTGGTCCTGCGAGCCGAAGCCATAGTACATACCTGCGCCCGCATCCTTCCACTGGGCACCGAGCTGCACATCCAACCCGCGGTAGCGCGTCTGGAAGTAGATATTGGCTAACTGATAGTCGGAGTTGTCCAAAGCGGTCTGCTCCTTCTCGCTCGGGCGGGGAGCATAGTAGCCCTCGGCACGGTTATACTCGACCGAGAGGTTGGTCGTAACCTCGCCTCGGCGGAAACCAAGCGTCAGCTCCGGATTGACCAATCCGTTCATGCCCGCCGTAAGGCGAATACCATACGCGTCCTTCTCGGGCGTGCGGGTGACGATATTGATTGCCCCCGCAAAAGCGCCATAGAGATGCGCCGCCGTGCCCTCCAAGACCTCGATATGGTCGATCAGCGAAGCGGAGAGCGGGAGGTTGAGCGTGTAATGCCCCGTATGGGCATCGTTGAGGCTCACGCCGTTGATAAGCACCAAGACTTGGTCGAACGTGCCGCCCCGCATACTGATATCCGCCTGCGCCCCGTTGGCACCGCGCGTACGGATATCCACACTCGGCAGATATTGAAGAATATCCGCCACGGTCTGGATGGGCAGCGCCTCGATGTCTTGGCGAGGAATCTCCGTGATGAGTCGGTAGGCACCGGATTGTACTTCAGCTTTGTGCGATACGACCGACACCTCCTGAAGACTAAGTTGTCGGGCATCATTCGCCTGCTCCGCCTGCGACGAGGGAGAGGCCTGTGGCAGCAGCGGGTCTGCGCCCGCATCCGCATCGGCGGCAAGAGCCAAGAGAGGCGATACCGCCATGCACGAAGCGATGGCGAGCGTCTTGCCCTGCTTGAGCAGCTCGAGATCCGCCATATAGCCGGCAATGCGACCAATCGTCACCTCACGGTGAAGCGACCGAAACGCAGCATACGACTTGTGGCAGAACCGACGAAAACGGAACGACTGCTTGAATGAATGAGAATGAAACATGGTTTTTGAAAAAAACGGCACAAAGGTACGATTTTTCGAGGAGATACGCAAGGAGAGTTTTTTG
>CAVHGD010000004.1:36877-57322 GCA_963635385.1 Dialister sp. CAG:486 | reverse complement strand
ATAGATTAGGAGAGCTCGAGGATGCGGCGGAGCCAACGATAGCAGCGCTCCGTGGAAGAGATGCTAAGGCACTCCTTCGGGGAATGCACCCCATACATCTGAGGACCCACACTGACCATATCGAGATACGGATACTTCTCCAAAAACAGACCACACTCCAATCCCGCGTGGATGGCAAGCACTTGCGGCTCGGCACCAAAGAGGTCGGTATAGGCCGTTTTTGTGGTTTCCAACAAGGCGGAATGGACATTCGGCGCCCAACCCGGGTAGCCGTCGCCGTGCGTGACCTCATCGCAAGCCATCGCCAAACTATGCTCCACACGATTCTTTATGTGGTGTTTCTCGGCCTCCACCGAGGAACGTTGGCTCGTATTGACTTCTACATAAGGCGTTCCTTCGGCAAAACGGTCGGACGACGCCGTCTCACGCTTCATCTTGATGCTGGCAAGATTGGTACTCGTCTCGACCAAACCGGGCATGTCCTTGCACATCGCAATCATGCCGTGCGGGCAATTGAAGAGCGCCAAGATCAGCTGGTGAGCCTGCTTATCGGGAATCACCGAGGCGGGCAACGCCACTTCGTGCAACTCCATATTCAATCCGGTCTCGTTTTCGGCGAGTTGGTTCGGGAGTGCTTCGGCAAAAGCCGCCCAATCGGCCGAAATTTTGTCGATATAAGACTTGGGTACGCAGATAGTGGCTTCGGCCTCTCGTGCGATTGCGTTACGCAAGTTTCCACCCTCGATAGATGCGAGCAGGAAATCGGTCTTGGCCTGCAAACCATACAGGAAATTGACAATAATCTTGTTGGCATTGCCGCGACCCTTGTTGATATCATCGCCGGA
The DNA here is from genome assembly GCA_963635385.1 of Dialister sp. CAG:486. Classification (GTDB taxonomy): domain Bacteria; phylum Bacteroidota; class Bacteroidia; order Bacteroidales; family Paludibacteraceae; genus Colicola. Next base: position 56,477 of record CAVHGD010000004.1, on the reverse strand, counting down.
ATGGCCGCCCAACAAGCCGTTTACGACCAAACGCACCGCCTGCCACCGGTCGGGATCGGGAATCGGCTGCGATGTGTAGTGCATCTTGGCAAGCGTATCGATACCGCCCGCACAGCCGATAAAGATCTGTCCGTCGTCCTCGGAGTCGATATTGATAAGGCGTTTGCCCTGCAAATAGCCGTCTTTGAGCTTGAATGCGCCCGTCAGCCCCGTTTCCTCATCCACCGTGAAGAGGCACTCCAAAGCGGGATGTTTCAGCTCGGAATCGGTCATAATGGCAAGCGCCATCGCCACGCCGATACCATCGTCGGCGCCGAGCGTGGTGCCCTTGGCACGCAGCCAATCGCCATCCACATACGTCTCGATGGGGTCGTGCAGGAAATCGTGCTCCACATCGCCGTTCTTCTCGCAGACCATATCCTGATGCGCCTGCAGAATAACGCCCTCATGGTCCTCGTAGCCGGCCGTGGCGGGCTTGCGCATAATCACATTCATCGCCTCATCGACCACGCACTCGATGCCGTGCCGGCGGGCAAAATCCTGCAACCATTGGGACATCCGCTCCTCGTGCTTAGACGGGCGCGGCACTTGATTGATTTGCGCAAAGATGTCGAACACCTCGCGCGGATTGAGATTATTCATGAGCTACTTCGTTTTTGATGGTTCGTAAATAAGATTCGGGGAAGGCAGGGCGATTCGGGCCGGTCGGCTCGCCATAGGCATTGCGCTTGAATTGGCCGTTCTCCTCTTTGCGCTCCTGCCCGTCTAAGTATTTCGTAATCAGATAGATACCGAGATGTTGCCACTCGGCGACCACATTCTCCGCCTGCGAGCAGCTGTAGTTGGTCAGGAACTCGCGCGCCTCGTCGTCGCCCAACAGCGCCGCCTGCGCATCCACGCCCGGCACCTGCGTATTGAATTTGTCCTCCAAAGCGGACTGAACCTTCTGAATATCAGGGCGCATACGGGAATACTTGGTGTACGCCCAGTTGGCTACGACATTGAACGTCCACCACGCTGAGGTGGGCGAATAGGTATAAAGGTCGCCGTTGCCCTCTTGGAAGCAGAGCGGCACGGAGTTGATTCGGCAGTACATCGGGACATAGACATTGGTGGCCGCGTCATCCACACCGAACCAGAAAATACCGCCCATCTTGGGGTCGGCATAGCCGCGCATCTGTGCCACGAACGACCAAGCGGTCTGCTGCGTGGCCGTCGGGCGCTCGTACCAATAGGAAACGCTGTCCAACTTGAACGTCAGCGAGCCGTAGCGAAGCTTGGTGTTCCACGGACCCGCATCGGTGCCTTGCGTGATGTCGAGCGGCGTGCCCTCGTATTGGTCACGCATGCACTCCTTGAACTCTTGCACGCTCACCTTGTGGTTGGGGCGAATATAGAGCGGCATGGGCGTGCCGGCATCCTTGCCGCCCGTCTCGACAAAGGTCTTGCCCGTGGCGTAATCGAAATAGCGGTCCATATCGTCGGAGAAATGGCGGAAGAAGCTCCACACACGCGCCTCGCAAACATACAGACCGGAGAAATCGAACGGCGCGTAGGCAGCCTGAAACGAGAACTCGGCATCCTTCTTGCCCGTGAAATAGCCCTTTTGGCGGGCGAACTTGACCACATCCTTCGAGTAGAGCCAATTCTGCTTGTCCTTGAAATCGATGGTGGTGATGCGCGCCTGATTGGCGTGGGCGCAGATGCAGTCGTCGGGCACACGGGTAGCCACCCAAACGGCGCCCTTCTGCCCCGCTCCCTTGCCGATCATATCCATAATCCAGACCTCGTTCGGGTCGCCGATAGAAAACGTCTCGCCCTCGCTGGCATAGCCGTACTGCTCGACGAGGCTCGTCATGCAAGCTATCGCCTCACGAGCCGTCTTGCAGCGCTCCAACGCGATATAAATCAGACTTCCGTAGTCGATACCCGTCGTGTCCCACAGCTCCTCACGGCCGCCCCACGTGGTCTCGCCGATGGTCAGCTGGTGTTCGTTCATATTTCCCACCACGCTGTAGGTGTGCTCCACTTGCGGGATCTCGCCGAGCGGTTTGCCGCTGTCCCAATCCGTGATGGTACGCATTGCCCCCTTAGGGTAGTCCGCAGCCGGCGAGAAGCGGAGAAAACCATACAGCGAATAGCTGTCCGCCGCATACGAAATCAGCGTGGAGCCATCGGTGGTGGCGTCCTTGCCGGCAATGAAATTGGTACAAGCCCACGCCGATAGATTGAGCACTACCAACGAGCCGAGTAAAAGAAGTCGTTTCATTCTATTTTTAATTGATTTTCAGTAAGATACAAAAAAGGCGAACTGCCGAATTTGCATTCGACAGTTCGCCCGAAATTATTTGGCGATAACAAGATAGTAGTTTTTCTTGCCACGCTGGAACAAAATATACTTGTCGTTGAGCAGAGCCGCCGTGGTGATAGGCGTTTGCGGGTCGGTCAGCTTCTCTTTGTTCATCGAGAACCCGTTGCTCTGGATGGTCTTGCGCGCCTCGCCCTTGCTGGGGAAGATAGGTGTTTTCTCGGCGAGCAGGTCGAGCGGAGCTATCCCCGCCGCCAATTCGTCACGGCTCACCTCGAACCGCTCCACGCCCTCGAACACCTGCAGGAAAGTCTCCTCGTCGAGCTTGTGCAGCGCCTCGGCGGTGGCATTGCCGAAGAGGATGTTGCTGGCCTCCACCGCTGCATTGTAGTCCTCCTCGCTATGCACCATGATGGTAACCTCCTTGGCGAGGCGTTTCTGCAGCGCACGCAGGTGGGGCGCTTGGTCGTGCTCGGCGATGAGCGCATCGATTTCCTCTTTCTCGAGCGAAGTGAATATCTTGATGTAGCGCTTGGCGTCTTCGTCGCCCACATTCAGCCAGAATTGGTAGAATTTGTAGGGCGAGGTGTAGCGACGGTCGAGCCAGATATTGCCGCTCTCGGTCTTGCCGAACTTGCCGCCGTCGGCCTTGGTAATCAGCGGGCAAGTGAGTGCATACGCCTCGCCGCCGCCCATTTTCTTGATCAGCTCCGTACCCGTGGTGATGTTGCCCCATTGGTCGCTACCGCCCATCTGCAGCTTGCAGCCCTTGTTCTTGTTGAGATAGACATAGTCGTAGCCCTGCAGCAGCTGGTAGGTGAATTCGGTGAAGGACATACCCTGCGAGAACTCACCGTTGAAGCGTTTCTTGACCGAGTCTTTGGCCATCATATAATTGACCGTAATGAGTTTGCCCACATTACGCGCAAAATCGAGGAAGGTATAGTCCTTCATCCAATCGTAGTTGTTGACCAGCTCCGCCGCATTGGCAGCCGTGGAGTGGAAATCCAAAAACTTCTCCAGCTGGCGCTGAATGCATTCTTGGTTGTGGCGAAGGGTAGGCTCATCGAGCAAGTTTCGCTCGGCGGACTTGCCGCTCGGGTCGCCAATCATACCCGTAGCGCCACCAATCAGGGCAATCGGCTTGTGGCCGCAGCGCTGCAAGTGGCGCAGCATCATGATACCGCACAGGTGGCCGATGTGCAGGCTGTCTGCCGTCGGGTCGATGCCGACATAGGCCGCGGTAACTTCTTTGTTCAGTTGTTCTTCGGTACCCGGCATGATATCTTGGAGCATGCCTCTCCAGCGTAGTTCTTCTACAAAATTCTTCATCGATTCATATATAAGTTATACTAAAAGAATGAGTTGCGTCGAATGGGCTATCGCTTAGCGCGCACATATATTTTGCGCACAAAGGTACGACAAAAAAACGATACTGCCAAATTAGCCGAGTCGAGCCGTCGTTTTTAGGGGGTAAAACAGCCGTTTTGCGGGTGTGCGGCCACCGATTTGGGCGCTACAGACCGATTTGCAGCACCTGCTCCTCCAATCGGTCTCGGTCGCTTCGGGCTCGGTTGCGGGTCTGCGTGCGATAGTTATAGACCGTCTTGACCGACAGGCGCAAGAAATGCGCGATATCCTCCGAATCGGTAATGCCCAAGCGGATGAGCGCAAAAATGCGCAGCTCGGTCGACAGATGCCCCTGCTGCGGCAGCGGGAACTGCTCCTCGGGGCGCAGCAGCGTATTGAAATCGGTTACAAAATTCGGGAAAAGCGAGAGGAAGGTCTCGTCGAAATGGCGGTAGAATTCGCGCAGCGTACGGTCGAGCACCTCCGTCGATTTGACCAGCTGAAACAGCTTCTTGGGCTGGTCCGAGAGCGAGGCACGCAAGAGGCTTTTTTGGTACTGCGACATGGTCTCGATGATCTGCGAGCACTCCGCCATGTAGCGCGTCACGTACGCATCGCGAATACGATTGGAGTCCTTGAGCTGCGCATTGGCCACCGACAGGCGTTGGTTGAAATCCTGCAGCTGGCCGTTGAGCTGCGAGAGCTGGCGATTGGCCGAGCGCCAGCGAGACAGAATCAGCACCAACACCACCAGCACCACGACCAGTACGCACGAGCCGAGCCCGAGCGAGAGAATCAGGATGTGCTGCTTGCGCTGCTGCTCGAGAATCATTTGGCGATAGGTATTGAGTATCAGCGGCATATCGCCCGCCATCTCGATGGTACGCAGCCGGGCCTTGCTCCGGTCGGCGTCCTCGATGCAGCAATTCATATATTGATAGGCGCGCTCCACATCGCCTCGGCGGAACAGAATCAGCGCCACCTCCCGCAGCGAGGCATGCTCCAGCACCCCATGCTGCACGTCGCAGATAGCCGAACGAGCAAAAAAGTACAGCGCCGTATCCTGCATCGCCTCGCTGTCGGTCTGCCAGTAGAGGCGCTGATAGCACGAGCCGAGCGTGTTGGCCAGATAGCGAATGCAGTCGGCCGAATCGGGCAGCTGCCGATAAACCGGCCGCAGAATGGCGATTGCCTCGGCGGGCGAGTCCTCGATCCGCATCAGCGCTGCCTCCTGCGCATAAAAAATCGGATCTGTCTCCGTCTCCAAAATGCGCGAACGGAGCGGCAAAATCTGCCGACGCGCCGAGTCGCGCTCCGCCTGAATGGTCGTAAATTCCGCCTGCCAGATATAGGTCAGGCTGAGCGTCTTATAGTAAAGATTCGCCACTTCGGGCAAAATCCGATTCTGCATTGGGAGCAGCAGCTCGAGGGCGGCCCCGTAGTTGCCCGCCATGGCCATGCACTGCGCCTCGCAGACCGTCGAGCGCTGAATGTCAGCCGTGCCCATACATTTCTGCGCCAGCCGATAGCTCTGCTCGGCATAGAACAGCGCCGAATCGTTGTCAAACCCCTCGTAGGCGGCGTAGAGCTGCTGCGCAAAACGATACTTCGCCTCGCCGTCGGCCACCTGATAGAGCAGTGTGGTGGTGGCGATGCGTTGCTCACGCACATCGATATAATGTTGTCGGTCGAGCAGAACCGAATCCAGCTGCAGCAGAATGGAAAGAAGCAGAAACATGGCGCACAAAAGGTTAATGGCCGCAAAGGTAGCCTATTTTGGCGAAATAAGCAAATCAATCTGTAAAAAATGACACAAATACCACTCCCAAATACACACAAGCAAAAATTATTATTCCGTTGATATTCTGCTGTTTAATTCTAAAATACCACTCCCAAAACACTCCCTGCTCTTGCAGGCGTAAGTAATACATAGTACTTTTGCAGTGCCGAAAGAGGGAAAGCCCCTTCCGCATACTATTAACCCAAAAATCCACTACCACAATGAAAACAAAAATTTACCAATTGTTACTTGCTGCCTTCTTGGTCTGCAATGTGTCTGTAGCCCACGCTACGCGTATTTATCTTAATGGCCCCGCCGTTACGGGCAACTATAGCCTCGGCATGCCGATGATGATTCAAAACGGCGACACCTACACTTGGGTAGGCGACCTGCAGGCCGGGAACCTCAAGTTTGCCATGACCAACCGCTATTTCGGCGACACGTACGGTCCGACCACCAACGAAGCCGCACTTGCTATCGGCACCCATCAGTTAGGCCTCAACAGCAACGGAACGGGAACGGACAACCAATTCGTGGTTACCGCCGGTCGCTACAGCCTGACCCTCACGCTCGGCGAGACCCCGACGCTGGTGGTGGCTGACGGCACCGACCTCCCCGACCAAGGTATCGCCGCCGCCGATGTATGTCCCGAGGCAGCACTCTATGCCATCGGAAACGCCACGACAGCCGATTGGACGCCTGACAAATCCATCGAGATAGCCGAAACCGAATACGGCAAGTACGCAGGCTCGCTAACCCTCAAGGCCGGCACCGACCTCGAACTCAAATTCTTGGCACAGAAAGACTGGGGCACGCAGTATGGTCCGAAGACCGACGGCGAGGCAATCACCGCAGCGGGCACTTTCTCGCTCGTGAAACCTGCAAGCGACGACCCAAAATACCACACCACGCTCACAGCGGACACCAAGTTCAGTGTCGCTATCGACATCTCGGCCGGCACGCTGACGCTCTCGCCGTATAAACTCACCACGATGTGGATGATAGGCGATGCCGTAGGCGGTTGGGACTTCAATAAGAATGGTATTCGTATGAATCTCAGCGCCGTAGAGGACAGCGTCTTCACTTGGGAGGGTAACCTGCAAGCAGGCACCTTCAAATTCTGCGGCAACAAGTATGAATTCACCAATGAGGCCTTTGGCGCCACCGTGGCCGACACCACGCTCAAGGCAGGCAACTATAGCGTTCAGCCAATCGACGCCGCCGACAAGAAATTCAAAGTCGTTACCGCCGGCACCTACTCGCTGACCCTCAACCTCAAGACCCTGACGCTCGTAGTCGCTGACGCCACCCCGACCGCCATTGACGCCGTAAGCGAGCCGACCGGCACCGCTCTCGAGCAAGACAGAGCCGTCAAGGTTCTCCGCAACGGGCGTATCTATATCCTCCGCGGCGAGTCTTCGTACGACCTGCTCGGCACCCGCCACTAATTTTCTCTCAGGCGGTCGCTCTTGTGCTTCTGAACGAGAGCGGCCGCTTATACCTTAACCCTCTAATACCCAATTTCCATGCGTGCGAAACGATTTATTCCGTATGCTTTGCTGCTGCTATGCCTATTGCTGCCGCTGTCGTTGCGGGCAGGCGAGGCGATCCGTATCAGCGGTACGGTGGTGGACAAGCAGCGTGAGCCCCTCGTGGGTGTTACCGTTGTGGTGCAGGGCACGTCGCTCGGTACCATTACCGATCTCGACGGGCATTTCTATTTAGACGTGCCGAGTAAGCAATCGAAGATCGAAGTCAGCTACGTCGGTTATGCGACGCAAACCATTCCGGTGGGCAGCGACATCAACTTTTTCATTACCATGGAGGAGGAAACCGAGGCGCTCGACGAGGTGATGGTTGTCGGCTACGGCAACCAAAAGAAGCTCTCCGTCATCGGTTCTATCCAAGCGCTCGAACCCAAAAAGCTGCAAGTGGGCTCTACCCGCTCCATGAGCAACAACCTCGCGGGACAGCTGGCGGGCGTCATCGCCGTACAGCCGTCGGGCGAGCCGGGCTACGACAACTCCGACTTTTGGATTCGCGGTATCGCTTCCTTCTCGGGCAACACCTCACCGCTCGTGTTGGTGGACGGTGTGGAGCGTTCGCTCAACGACATCGACCCCGCCGAGATTGAGGCCTTCTCCGTGCTGAAAGACGCATCGGCTTCCGCCATGTACGGCGTGCGGGGTGCGAACGGTGTCATCCTTATCAACACCAAGCGAGGCAGCGTCGCTCCGCCTTCGGTGTCGCTGCGTATCGAGCAGTCGGTCTCCACGCCTACCCAGTTACCCCAATTCATCGGAGCGGCCGAGTATATGGACCTGCTCAACAGCCTGCAGAGCGACCCCAACAAGCGCCTTTTCACCAAAGACCAAATCCTCAAGACCTACTACGGCTACGACCCTGACCTCTACCCCGATGTCGATTGGGTCGATGCCATCACCAACGATGTGGCCTACTCCACCCGCGCGAATCTCAATGTGTCGGGCGGCTCGGAGCGTCTTCGCTATGCCCTCACGGGTTCCTACTACCACGAGAAGGGCATTATGGCCACCGATGAGACGCTCTCCTACGACACGGGCTCCAAGCTCAACCGCTTCAACCTCCGCGCCAATGTCGATCTCGATGTGACCAAGACCACCCTCTTGCGATTCAATATCGGCGGCAACCTCCAGATGCTCCGTAAGTCTAATTCCTCCACCGACGAGGTCTTTGCCAAGGCCTTCGAGACGCCGCCTTTCGTTCACCCCGCCGTCTATTCCGACGGTACCATCCCCATCGCCTCCGCCAACCGCTACAATCCGTGGGCGATGTGTACGCAGAACGGCTACTACCGCAGCACGAGCGGCAAACTTGAGTCGCTTTTCGCCATTGAGCAAGACCTGAAATTTATCACGCCCGGCTTGCGTGCCAAAGCCACTTTCTCCTACGACTACTACACCCGCACCTACATGACGCGCGGCAAGACGCCCGACTACTACAGCGTGGCCAAGTCCCGCAACGACGAGGGCGAGTTGGTCCATTCCATTCTCTCCTACGGCTCCGAATTCCTCGACCATAGCAACAACGCCGAGTATGGCAACAACAGTATCTACTTCGAGGCAGCGCTGACCTACAACCGCACATTTGCCAAGAAGCACGCCGTCGATGCGCTGTTCCTCTACAACCTCCGTTCCTACGACAACGGCGACTACCAGCCCTATCGTACGCAGGGCATTGCGGGGCGTCTGTCTTACACCTACGACCGCCGCTACATCGCTGAATTCAACTTCGGCTACAACGGTTCCGAGAACTTTGCCAAAGGGCATCGCTACGGTTTCTTCCCGTCGGGCGCCATCGGTTGGCTTATCTCCGAGGAGCATTGGATGGAGCAGGCACGCTCGGTGCTGACCAAACTCAAGCTACGCGGCTCTATCGGCCTCGTGGGTAACGACAACATCGGCGGCTCGCGCCGTTTTGCCTACATCACCACCATCAACCACAACGCCAACGGCTACAACTGGGGCTACACGGGCGACGTCTATTACACGGGCGTGCAAGAGGGCGAGATAGGCGTCGAAAACCTGACGTGGGAGACCTCTCGCAAGGCGAATGTCGGTTTCGAGTTGGGTCTGTACAACGACCTCGACCTACAAGTCGATTTCTTCCAAGAGTTACGCAGCAACATCTTCATGCAGCGCAATACCATTCCCTCGCAGGCCGGATTTATCAGCACGCCGTACGCCAATTTCGGGCGGGTGGATAACCGCGGTGTGGATTTGTCCTGCACCTACAGCCATCGTTTCCGCAACGGCTTCAACCTCTCGTTCCGCGGCACCTTCACCTACGCTCGCAATACCATTCTCGAGATCGACGAGCCGGAAGCCGTCAAGGGCACCTACCGCAGCCAGACGGGACAGTCTATCAACACCCTTTGGGGCTACACGGCCGACGGGCTCTACACCGCCGACGATTTTGATGCCGACGGCAACCTCGTGGAGGGTCTGCCCATCCCGCAGTTGGGAGCAACGGTTCGTCCGGGCGACATCAAGTATGTCGATAAGAACGGCGACGGCAAGATCACCGATGAGGACCAAGGCTATATCGGCGGCACCAACTCGCCGCGTATCGTCTACGGCTTTGGCGGCAATTTCGAGTACAAGGGATTCGACTTCAACCTCTTTTTCCAAGGCACGGGCGACACGTGGCGCATCATCGGCGGCAACGACTATTTCATTCCGGGCTCGGGTCAAGGCGTGTTGGGCAATGTCTATACCAACTACAACGACCGTTGGACGGAGAGCAACCCCTCGCAGAATGTCTTTTGGCCGCGCCTGAGCGAATCGACCAACACCAACAACAATGTTGCCTCCACGTGGTGGAAGAAGAACATGTCCTTCTTGCGCCTCAAGACCATCGAGGTCGGCTATTCGCTGCCGCAATCGGTTTTGGAGAAGATGCACGCCAAGAAGTTCCGCATCGCCATTTCGGGCAATAACTTGTTCTGTTTCTCCTCGTTCAAACTTTGGGACCCCGAGCTCGACACCAACGACGGTCTGCGCTACCCCGCCATGCGTTCGGGTATGGTCAGCCTCGAGGTCGGTTTCTAATATACACAGCCTCAGCAACTTACACAAAATAATTACCGACACAACAACAGCAACCCTGCATGTTAATTGTTAATTCTTAATTGTTAATTGAACGAAGCTCTGCATATTAATTGTTAATTGTTACTTGCTACATTATAGGCTCAACCACAAGGTAAAACCAAGGAAAAAACAAGGAGAACCACCCTGCATATTAATTGTTAATTCTTAATTGTTAATTGGAAATGAAACATCATATATTTCTCACCGCCCTTTTGCTCCTGCCCTTAGCATCGTGCCATTTTCTCGACAAGGAGCCGGACACTGAGCTTACCCTCGAGATGGTCTTCGACGACAAGACTCGCACCATGGGTTGGCTCGCCGGGGTCTATTCCGACATCCCCGACCCCTACATGGGCTACGGTCGTTTTCTCGGTTGGGACATCCTCGGCGACGACATGACGCCCAGTGAGCGTTGGCGCCAGTGGAATTGGAAGGTCATTCCTTTCATCTTGGGCGAATGGACGCCCGCCAGCGATTGGGATGGCAACTATTGGGCCACGCTCCCGCAGCGTATCCGCGAGGCCCAAATCTTTATTCAGAATGTACATGCCCTGCCCGACCAAGGCATCGGCACGCAGGAGGTCGAATACATGAAAGCCGAGTGCGAGTTCCTCATGGCGTACTACTATTCGCTGTTGGTCAACACATACGGCGCCATTCCTTTCACGCCCGATGTGCTGTACAACACCGACGCCACCGCCGAGGACCTGCAAATCGGCCAGTCGCCCTACTATACCGTCATCGATTGGTGCGACTCCACGCTGCTCGCGGTAGCGGACAAGCTGCCCGCCAAGTACAGCAGTGCGCAGAAATACGGTCGTGCCACGTCGGTTATGGCGTTAGCCGTTCGCGCCCGCATGCTGCTCTATGCCGCTTCGCCGCTTGTCAACGGCAACACCGACTATGCCGGCTACACCAACGACCAAGGCGAGGAAATCTTTGCGCAGACCTACGACCCCGCGCGGTGGCAGCGTGCCGCCGATGCGAGCCGTCTGCTTATCGAGACGGCGGAGGCGGCAGGCCACACGCTCTACCAAGAGACCAACGAGAGCGGCGGCATCGACCCGTTCCTATCCGTGCAGAATGTGCAGCTCAAGCAGTACGACGAGGGCAACACCGAGATTCTCTTTGCCCGCCCGGGCGGTTGCGACTATACGGCGTACGAGAAGCACATCACGCCCACCAATTCCGGTGGTTCGGGCGGTTGGGGCGTTACGCAGTCGTTGGTCGATGCCTTCTTTATGGAGAACGGTCTGCCTATCACCGACCCCGATTCGCACTACGAGTCTTCGGGCTTCGAGGAGTCGGCCGTCACGTCCGATGCCACCTCGTGGGATGAGACCGTCAACGGCGGCGCCATTACCTATCCGCACACCTACAAGATGTATTGCCATCGTGAGCCGCGTTTCTATGTCGCCGTGTCGTTCCATCATTCCTACTTCACGCAGGAGGAGCGCACGTTCGATTTCCTGAACGGCGGCAGCGACAACACCCACACCCACGATGCCCCGCAGAACGGCTATCTTATCCGCAAGAAGGTGCACCCCAAGACGCATGTCAAGGAGAACAACTTCCAGTATCGGCCGGGCATTCTCTATCGTTTGGGCGAGGCCTACCTCAACTATGCCGAGGCGCTCAACGAGTGCGACCCCGCCAATCCGGATATCCTTACCTATCTCAACAAGATTCGCACCCGTGCGGGGGTTCGTCCCTACACGTCGGGCGCCACCTCCGCCACGGCCATCCATGTCGACATGACGCAAGACGCCCTGCGTGAAGTCATCCGCCGTGAGCGCCGAGTCGAGCTCTGCTGCGAGGGGCTTCGCTACGACGACCTCCGCCGTTGGAAACAAGCCGAGACGGTGCTGAACGGCCCGCAATACGGCATGAACTTCAGCGGCAAGGACGAGGCTACTTTCTTCACCCTCACCGCCTACCAGACCCGCGTCTATCGCAAGCAGTACTATTGGTTCCCGATTCACCAAAACCAGATCGAGAAGAACCAAAAGTTGCGCCAACTGCCCTATTGGAAATAATTGTCGCACCTCTAATCCCGATTCATTATGCGAAAACACCTTCTTTTCCTATTGGCGCTTGCGGGCGCACTCGTTGCCTGCAAGTCCGAGAGCGAACACTATACCATTCCTCGCCTCGACGACGCCATGCATCTGCGTGCCTCCGCGAGCAGTCTTCGCCTCTCGCATGCGCAGAGTGCCGACACCGCCATCACCTTTTCGTGGGACATCCCCGAGCTGACCGACGGCATCACGGGCTATGAGTATTATTTCAAGATGGACATCGCCGACAACGATTTTGCCACTTCTATCACGCCCATGCTCGTCGACGGCGGCAGCTCCGTCAGTTTCACGCACGGTGCGCTCAACGACCTGCTCGAGCGTTGGGGCATCACGCCGGGCAACGCTTGTTCGCTCGAGGCGGAAATCATTGCCCACCCCAAGGGCCTCTCCACCTACGTCAAGCCCATGCTCAGCACCGTCACGTTCGAGGTCATCGGCTATGCCAGCGTGCTCTACCTTGCGGGCAGCGCCACCTCTATCGGCTCCGCCTATACCGAGGCGCTCGAGATGAGCAAGGTTGCAGGCCGTAACGCCTACCGCTATACGGGCACGCTCAGCCGCGGCGAGCTACTGTTCCTCACCGAGCGTTCCGACACCGCCGAGTGCTACGGGCAGGGTGCCACCAAGGGCAGCCTCAGCTACACCACACTCGCCGCCGCCACGCCTGTTTCGGTCGACCACGCCGGTTTCTATATCATCGAGGCGGATATCGATGCCCTCACCGTCACCCAGACCGAGCCGCTCTACCTCTTCGGTAGCGCCGCCAAGGGTTGGAGTCTCGGCGATGCCGTCGCCATGGAGCAAGTCTCGGAGCATACGCTCTCGTGGAGCGGCCTGTTGAGCGAGGGCGAGCTCAAGTTCCTCTGCGAGCCGACCGTCGGCAACCGTCGTTTCGATGGCGCCTTTTGGTTAGCGCCCGAGGACGCCACGCCCGCCGAAGGCACCACCTCCATGACCTTTGCGCCCAACGGCACGCCCGATGCCAAATGGAGCGTCTCCGCCACGGGGCTCTATACTATTTTAGTCGATCTCACCGTGCCTTCGGTCACCTTCTCTCGTGACGAGGACTTCGACCGCCTCCCCTACAAGCAGATTTGGCTCTGCGGCGATGCCACCCCGGGCGGATGGAACACGCCCTTCTCCGAGCAGTTTGCTTACGATGCGGAGGCTCGCGACGGCTCGTTCGTTTGGACGGGCAATCTTGCCGCGGGCGAGATCAAGTTCCCGCTCAACCCGAGCAGCTACGAGGGCGCCTTCTTCATTGCCCCCGAGGCGGGCACCCCTATCTCCGCCGAACCGACGCCCGTAGTCTATACAGCCAACGACACGCCCGACCAGAAGTGGCAAGTCAGCGCTTCGGGCAAATACAAAATCACGATTAACGTCATCGACCTCACCGTCAAATTCGAACAACAATGATACGACATACCATGCATTTTCTTTTAGCCGCCATGGCAGCCCTCAGCCTCACCGCTTGCGAGAAGCACGACACGGGCTGGAGTATAGACCAAGTTCCCGACGACCCCGTCGTCGAGCCGGTCAAGACCCAATCCAAAGCCCCGCTCTATTGGACCGTCTATTCGTTCTGCTACGAGGCGGAGCATGCGGGCACCGACCAGAACATGCCTCGTGCCACCATGGAGGCCAACATCGAGTGGGTGGCGGACAACCTCCTGCCCTACGGCTACGATATGATTGCCACCGACGGTTTCCAGTCCATGTACAATGTGCCGGCGGACAACGCGCAGGGCTACATGACCCACTACGGCAACTATTCGCTCAAAGAGCTCGTGGCGCTCTGCAAGCAGCACGGCCTCAAGCTCGGTGTCTACGACAACCCGCTTTGGAAGCACGGCAGCGACGATATCATCATCGAGGGCACCAATATCCGCCTCGGCAGCCTCTTGTACGACCCCGCCAAGGACCAAGTCTTGCACCCCGATGCCGCCCGTGAGAACGAAATCTTCTATTGGATCGTTCCCTCCCACCCGGGCGCCAAAGAGTATATCGACGGATTCTTTAAGTACTACAGCTCTATCGGCGTCGATTTTATCCGCATGGACTTCATGTGCCTCTTCGAGACGGGCACGGGCATGGGCGGCGACCCGGGTCGCGGCTACGGCCGTGAGGAGTACGAGTTGGCGCTGCAGTACATCAACGAGTCGGCCGCCAAGTACGGCGTTTTCACGTCTATCGTCATGCCCAACCAGAAAAACTACGCCGAGCTCGAGTCCCGCTACATGAATATGATGCGTGTCACGGCGGATGTCTTCTGCGGGCGTTGGAGCGCCTTCTCGGGCACCACGAGCAACGACCCCGACCCCGACTACGAGCATTACGGCTCGGCGGTCTATTACCGCCGCCGCGGACAGATCGACCAAGACAAGTGGCCCACCTGTTACAACATGTTCGACGGCATGGTCTATTTCTCCGGCCTGTCGGGTCGCGGCAAGCTCATTTTGGACGGTGACTTCACGCGCCTCAGCACGCTCTCGAACGACGACGAGTGCCGTTCGGTCATCTCGCTGCAGCTCGTGGCAGGCGCCCCCGTGGCGTGTGCCGACCAGTACAACGACTCGCAAATCGACCACCTCGTCACCTTCTATCAGAACGAAGAACTGTTGGCGCTCAACAAGGACGGCTTTGTCGGCAAACCTTTGTCGCGCGACCTTAGCAGCAGCGACAGCCAGATTTGGACGGGTCAGCTGTCCAACGGCGATTGGATTGTCGCATTCTTCAACCGCGAGGACGTGGAGCAGTCCCGCTCGCTGTCGGTCAGCTCGTTGGGCGAAGAGTCCATGCAGGTGCGTGACTTGTGGGAGCATCAGGACCTCGGCCGCCAGCGCACCCTCTCTTGCACCCTCCCCGCCCACGGATGCAAAGTGTACCGACTTTCTTCTAATTAAGAATTATGAATTATGAATTAATACGTATGAAAAAAATAGTAACCATACTCTCCTGCCTGTTGTTAACAGTTTCACTATCTGCAACAGCGCAGCCTGTCTCTCAAAACGCAGAGCGCTTCACTTCGCCGGATGGTCGTTTGCAGTTGTCTTGCCGAACCACTCCCGAAGGAACGCTCTACTACGACCTTACTTTCAACGGCGATACCCTTATCCGTCCCTCTCGCCTCGGCCTGCAGCTCGAGAACGACCAGTTGCTCACGGGCTTCGAAATCCTCAACGCCGAGCGAACCTCCTTCGATGAGACATGGACACCCGTTTGGGGCGAGGAGAACGCAATCCGCAACCACTACAACGAGATGCTCGTTTTCCTCCGTCAGCAGCCGCAGGACCGCTATCTCTATGTCCGTTTCCGTCTCTTTGACGAGGGCTTGGCCTTCCGTTACGAGTTCCCGCAGCTCGGTTTGGGCTACTTCACCATCCTCGACGAGCGCACCGAGTTTGCCATGACGGGCGACCACACGGCCTATTGGATTCCGGGCGACTTCGATACGCAGGAGTATATGTACACCCGCTCCCGCCTGTCGGAGATACGCGGACTTAACGCAGCGCAGCGGGTGGGCAATCTCAGTCAGCGCGGATTCTCCGATACGGGCGTGCAGACCGCCTTGCTGCTCCATACCGACAAGGGCGTTTGGCTCACCCTGCACGAGGCGGCGCTTATCGACTATTCGTGTATGCACCTCAATCTCAACGACACCACTTTCACTTTCACGTCTTTCTTGACGCCCGACGACCAAGGCAAGAAGGGCTATATGCAGACGCCCTGCCGCAGCCCGTGGCGTACGGTGCAGGTTGCTACCGATGCGCGCGACATCTTGGCCAACCGCATGACGCTCAACCTCAACGACCCGTGCAAAATCGAAGACACCTCGTGGATTCACCCCATGAAATACGTCGGCGTATGGTTCGAGATGATCAACGGCATGAGCGATTGGTCCTACACCCACGACTTTCCTTCCATCAAAATCGGACAGACCGACTACCTCCATGCCCACCCGCACGGCCGCCACGGTGCCACCACCGAGAAGGTCTGCCGCTACATCGACTTTGCCGCTCGCCACGGTATCGACGGCGTCTTGGTCGAGGGTTGGAATATCGGTTGGGAAGATTGGTTCGGGCACCAAAAGGATTTTGTCTTCGATTTCGTGACGCCTTACCCCGATTTTGATGTCGAAGCGATTCACCGCTACGCCAAGGAGCGGGGCGTACAAATGATTATGCACCACGAGACGTCGGGCTCGATTCGCAACTACGAGCGCCATCTCGACACCGCCTACACTTTTATGAACCGCTACGACTATCCCGCCGTCAAGTCCGGCTACGTGGGAAATATCGTGCCGGTGGGCGAGACGCACTACTCGCAGTGGCTCAACAACCACTATCTCTATTGCATCACCGAGGCGGCGAAACATCATATCATGGTCAATGCCCACGAGGCGACCCGCCCGACGGGTATCTGCCGCACCTACCCCAATTGGATCGGCAACGAATCCGCCATGGGCACCGAGTACCAAGCCATGATGGGCATACGGCCGGGACATACCTGTATCTTGCCTTTCACGCGCCTCAACGGTGGCCCGATGGACTACACGCCGGGCATATTTGAGATGGATATGTCCAAAATGAATCCCAACAACCACAACCACTGCCTCACCACATTGGCGAACCAGCTCTCGCTCTATGTCACCATGTACAGCCCGCTGCAGATGGCGGCCGACTTGATTGAGAACTACGAGCGCTTCCCCGATGCGTTCCGATTCATCGAGGACGTGGCGCTCGATTGGGATCGGTCGTGGTATCTTGAGGCCGAGCCGATGGAGTACATCACCGTAGCGCGTAAGACCAAGGGCAAGGACGAGTATTTTGTGGGCGGCACCAACGGCGAAAAGGCCCGCAAATCGACCATTTCGCTGTCCTTCCTGCCGGCGGGCAAAAAATATATTGCCACCATTTACGCCGACGCCAAGGATGCGGACTACCGCACTCGCCCGCAGGCCTATACCATCACCACCAAGCGAGTCACTTCCCGCACTTGCCTTACCATTCCCGAAGCCGCTTCGGGTGGCTATGCCATCACCCTCCGCCCCGCCGAGTAAAACACTGCCAAAAAGTGCTCCATTCCCGAAGCACTCCCGAACCATCTCCTAAGAACAACCGAACCATCTCCTAAGAACATACGAAGAATGCCCCGACTTACGCTTTCCGAAGTCGGGGCATTCCTTTTATGGTTCCCTTTATTGCCGAGCGATGGCGGCCGCCATGCCTCGTATCTCAGCCAGCTCCCGCATGCGCCCGAGCAGCGTGTAACCGGGATTGGTGCGGCGGCCCTTTGCCAAGTCGTCGCAGATGCAGTGTCCGTGGTCGGGGCGCAGCGGAATCTCCACCCCGCGCTGCCGTTCCACATCCCGCATCGCCCGAAGGAACTCGTACGTATCCAAGTCGCCCTCCAGTGTCCATTTCTCGTAGAAATCGCCCGCAGGGGTCTGACTCACCGCCCGCAGATGCACAAAACCGATCCGCTCGCCGAAGCGTCGCATCATGCCCACCAAGTCGTGCTTGCCCGCTCCGCCGAACGACCCCGTGCAGAGGCACAGTCCGTTGCTCTTGTTGGGCACGGCGTCAATCAGCGCTTGAAAATCCTCGGCGGACGAAAGCACGCGCGGCAGTCCGAGTATCGGCATCGGCGGGTCGTCGGGGTGAATCACCAGCACCACGCCGGCCTCATCGGCCACGGGGCATACCGCACGGAGGAAGTCGATCAGGTTCTGTTGCAGCCGCTCTCGGCTGATGCCTTTGTAGCGCAAGAGCTGCTCCCGGAACTGTTCCAGCGTGAACGACTCTTCCGAGCCGGGCAGTCCCATTATCATGGTGCGAGTCAGCGTCTGCACCTCTTCGGGCGTCATCTGCTCGTAGCGCACTCGTGCCTGCTCTATCTCCTCGGCGGTGTATTCCGCCTCCGCTCCCTCACGGTGCAGCACGAACAGGTCGAACGCCCTGTACGCAGCCCGCTCAAACATCAGCCCATGGCTTCCGTCAGGGAATACATAGTCGAGATTCGTGCGTGTCCAGTCCAGTACGGGCATAAAGTTGTACGTCACCATCCGTATCCCGCACGCGCCGAGGTTGCGCAGCGTCTGCTTGTAGTTTTCGATATACCGCAGGTAGTCGCCCTCTTGGGTCTTGATATGTTCGTGTACGGGAACCGACTCCACACCGGTCCATGCCAGCCCCGCCGCCTCTATCTCCGCCTTGCGGCGTTCTATTTCGGCGATGCTCCACACCTCTCCGTTCGGAATATGGTGCAGAGCGGTAATGACGCCCGCCGCCCCCGCCATGCGGATGTCCGCAAGGCTGACGGGGTCGGAGGGTCCGTACCAACGCATGGTTTCTATCATACTGCCAACGCTCTGTTAAATGCTATATACATCAAATCCGCCATCCACTACGCTCAGTGCGCCCGTTACAAACGACGACGCCTCCGAGATGAGGTAATGAATCGTGCCGCACAGCTCTTTGGGCTCGGCGAAACGCCCTGCGGGGGTGTGTCGAATCACATCCTCGCCGCGAGCGGTCAGCGAGCCGTCGGGATTGGTAAGCAATGCACGGTTCTGATTGGTTATCAGGAATCCCGGCACAATGGCATTTACTCGGATGCGAGGGCTGAACTTTTGCGCCATTTCGGTTGCCATATACTTGGTGTAGCTTGCCACGGCCGACTTGGCGCACCCGTAGCCGAATACGCGTGTCAGCGGGCGCAGGGCAGACTCCGAGCAGAAATTCACTATGCAGCCCTCTTTTTTCTCGCACAGCACGGCTCCGAGCACCTTCGTGGGCAGTATCGTACCGAACAGATTCAGCTCCACCACTTTGCGGATTGCGTCGTCGGAAGCATCGAGAAAGGTTTTGTCGGGAGCGATGTTGGCGGCCGCCATGTTTCCGCCGGCGGCATTGAGCAGCACGTCGATGGTCCCGAATTTGGCCAAAATATCCCGTTTGTTTTGTTCCAAAACCGCCGCATCCAGTACATTGGTTTTTAGGAACATCGAGGGTGAAAATTCGTTCAATTCCCGAACCAGTCCCGAACCAACTTCCTCATTCATGTCCAAAATTACCATACTTGCCCCCTGCTCCGCCAGATAGCGGGCTATGGTTTGCCCGAGTACTCCGCAGCCGCCCGTCAGGACAACCACTTTCCCCTTGATATCAAAAAGATTCATCATATACACTTGTTTTATTTACTTACTATATAACCTTTCTTGCAACCTATTTGCAACCTTTCTAACGCCCCATTTCTCCTCGTTGCAAACTGTTTACTTTTTTCTTATAGCTTATTTGCAACCTATCTTGCAATCTATTTGTTTGCTTTCTGCAACCTGTTTTGCAATCTATTTGTTTGCTTTCTGCAACCTATTTACTTACCTTCTTTCCGTTTTGAATATATACTCCGGCGGGCAGTTCATCCCACTCGTTTCCCATACAACTGCCGAAGA
>CAVHGD010000004.1:4858-36231 GCA_963635385.1 Dialister sp. CAG:486 | reverse complement strand
TTATTTGTTGTTTTTATTAGGGTTAGTTATTTTTCTTATAGAGTTATTTGAATCGTTTTTGCGGCATGGGCACACCGAATAGCGTGTATTTGGTGCCTGCCCTGAGGATATACACTTGCCCGTCTTCGATTATCTTGGTAGCGGGCCGCTGCTCATCCCTACCGGACTCATCCATTACCGCCTGTTCCACACCATCGGGTAAGCGGTGTCTCCCGAAGAAACGCAATACCAACTCCGGCGCAATCGCTCTCTCTTGCGAGGAAGCAGCCGCAGCGCCCTCACGCGAGTAGAACGACACCGCCCCATCGGTCTTGGTAAGCGCATGCAGTTTGAACGACGGGGCAGCCGCGTGGTCAAGCACCCAGCGGGTTACATCGAACGAGTAGGTGCTATCCGCCACGAAGGCCTTCTTCTCTGCCGCAAGACGGTTATAGACGCTCTTCCAGCTTGCATTGCCTGTCCGCTCTGCCCCCGTCAGACTCTCTGTCCACGACGCATCCTCCACGCCCGAAACCAGCAGGTTATGCGCCTCGCCGTCGGTAGCGGCACAGGTCAGTCGCAGTTCCGCCTGCTTCAGGTACGGCAGCAGTGCCTCTGCCTGCGAGAGATCGAAGCGCACGAATGCCTCCCGCCGTTCGCTCTCCGTGCCGTAGTAGCGCACCACGAGTTCCGTCTCTGTGCCGTGGGTATCGGTTTGCTTGGCCCCCGGCGTGATGTAGGTATCCGCCACGGCGGCAAAAGCGCACTCCGTCTCTATCCGATCTTGCGGGCAACGGCTCGTGCCGTCAAAGAAATCAATCAGTCGATACACTTGCGTGTTGAGTTCCCGTACATACCGAGTCATCTCCGAATATTCTTCTCGAGCAGTCGTCACCAGTCCCTTGTTGGAATTGTTGTTGTCCATAAATCGGAAGTACTGCCACCCGATGAAGCACGGATTCTGCAGCAGTTGCAGGCAGGTGTTCTGATACCACCGCCCTCGGTCTGCTTGGCTGTTCACATACCAGCCCGCACCTTCCTGCACGCCAGCGAGGTAATGCACATCCTTGATGTAGAACTCGCTCACGAGGCACGGATGGTCGTTGGTCCATGCCGCCTTGGCAATTTGGTCGTTTGGGCAAAAATAGTCGTAGAAATTGACCGACGTAACATCGCAGTACTTGTGCGACATATCCACCACGCCTTGTATGCTACGCGGCACGCCGTGCAGACGGCTGCCGAGAATCAGGTGGTGCGAATCCGCGGCGCGTATGGCTTTCGTCACCACGCTGTAGTACCGCTCCGCCAGATAGGTGGCATACGCCTCTTTCTGTGCCTCCGTGGGAGCAGACAAATCCACGCCGTTGCGCGCCGCCCATACAACAGTGCTGTCGTAGGTCGGGTCGCCTTCGGAAAGCGAGGAAACGACCTGATCCAATTGTTTGATATTGAACGGCAACTCGTTGTCCGTAAAGTACCCCAGCAGGTCGCGCTCGTTGCTGTACTGCGCAAAGTTACTCTTCGCCTGTGCCTGACAGAAGGTCTCAAACTGCGGGTCGAGCACCAACAAGTAATTGGCGGCTTTGTTTTGCACCTCCTCAGGCGTGTCGTAGTAGTTTTGCCGCACCTGCCGATACGAGGCATAGAAGTTGTATCGCCGGGTGTAGGACATCTGCCCGTAGTTCCACAGGTTATTGCTGTTCTTGGTCTGCGACTCGGAGGCGATGAAGTTCCCCGTGCCGTTAAATCCGTTGCGGCGCAGCACATCGTAGTCGTCTTGGAGCGAGGCGGCATCGAGGCTCGTCACCGCCCTGTTGATGCCCGCATAGCCGTCGGGGTCAATCAGCCACCAGCGTCCGTCTATCTTCGCCACGTGGTAGAACCCCGTCGAGTCCGCACGCAGATAGGCACACGCTCCCGTGCGGGTATAGTCGGACGAGACGCCCTCGGCGGGGGTATAGCCGTTGAGCGACTGCACTACCGAGATGGTGTAGCTGCCCCACCCGCCGTTGTACGAACTCTTGGCATTGAGGGTCGCCGCAGAGAGTGTCCCTGCCGCCATGCCCACCAGCAACGCCGCTCCTATCTTTCCATTCATAACAGAATTCCTAATTCCTAACTCCTAATTCCTAATTAAAGCCGTGTTCCCAGCACGCTGAACTTGTTCTCGCCACGGCGGATAACGAGTTGTCCGTTCTCTATCGACTTGTGAGCTTTGCCGCTTGTGCGGGTGGCGTCGAGTGCCGTCTGCTTCCCGATCACATCTTCCCATGCATAGCCGACACGGATTCCGTCGATGATATACGGCGCCAGCACGTTGGCTTTTCCCGGCTCACCGCCCCGCAGGTAGAAGCCGCGCAGCGAACCCATCTCCTTACCACTGCCCGACATACGGTATGCGTCCTTGCCGTCAGGGTCTTTTTGATAGAGATTTGGCTCAGCGGGCTCTGCTGCCAGCGTCGGATTGATATAGAGCCACATCTCGTCGTCGTAGTTTCCCATCTCCTCGGCAGCAGTCTTGCCGTTGATAACGCCCACATGGTATTTCAGCACCACAAGATAGGTCTTGCCGAAAGTAAAATACGGTTTCTGATCGGGGTGGGTCCATACCGCCTTGCCGTCGCTCGACTTGTTGATACCGAACGAGATTTCCTGCCCCGTGTAGGGCGTGCCCGTAATCTCATCTTTCGCCTCCACGGCCGCCATCAGTCGGCCCGCAAAGTTGGTCGAACTGGCGGACGGCTCCATCTTGATGCCCATAAAATAGTCCGAGCCGTCGTAGTTCACGTCCTGTTTGGGGAATTGAATCAAGAAGGCGATGTAAATGGTCGTGTCGTTGATAACGCCGTGCCCCCAGTTCTTGAATACGGACTGTCCGGATTGCGATTGCGGATTGAATGCCAGCGCATTGCCTATGCCCGAGCCGGCATAGCCTTCGTAGGTCAGCGGCGCATCGGTGATGGTGAATCGGGTCATGCCCGAATTCTTGTTGGAGACGGTGCTCCAGCCCGTTTCGCCATCAATGTTGTCCGATCCGGTAATGGTATCGGTAATCAGTTTACTTCCTGCTTCGTACTCGAAGTACTCCTCGAGCAGCAGGTCTTTTGCGTTCAGGCTCAGCGCCACCAAGGCCGCCGAAGCCAATAGGTACATTTTTTTCATGATATAGATGATTTAAGTTGATTTACTAAGTTGCTTACCGGTTGCGGATTCGCTTACCGGTTGCGGATTCGTTACTAATTACAATTACACATTAAAAATTATGTACATCACTCTTTCCAAGCACCGCTCAACCACAAGGTAAAACCAAGGTAAAACCAAGGAAATCCCCCCTGCATGTTAATTGTTAATTTTATTGACCAATTCCTAATTCTTAATTCCTAATTCCTAATTAAATTAGTATCCGGGATTCTGCGGGAAGGTGTGCATAATGTCGCGTTGGGCTTGCGGAATCGGCCAGCGGTTGTGGTAGTCGCTGACATTGTTTCGGATGAGGGTGTCGCAGTTCAGCACGCCCCAGCGCTCGCTCACCACATACTCGCCGCCGTGTGCTCGCACCTGTTTGACGAGCAGCCCCTCTCGTTTGAGGAAATTCCAGCGGTCACCCTCCATGGCCAACTCGCGTGCCTGTTCCTCCGCCAACATCTCTATCGTGATGGGTCGGGTCTCCGCCGCATTGCCCGCGCGGGTGTAGGTCTTGTTGTAGTAATACGCCGCCGAGTCTTGCCGCCCGAGATGGATGTACGCCTCGCAGCCGAGAATATACGCCTCGGGCAGACGGTAGATGATGATGTCCTTAAACGACTGATTGTCCGTCGGCGACGCCTTGGTGTAGGAATCGTTGTATTTGGTGCACATCGGATGCACATTCAGGTATTGCGCCTGCGTGGTCGGCACCAGCGTATCGCCCACGTGCCGCCCGCGAGGCAGGTTGTCGGGGTCGTTGTAGGTCCATGCCAACTTATAGTACGCCGTGTAGCGCAAGTCGTGTATCGGGTCGTAGAGGCCGAGCAGGTACTGATTCGGGAACACCCGCCCCCACGGATAGCCGCCCGATGCGTAATCTATCACCATGCCTTTCTGTTGGTTGTACTGCGGCGTGCAGTGGAGCGACATACGGTGCCCGCTGTTCGTGTTGGTCGTGGTGTTCGTAAACCAGCCGCCCGTCGCCTTGCCCCATTGCGAGACAAGTATCGCCTCCGAGTGGTTGAGGTTGGCAGCGTCGAACACCTCGGCGGGCGTGGCGAGCAGCGCATACACCCCGCTTTGCTCGATGGTGTTTATTTGGTCGGCACACTCCTGCCACTTGCCTTGCCAAGCCGCCGATTTGGCCCGCAGCAGCCGTGCCAAGCCTTGCGTGAAGCGGCCGGGCTGCGTCACGGTCCATGCCAGATGGTCGATGGCGTAATCCAAATCCTCATCTATCAGCGCATACACATCCGCCTGTGCGGCAGGCAGATATGACACCGAGTCGTTCACATTTTCCGGAGTCGTCACGCGCGTGGTCAGGTAGATGTTGTCGTAGCGTTGCAGCAGCCTAAGGTAGGCGTGCGCACGGAACACCCGCGCCTCGGCCACGGCCTGTATTGCCACGGGGTCGGTCATATCAACCTTGTCGGCGGCGGCAATCACCATATTTGCATAGCCAATCATGGCGTACTGCTGTTTCCAGAGTCGTGCCACACTCGGCGTGGTCGCCAGCAGGTTCTCGTAGCGCCCGAATTGCGGAATTCCCTCGCCCGCGCGGCAGTAGGTGATGTCGTCGCCGATGAGCATGTTGAGCCAGAGCGTGGTCTCCGAGTCGTCGTTGTTGCGGAACAGTTCACGGTCTTTGTAGTACATCGCCAGCACCGCACTCGCCATGCCCGCGGGGGTCGATACGATGTACTCGCCGGTCGGTTGGGTATATACTTTCTCGTCGAGCCAGTCGTGGCACGAGCTGAGCAGCACGGCCGCCAAAAGAATATAGAGAATGTGCTTTTTCATTGTTATGTGTTTTTTTATTCCTTTGCCGCCGTCGGCTCGGGAAAAATAGACAAAAGGTACTCTTTTAGAAACTCAGATTTATGCCGCCGATAACGGTTCTCGGCTCGGGGTAGCTGCCCGCACTCGCCTCGGGGCTGTAGCTCTTGTATTTGGTGCAAGTGAATACATTCGAGGCCGTGCAGTAGATGCGCAGGTTGCTCATCTTGGCTTTGGCTATCCATTTTTTGGGGAACGAATAGCCCACCGACAGGGTGCGCAGGCGGAAGTACGAGGCGTCTTGATACGACAGCGAGGAGAAGTAGGAGATGTTCCCGTCGCGCGGTCTCGGCGCTGTGTTGCTCGGGTTCTCGATGGTCCAGTAATCCACTTTGATACCGTTGCGCATGCCCTTCAGGTCACCGCCTTGGTTGCTTGCGTATAGGTAGTTGTTTTGCCGCACCGCCCCATACACGCCGTAGAAGTCGAACGAAATATCCACACCGTAGAACTTGAAGGTCGTGGCGAGCGAGGCCGTCCATTTCGGGTCGCGGTCTATCACCACGCGGTCGTTCTCGTCTATCTTACCGTCGCCGTTCACATCTTTCACTCGGATGTCGCCCGGCTGTGGCTGATAGGTGCCCCCGTAGTCGGGAATCTCATCACCGAGTTGCCAAATCCCGTCAAATTGGTAGTCGTAGTACGCATTGATGTTATGCCCTATAAACCAGCCGTTTGCCTCGTCGTTGAGCAGCTCGCCGTTCGCTCCTTTGGCGCCATTGAGCGAGAGAATCTTGTTTTGGTTGTGCGCCCAAATCACATCCACCGTCCAAGTAAAGTTTTTTATCTTCACGGGCACAAAATTCGCCGTTATCTCCACGCCCTGATTGCGCACCGAGCCCATATTCACCAGTTGCGTGTTGTAGCCCGTCGTCTGATTGATGCTTTTCTCCACCAGCAGGTCGGTCGTCTTGGCGCGGTAGTATTCTATCGTTCCCCCGATGCGGTCCCGAAGGAACCCAAAATCCACCCCGATGTTGTAGCTCGTGGTGGTCTCCCATTTCAGGTCGGGATTCTGCAGTTGCCCCGACGGCAGGTAGCCCACCAGCGCATTCTCCTCGCCGAATTGCATGTAGTAGCTATCCACCAGCCCTTGCGTCTGATAGGGGTCGATGGCCTGATTGCCCACCGAGCCGGCGGAGAGACGCAGTTTCAGATTTGTCAGCCAGTTCACATCCACGAGCCAATCTTCCTGATTGATACGCCAAGCGAACGACCCCGCGGGGAACACGCCCCACTTGCTGTTCTTGCCGAATACGCTCGACCCGTCTACACGGGCGCTGACCGAAAACAGATACTTGTCCATCAGGCTGTAATTCACGCGCCCCATAAAGCTTACCAAGTGGCGAGGCGTTATCGTGCGCACCGTCGGATTGGTAATCGAGGCGGCGGAGATGTTGTTGTATCCGAGGTCGTCGGTGGCAAATCCCGAGCCGCTTGTCGTGGTCTTGGTGGTGCGAATGGCCTCAATCGACTGCACTATCGTCACATTCAGATGGTGCTTGTCGTTCCATGTTTGGTCGTAGGCGAGAATGTTTTCCAACAGATAATCCACATAGCGGGTGTTGGCTATCGCCGCCGAGCCGCCAACCGAGCTGCCTTTCTCGTGTTTCGAGTCCTGATAGGTGCCTTGCTCCTGATTGCGGTAGTTCACCGACGTGTTCAGCCGATAGCTCAGCCCGCCCCAGATATTCCAATCCAGATTCAGCCCCATCATGAATCGGTCGGTCTTTTTGTCCGCCGTGTAGTGCGCATTGTTCCATAGCGGGCTCCATTTGCTGTCCGCCAGCAGCGAGAGCATGTTCCCGTCGGCGTCGTAGGCGCTGAGCAGCGGCGATTCGGTCAGCACTTTGGCAAAATCCGAGTCCTCCGATTTTTGGTCGCTATGCACATAGTTGGCTTTCAGTCCGAGCGTCACCCGCTTGCCTAATTTTTGCGACACGTCGAATCGAGCGTTGTAGCGTTTGTAGTTGGCGGGCGAAATCATACCCTCTTGGTCGTAGAATCCGAGGGCGGCCGACAGTTTCGTGCGGTCGTTGCCCGTGCGCACGCTGATGTCGTATTTTTGTTGCAGCGCCGGCTTCACCATCAGTTTTTCCCAATCGGTGTAGTTCCCGTCGAGCAGGTTCTGATACATATTGCCGAATAGCGCCGCATCGTCCAAATACTCACCCGTGGCGGTTCGGGTCGCGGGGTCATAGACAAAGGTGCGGTTGGCTTCCCGCTTGAGTTGCGCCCACTCCGCCCCGCTGTAGAGGTCAAAATTGCGTTTCACCATTTGCGCCCCGGCATAGGCATTGATATCCACCGTCGTTTTGCCCTCGCTGCCCCGCTTGGTCGTAACCAGTATCACGCCGTTGCTCGCCCGAGCGCCGTAGATAGCCTGCGCCGCTGCATCTTTCAGCACCTCTATCGACTCAATATCTTGCGCGTTGAAGTCGTCTATGTTGTCCACGGGCGTACCATCCACAATGTAGAGCGGTGCATTGCCGCCCGTCAGCGATTTCTTACCGCGAATCACGATGTCCGATTGCCCGCCCGGACGTGCGCTGTTTTGCGTCACCACCACGCCGGCGGCCTGTCCTCGCAGCATCTCCGCCACGCTGCTTGTCGGCACGGCATTCACGTCGTCGGCTTTCACCGAGGCTACCGACCCCGTCAAGTCGCTTCGTTTTTGCGTACCGTAGCCCACCACAACTACCTCATCGAGCGTCTTCGTGTCTTCTTTTAGCACCACCGATAGCGGCGCCGAGCCCACTCGCAACCGTTCCGTGCGGTAGCCCATGTAGCTTATCTCCAGTGTCTGTCCCTCGCGGGCGTCAATGGCAAAATTTCCGTCTATGTCGGTTATCGTTCCTTGCGTGGTGCCTTCCAGCAACACCGAAACGCCGATCAGCGGTTCGCCCTGCTCATCGCGTACCGTGCCGGTCGTGTCCGCCCATGCCGTTACGGCGCTCAGGCAGCAGACCACTATTCCTGTCCAAAACTTTTTCATCGTACTCGTATTTAAGGTTACTTTTTCGCAACGAGTCATCGGTTGCGATTTGTATTTTTTCTCGCTGCAAAATTACATCCTATTCCACAATATCAGTAGCAATCCAATCCAAAATAATAGCACTTTTATACAAAACCCGCACAAACACACGATTTTTACATTTCCGCTGCCCCCATTCGCTTTGTTTAGTCCGATAAATGCAGTATCTTTGCAGTCTAAAATCAAACTGCCATGTTGTACGATTTTGCTATTCGCCGTCTTCGTTGCATTGCACTATTGTCTTTGCTTCCGCTCCTTTTATCAGCCGCTCCCGTGGGCATGGAGCACTTCGGGGTGGCCGACGGATTGTCCCATTATAGTATCAACGCCTTCTATCAAGACGAGTTCGGGCGTATGTGGGTTGCCACGCGGGACGGACTGAATTGCATTGCGGGCAACAGCTGCCGTGTCTTCCGTGGCGACGAGTCGTCAGCGCTTCCCATAGCGAGCAATTATATTCACACCGTCTGTGGCGACCGACACGGCTCCATGCTGTTCCGCAGCGGCAGCAGCGTCTTTTGCCTCGACTTGCGCACCGAGCGCCTCCGCACCGTCGATTCGGTCGAGGTCCGAGCCGTCATCTATGGCCACCGCCGCTATCTCATTGCCGCGCGGGACACTCTTTTTGCCTTCGACGGCACGGCCCGAACGCCGCTCTTTGCGCTTCCGCACCCGATGGCGCTGTACGAGTCGGCCGAGCAAATTATCGCCTCCACCCGCAGCGAAGTTTCGCTTTATAGCACCTCGGGGCGGCTCTTGCAGCAGATTGCCATTCCCTCCGTGGTGTCCATTTTTCGGGACAGCCGCCAGAATCTTTGGCTCTGTTCCCGCACCGACGGGCTGTGGTGTCTGCGTCCTTCGGGCGAGCGGCTGCATATCATCCCGAGCGGGGATGTCCGCACCGTCGCCGAAGACCACGAGGGCACCTATTGGGTCGGCACCTACAGCGGTCTTATGCGTATCTCGCCGTCGGATTTTCGCCCCGTGCCGTTCGCCCAAGACGAGACCGGCGACTATCCTTTCTCCGTGCGGGCCATCGCTTGCGACGAGCAGGGCACGCTTTGGATAGGCAGCTTCTTCGGCGCTATCAGCCGCTACAACCCGCACTGTGCGCTCTACACCTACTATGGCACAGGCCGTGACCGAGCCCGCTCGCTCAGCTATCCCATCGTCAATCGTATTCTCACCGACAGCCTCGGCACCGTCTATGTCGCCACCAACGGCGGCGGGCTCAACTGCATCCGCCCCGATGGCACGGTCGAGGTCATTCCCATCGCCCGTACCTCGCCCGAGCCGGCCATCAAGTCGTTGTATCTCGACGCGCCCCGCCATCGCTTGTATATGGGCACGCATCAGGGCGGCTTGCTCTCGCTCGACACCCGCACCCGCCGCCTTACCCGCTTTACGGCCGAGGCGGGCTACCTGCCCGACAACCGTGTGCGGGAGATGCAGGCCTACGGCGATACGCTGTTTTTCTCCACCGAGCGGGGCATCGGTCTGCTTCGCCTCAGCACGCAGTCGTTTTCGGTGTTGGATTCGCTGCCTATTTCGGGCGAACTTTCCGACTTGTATTTACACGATTCGGTCTTGTGGTGTGCCCGCCAAAAACACACGTTTTCCTATCAAATCCCGAACCACTCCCGAACCATCTCCCCTATTTCGAAGCCGGTGCATGTCTTTTGCACCGACCCTTCCCGCCACCTTCTCGCGGGAACCATCGATGGGGTGCTCTACTTCGACCCTACCTCCGCCGAATGGCTCCCGTACGACTCCCTTACCGCTTGCCTCGAATCCCGCAGTGTCATCGATATGCTCACCTTGCCCGGCTACTACCTCGTGGCCACTTCCGCCGGGCTTTCCGTTATCTCCACCGACTTCACCACCGTACGCCACCTTACCCGTTCCAATGGCTTCCCGCTCGAAATCCTTACGGAGCACAGTCTCTACGCCGATGCGTCCGGCACGGTCTATGTAGGCGGCCTCAACGGCATGTGCTCTTTCCGTCTTAGCGACCTTATGGCCGCAGGCGAGCCCGTTCATATCTTTCCCGTCGATATCGCTATCCGCAGCCGAAACGGGGCAGTACGCCACCTCAGCAAGGGCCTGCCCTGCCTCGATACGCTCCGTCTGCAGCCCAACGACAATGCGCTCACCATCCGCTTCGGTTGCTCGTCGTATAGTAAGATTCTCCGCCCGCAGCTCTATTACCGCCTCGAGGGCTTCGACACCGACCGTCTGCCCGCCACCGAGTCGCAATCCGCCACCTATACCAATCTCGAACCGGGTGCGTACAATTTCCTTTTGCAGGACGAGCTCGGCGACGCCTACCGCCTCCATCTCATTGTCGAGCCGCATTGGTACGAAACATGGTGGGCGAAGGTCCTCTTCTGCTCGCTCGCAGCCGCCCTTGTGCTCGCCGTAGGCGGCTACATCTTGCGCCGTGCGTTGCGCCAAGCCCGTGCCCGCATGGCCGAGCAGGAGCAGCAGTTGGCGGAGAAGAACGAGCAGCTTCGCCTTATGCGAGAGCGGTTGCAAAACGAACGATTCCTTTTCACCACTCGCGTGCAGAATATCATCGAGGCGCACCTCAACGATTCCGATTTTGACATCAATAAATTAGCGCGCGAGATGTGCATGAGCCGCACCGGGCTCTACACCAAGTTGCAGGACGCCACCGGACAAACGCCGAACGAACTGATATCGAATATGCGCCTTGAGAAAGCCGCGGCGCTGTTGAAGGACCATCCGGAGAAGTCGGTGGCCGAGATAGCGGACTTGGTGGGCTATAACACGCCCAGTTACTTCATTCGTTGTTTCAGCAAGCGTTACCACACCACCCCCACCTCCTACCGCAAATCCTTACAATAACACCACTCGGTACACCCCACCCTCTCTCCCGAACCAACACCGAATCATTCCCGAACCAACACCGAATCCTCCCGCCCCATTTGCAAGATTCAAAATAAAGCCGTACCTTTGCAGTCAGAATAAGTACAATAAATCCAATCGAATAAGATTTACTATTCCTATTTTTACCACTTATGACGAATGACACCCGCATACGACACGTGCAGACTGCGTTGGCAGCGATAGGCAATGTACCTGTTACGACTTCCGTTTTAGGCTCTTTGTTGGGCGAGGTAACCAACCTCAACGACAAAATCCACCGTTTAGAGAAATCGGGAGATATCATCCGTCTCAAGCGCGGCTTGTATGTCGTATCGCCCGATATAACCCACAAGCCCGTATCGGTGGAATTGGCAGCCAATCACCTCTATGCCCCCTCGTACGTATCGTGTCGCACGGCATTGCGGTTCTATGGGCTCATACCGGAGGCAGTCTATAGCACCGAGTCCATGACCCTCAAGCACGCCCGCACTTTCGAGACCCCCGTAGGCGTTTTCTCCTATAGCCATGTAGCGCACGACATCTTCCCTATCGGTCTGACCAACCTGTCTCGAAACGATTGTTCGTTTGTCATCGCCTTGCCCGAGAAAGCGCTCTGCGACCTCATAGCCACTTCCCCGCAAGTCAATTTGCGTTATAAGACCGACGCACAGCGTTACCTCGAGGAAGACCTCCGTCTCGATATGGATGCCTTTCGCCGAATGAATCCCGACGTGTTTCGTGCCTATAGTGCCGTCGGCAAAAAGCTTTCCTCCATCCGCACCCTTCTAAAACTCCTCAGTTCTTTATAAAAAACATTCGTATGAACGACATCTATCGCAATATGCTTTCGCAGTACGACCTGAGTACAAGCCAAGCGCAGCGCAATGCCACTTTCGAGGTCAATCAGCAAATTGCCTTAGCAGGACTCTACCAAGGCGGTTTTTTCGAGAAAGCGGCTTTCTACGGAGGCACCTGTTTGCGCATCTTTCACGGGTTGCAGCGTTTCAGCGAGGACATGGACTTTTCGCTCCTCGTCCCCGATGAGCACTTCGATTTCACGTGCTATTTTCAGCCGATTATCGATGCTTTTGCCCTCGTTGGGCGGGAGGTGGAAATTACGCGGAAAGAAAAACGCGCGTTCAACAAGGTAGAGTCCGCTTTCCTTAAAGACACGACGGATGTATATGACATCGCATTCCAAACCGAGAAGTCCATCAAAATAAAGATCGAGGTCGATACCGAGCCGCCATTAGGATTCGCCACCGAGCAAAAACTGTTGCTCCGGCCCGTGTCATTTATGACGCGCTGTTTCACGCTGCCGGATTTGTTTGCCGGCAAAATGCACGCCCTTGTTTTCCGCAATTGGAAGAATCGCGTCAAGGGGCGCGATTGGTACGATTTCGAGTTCTATGTGCGTCACCAAGTGCCGCTTCATTTTGCGCACTTGCAACAGCGCATCGCACAATTCAATGGCGAGCAGATGACAAAAGAGCAATTTATTCAGTGCCTGCGTGACCGCCTGTCCGCTGCAGATATACATCAAGTGAAAGCCGATGTGCTTCCTTTTGTCCGCAACCCGCACGAATTAGATATATGGTCTAACGACTATTTTCTGCAGCTGACCGACCTCATCACTTGGGAATAAAAAACGCCATTCACCGATTGCCGTTTCCCCCTATTCCCTTCTTATCTCCACGGCGTTGAGTATCGGCATGCCCTCAACGGGCGCAAATGAAATACAGATTCCCTCACCGGCCTGCACCTCCACCGTGTAGTGCAGTTCCACGGCGCGGTATCGGCCGTATTGACGTGTCAGATTGACCCGGACGGGCTCCAAATCTTGCACTTGTACGAGCATCTCTCGCCCGCTAAATCCGGTGTCAATCGCCTCATTCCCCAAATTATACACCGACATCTGCTCCCGCTCCTCGCTCTCCAGCTCCGCTAAATGCAGCACCACGCCATATCGGCCCGCCGGCACGTCGGCACGGAACGCCTCTATCCCTACCCGAGCGGTTTGGTAGAGCGGGTCTTGCGCCGTGCCCACGATATCCACATCGGCCGCAGGCAGTTGCCCGTATTTTGTCTTTTTCGTAAACGCTTCGCCGCCCACGTAGCCCCAACTGCCTTTTCGGTACGCCTGTTCCGGCTGCCACACCCGCGCGCTGTCGTCGGTAAAGAAACAGCGGCTGCCCATATTCACCCTGAGCGGCATGGCCTCCGCCTTGGGCAGTTGCAGCATCTTTGCAAGCGTATCGGCAGCGTGCCGCCCCACGCTGTCTTTGCGGAGCACGGACTGATAGTAGAAATAGGTCAGCTTGCGCCGACGGTCTGCCGTCACCAAGCCTTTGCAGTTGTAATGCGGCAGCGCGCCCAACCGTGCCTCCGAGCAAAAATCGTTGTAGTTCCACACCGTTCCGCCCGCAAGGCAATCCGAATGCAGGATAAACGACAAATAGTGCTGATGAAAGCGCAGTGCGTAGTCCATCGAGTAGTCAAACCGCTGTGGCGAGGCGGTACGCAGGCGCGGGTCGCAGTCGGCACCGAACTCCGTGAGCAGCAGCGGCGTGTGCGGCAAGGCCTGACGCACCCGCTCCACGCTCTTGTCCATTCCCGAAAACACGCCCGAATACCAGCCGCTGTAGATATTCAGCCCCACAACATCCGCCGATTGCGGGAATCCGTAGCGGCTGTATTCCTTAAAGTTGTCGTGTAGCACTATCATCGTGGGCCGCGTGGGGTCGAGCGCCTTGAGCCGTGCGTTGAGCCGACGACAGAGGGCGGCGGCATGCTCGCAATAGAGATTGTGCCGCACCGAATCGTTCTTAAAAGGCGGCCGCAGCAGTATCTCGTTGCTGTACGCCCATAGCACCACCGAAGCATGATTGCGGTTTTGCCACACCATCTCATCCAACATCTCCTCGCAGCGGCGGGCAAACGCTTCGTTTTCGGTGATGGCGTTCACGAGCGGTATCTCCACCGAGCAGAGCAGCCCGATGCTGTCGCATAGGCGCATGATATTTTCGCCTTGCGGATAGTGCGCCACCCGCAAGAAATTTGCCCCCATTGCCTTAATCAACTCAATATCTTTGCGTTGCAGCGAGTCGGGCACGGCGTTGCCCAATCCTTTGTAGCATTGATGGCGGCTCGTTCCTATCAGTTTGGTGCGCTCGCCGTTGAGATAAAACATCCCGTCTTCGCCGAACGCGTACCATCGAATCCCGAACCACTCCCGAACATAGTCCTGCTCATCGCCTCGTTGGTCGTACAATCGGCACTCCACGCCGTAGCGATTCGGCGTATCGGGCGACCATAGAGCCGGCGTCGGAATCGTACATTCCGCCAGCGCTCGCCCTTTGCGCACCTTGGCCCGAATCGTTTTCCGATAGCCGTGCCCGCTTACCACAAACTCCACGCTTCCTTGGCTTGCCTTGTCTTCGCTCTCTATCCGTGCCTCGATGCGCACTTTTGCCTGCTTGGCGGACACCACGGGCGTCGATACATACACGCCTCGGGTCGCATAATGCGTCGTGGCAAAATGGGCGGGTGCCGTTGCGGTCAGCACGACATCTCGGTATAGCCCGCCGAAAAAGGTAAAGTCGGCCGAGAGCGGCGGAATGTTCTCGTTGTAGCGGTTGCTCACCACGATACGCACTCGATTCCACTGCCCCGCGCGGCAATAGCGTGTCGCCGCAAAGGCGAATGCCGTGTAGCCTCCCGCGTGGTATCCCACCGAGTCGCCGTTGATATACACCCACGCTTCTTGGTTTGCCGCCCCGCAAGAGAGCGTAAAGCACCGCCCTTCCATGGACGCGGGAATAAACACCGAATCAGTATAGGTATAGCAGCGGCGGCTGTACCCCGCCTCCTCATCGACCGCATCGGCCGCATTCCAAGTATGTCGTTCGAATAGTCGGCACTCGCTCCGCAGCCCTTGGGTCTGCCACGGTTGCGCTGCCTGCCCGAGAAACGAGCCGGCCGAAATGAGTAACGCCAAAAGAAGTGTCGAAATTTTGCGTGTTTTCATGCTATGTCGTCTTTACTAAGTGATACAAAGGTCTTTACCACGTGATACAAAGGTATGCATTTTCTTGCATACCCGCACCGTAGCCAAGCCGATTTGTCATTTTGTTCTATCTTTTTGAACGATTATCGTATTTTCTCCTGCGGTGCGTACGGACCGGATACGGCAAGTCGGCTCCAAGTCCCAACCACTTGGAGCACAACCGACCACCTAAAAAGTTTTGAAATTTGTTTTTACGAGTACAACCGTCCGACGATGTAATTCACCAGACGCTTCGGCAGCAGCCAATCCAGCACGGCAAAGAAACGATACAGTGCCCCGCCGATGTACTGCGGGCGGGGGTGGCGAGCCGTGGCAATGCGATAGAAGTCGCGCGCCATGAGTTCAGGCGTCATGCCGCTACGCTCATCCTTTTCCATCGCTGAAACGGCTTTGTGCGCGTGCGTATAGACCTCTTCTCCCTTCTCGCTCTTGCGGCGGGCATCCGTAAAACCGGTGCGCACATCGCCCGGCATCAGCACGCTGACCGAGATTCCGAACGGACGCACCTCGTTTTGCAGAGCCAAAGCCAGCGCATTGATAGCCGCTTTGCTCGCCGAATAAAAACTCTGATACGGGATGCTCAAGAACGCCGCCACGCTGCTCGTGAATATAATTTTCCCGAAGCACTGCCGACGCAACTCCGGCAGAACCGCTTTCACGGTATTGAGTGCACCGAAGAAATTCACATCAAATTGCCGTTTTGCCTCC
Organism: Dialister sp. CAG:486; assembly: GCA_963635385.1. GTDB lineage: Bacteria > Bacteroidota > Bacteroidia > Bacteroidales > Paludibacteraceae > Colicola. The sequence continues at coordinate 20,533 of CAVHGD010000004.1, read as the reverse complement.
TCGGTCGCCGTAAATTCGATCGGTCCCGAGATACCGAAACCGGCATTGACAATCACGACATCGATATGGTCCGCCCGAACCACTACCGAACCAACTCCCTCGCGAACGCTTTGCTCGCTGCACACATCGCAATCGATGTGCGTAATGCCGGCCTCACTTTTCCCGCTCCTACTCAATTCAAACACCTGCCATCCCTTCGAGGCGAACAATAAGCACGTCGCACGACCGATTCCGGAGGACCCTCCGGTCAGCAATAAAGTTTTCATAGACTTATATATTTAGACGTAGCACTACCCTAGCGTCACCTAACTCCACACTATCACTACCCTACCATCTCACTAACATCATAAAAAAGGCTCTATGAGGATTGCCCTCACAGAGCCTTTTTAGCACCATCAAAACCGATTAGAGTACATTGAGTTCTTTAAGTACGCTCGTAGTCTTGCGCACTGCAGCCTCGCTCTCGTGGAGCTTAGCAGCCTCTACATCGTTGAGTTTTACCTCAAGCACCTTCTCGATACCGTTCTTACCAATGATACAGGGCACACCAATCGTGATGTCCTTCATGCCGTACTCGCCTTCCAGCGCAGCCGAGCAAGGAATCATCTTCTTTTGGTCTTTGATAATCGATTCTACGACGCTTGCAGCAGCTGCACCCGGAGCCATCCAAGCGCTTGTGCCGAGCAGACCGGTCAGCGTAGCACCGCCTACCATAGTCGATTTAACTACCTGCTCAATCTCTTCTGCCGAGAGGAAGTCGCAAACGGGCATGCCCTTGTACTTAGCGTACGAAACGAGCGGAATCATCGTCGTGTCACCGTGGCCACCGATTACGAAGCCCTCAACATCGTTTGCATTGCAGTGGAGTGCTTGGCTCAAGAAATACTTGAAGCGTGCGCTGTCCAATGCGCCGCCCATACCGATCACGCGGTTGCGGGGCAAACCAAGTGCGTGCAGCGTAAGGAATGCCATGGTATCCATCGGGTTCGAAACCACGATAAGGATCGCATTGGGCGAGTAGGTAAGAATCTGATTTACAACCGATTTTACGATACCTGCATTAACGCCAATCAACTCCTCACGGGTCATACCCGGCTTACGGGGCAGACCGCTCGTGATAACCACTACATCCGAGTTAGCAGTCTTGCTATAGTCGTTGGTAACACCCTCAACTACGGTATCGAAGCCCATCAGTTGAGCGGTTTGCATAATATCCATTGCCTTGCCTTCTGCAAAGCCTTCTTTAATGTCTATCAGACATACTTCGTTAGCTACCTCGTTGACAGCCAACACGTTAGCACATGTAGCACCTACATTACCGGCACCTACAACGGTTACTTTTGACATAGTAAATATAATTATATGGTTTATTATAATCAGACTAACCACCCATCACGGGTGCAAAAATCGTACGAGTGTACCCCTCGTTCGGTTTGCAATTGTACGAGTGTACCCCTCGTTCGGTTTGCGATTGTACGAGTGTACCTCTCGTTCGGTTTGCAAAGGTACTGCTTTTTTCGATACGCCCCAAATAAATTTCTATTTTGCCAAAGGAAGGTTGCAAATCCCGCCCATCGCAACAAATCAAATCAAAATCGAATCAAATCAAAATCGAATCAAATCAAATCAAAATCCAATCAAATCAAATCAAAATCCAATCAAATCAAATCAAAATCCAATCAAATCAAAATAAAATCGAATCAAATCAAAATCAAATCGCAACCATTTCCCCTTAGCACCACCGAACCTACCCGCATTCGTTCCGCACACACACCACTCGCTATTCGTGCACAGAACTTAGGTCGGTATAGCGGCGAAGGCAGACGCGATACGATATGTAGGCATCCGACAGCTCGTTCTCCGCTTTGAGCAAGGTGGTCTGTGCCATCAGCAGATCCGATATGGTCACCGTGCCTGCCTTGTACTGCACCTCGCTCAAGCGATAGTTCTCCTGCGCCTTGGATAGGGCACGCCGATTGTTCTGCCATAGCAGATAGGCCTCCTGCAGCTTGTCGTAGGTCTGCTGATTGCGCAGCGATAGTAGCTCGTCGGTATGGTCTCGCTCCAGCTCTGCCTGCTTGATCGTAAGGGAATGTTCGCGTATCTTATGGCCCGTCTCCCACCATGATGTGATGGGCACCTTGACCACGACAAACACCATGCCGTTGCCGGTATCGCTGCCCCATTGTCCGTCTTTGAGCAAGTTAGCTTGTGCCTTGCTGTAGCCGTAGTGGGCGCCAACGGCTACGTTCGGGAGTGCTTCGGCAATCGTCATCCGGCGACGCAGTTTTGCCGCCTCCACTTGCATGTCCAGCAGCGTATGTTCCGGCGTCGTTTCCGCCCCATCCACATAGAGCGGCGGCAGGCTGTCCGACAACGCTTCCGCCATATCCACCGACGGCACCCGCACGCTGTCGCACACCGACTGCGGCAGGCCCACCGACTGCACCAGCGCACGAGTCGCCAGCCGTATTCCGTTCGACAGCTGAATCTGCGTGCGCTCCATCTCGGCTCGGCGCAGCTCCACCTGCATCAGGTCGGTTCGCAGCACCAGTCCGGCTTCGACTGCCGTCTCGGCCGTGCGGTGAATGGTATCTATCAGCGCCAGTGCGGCATCGACCGTAGCTTGTTTCTCTTGCAGCCCCACCAGCAGCCAATAGCTCTCCTCCACTTGCTCGAGCAAGTCGCGGTCGCTCATCTCCGCTTGCTTTTCGGCCGCCTCAACGCCCAGCTGTGCCAAGCGGTTGCCCGCCACAATCTTGCCGCCCATATAGACCGGCTGCACCGCTGTTACGCCCACCATGTAGCCGTATTGGCACATCGCCACGGTATTGGGCAGCCCGAGAGCCGCTCCATAGTTGCCGTAGAGCGTGGTCAGCAGGTCACGCACCGTGGCGTTGCCGATGTCATCGATGTCAAATTCCAGCATCGGCTCCAGCGCATAATAGGCGCCGGCTTGCGCCTGCACTTGCGGAAAGTATTTCGTGAATACCTGCGCCTTCACTTGCTTGGCCTTCTCGATGGCCAGCTCCGATTTGCGGATATTGCGATTGTTTTGCGCCGCCAGCGTCAGACACGAATCGAGTGTGAGATACGTCTCCACGCTGTCTGCCGCCTGTGCCCATGCGGGGGCGGACAAGCAGCAGCTCAGCACGACACTCAATACATATATATAGGACTGTTTCATTTTTGTTTCTTGATTAGTGCGGCAAACTTAGCTTGGCGTGCCTCCTTGCGGGCGTAGATTTTCCAGTACGCGACGGGCAGCACGGTGATGGTCAGCGGCAGCGTGAAGAGCGAACCGAAGCAGATCACCACGCCCATCGGCATCCAGAGGCTCGTGTGCGCCACTATCATCGGAATAACGCCCAATGCGGTGGTCGCCGTCGTCAGGAAGATAGGCCGCATACGGCGAATACCCGACTCGAAGGCCGCCTCGCGGAGCGGCACGTGGTGCGTGCGCAGGTCCTCGGCGTATTCGTACATCATGATGGCGTTACGCACGATGACACCGATAAGGCTGACTATTCCCAGCACCGCCGTAATCGACACATCCAATCCGAACAGGTACAGCCCCGTGAAGGCGCCGAAGAGGCAGAGCACACTGCTCGACAGCGTGAGCAACGAGAGCGATAGGTTGCCGAAGTGGTAGAGCAGCAGCACGAGCATCACTAATAGAGCGGCCACCACCGAGATGGCTATCTGCGGAATCATTTCGCCGTTGACGGCCGACAGTCCGCCGTAGGAGACGCTGACCCCGTCGGGCATATCTTGCAGATTCTCTTTCACCCATTTCTTGATTTTCTTGTCTGCCACCACTTGGCTCACGTTGCCTTGCAGGTCGCTTGCCACCGTCACGCAGCGCACCGAGTTGCGGTGCTCGATACGCGTGTGGTGCCATTCCGGCTCCAGCGTGGCCACTTGACGCAGCGGCACCCAGACCGAAGGATAGATAGTCGGCACCATCACATCCTGCAGCTCGTCGATCGTCATATCCTTGGCGCCGGCCGTATAGAGCATGACGGGAATGGAATAGTCGCCTTCCCACACCGTTGTGAGTTTCGCGCCTTGCGTCAGCGTGCGCAGGTAGAGCGAGAGCGTAGTCTCGGTAATGCCCAAGCGGCTTGCCTCCTCCTCGTTGAGCGTGATACGCGTTTGGCAGGCAATGTTGTCGTAGTCGGAATGCACCCAGCGGAACTCCGGCTCGCCCGCCATGAACTGTTTCAGGCTGTCGGCGTAGAGCGCCAGTTGGTCGAGGTCGTCGCCACGGAATCGTACCTGAATCGGGTTGATAACCGCCTGATAATCAAGCTGTTTGAAGCGGATATACGCATTCGGAAAATAGTTCTCGTAGCGGGGCGTGTATTCTTTGAGCAGTTGCGCCGTGGCCTCCTTCGACGAGGTATTGACGATAAACTGCGCATAGCTCGAACGGGGCATCTGCGGCGTATAGGTCGCGTGGAAGCGGGGGCTCGATTGCCCGATAAAAGAGGTAATGGAGGTAATCCGCTTATCTACCCGCAGCATACGCGCCAAGCTGTCCGCCACCACGGTCGTTTCCTCGATGGACGCCCCCTCGTTAAGGTGAATCTCAACGGCAAAGCACTCCCGCTCCGCTTTCGGCAGTAGCTGCAGGTTCAGCCGCGTGAAGAGGAAGCAGCCCAGCACGATACAAGCCGCACAGGTGGCGATGGCTCCCTTCGGGTGGGCGAAACAGAATGTCAGCAGCTTATGGTAGCCCGTCTGCAGCGTGTTGAAGAAGTGCTGCTGCCGACGCTCGAACCAGTTGAGCTTGTCCGTCTTGCGGCGGCGGATAAACTGCGTTGCCATATACGGCGTCACCCACGTGGCGTAGAATATACTTGCGCTCAGGGCAAAGAGTATCGCCCACGGGAAGTATTTCACAAAGTCGCCCAGCGGGCCCGTAATAATCATCGTCATCGGGAAAAACATACCCGAAATGGAGCAAGTCGCCACCGACATGGGCACAAACAGCTCCTTGGTGCTGACCGCCGCCGAGTACCAGCGGCTATGGCCGTGCTCCAGCAGGTCGGTGTAGCCGTCTATCACGATCACCGAGTCGTCCACTATCATACCTAACACCACTATCAGCGCCGCCAGCGTCACCGTGTTGAGCTCGATTCCCGTCAGATACATGATACCTATCGCCACCGCCGTGCAGACCGGCACGCCCGTGCTCGCCACCAGCGCCGTACGCAGCGGGAACAGCACGAGCATAACAATAATCACCACCACGATGGACAGCACGATATCGTGCATAAACGATTTCACGGAGTCGTTGACCACTTTCGGTTGGTCGGTAATGCGGTGGAAATGGATGTCGGGCGGCAGTTGGCTGCTGATTTGGTCCATCTCCTTGTCTATCTTTTGCCCGAATGCCACGATGTTATGGCCGGGCACCATCTCCATATTCACTATCAGGCACGAGCGGTTGGCCGAAATATCCACCGCCGCATCGCCCGTGTAGTACTGCACCGATTTACTCGGCGCGGGGTAGTGCCGTTCGATGGTCGCAATATCTTTCAGTCGAATGGTCGCCCCCGTCAGCGGGTTGAACCACACAATCTGTTCGGCTATCTCCTGTTCGCTCTTGAAGGGGATGGCCACTTGCAGCTTCTGCGTACCCTCGACGCCGTCTATCGAGCCGCCAATGGTGCGGAAGCCTTGCAGCATGAGCGAGGCCTGCAGCGCTTTTTGGTCTATGCCGTACGCCGAGAGGCGTGCGGGGTCCACCGTGACGGATATCTCCTCGCTCTGCGTACCCATGATGCGTATTTTTCCCATTTCGGGAATGGTACGCAGCCGGCGGCAGAGTTGGCGGGTGTAGGCTTCCAGCTCACGCGGGCTGCGGTCGTCGCTCTCCACGGTCAGCAACAGCGACGAGGTGTTGCCGAAATCATCTATCACCACCGTCTGCAGCACGCCCGCCGGCATGTAGAGTTTCCGGTACAGGTCTAATCCTGCGCGAATGGCGGTCCATGCGTCGCTGCTCGACTGCACGTCGTTGCGCAGCCATACATAGACATACACCAGTCCGTCTTCGGTGACGGAACTTGTCTTTTCCTTATTTATCTCCACAAAGCCGTTCAGGTAGTCCTCTAACGGGCGGGTTACCTGCTCTTCTATCTCCTGTGCCGTTGCGCCCGGATAGACCGCAGCCACAATACCCTGTCGGATCGTAAACTGCGGGAACTCATCTTTGTTCATGCGGGGCAAGGACCAAATACCCAGCAAGGTCAGTACCAATACCGAGGCATAGACCAAGCTGTGTTTGCGCATGGCGCTTTCTATGTGATTTCGCTTTTTCACGGCTCGCCTTTCCTCTTATTCTATCTCCACTGCGGCACCGCCGTATAGTTTCTGCTGTCCTTCCACTATCAGCGTATCGCCCGCCTGCAAGCCGCTTGTCACCAGCACACGCCCTTGCGTATGCATGCCTATCTCGACCGCACGCCGTTGCGCTTTTCCGTTCTCTACCACCCAGACGCTATGCCCCGTTTGTAGAATCTGCACGCACTGCGTCGGCACGGCGTAGCCGCTCGTTATCTGTGTGTTGAGCCATACCTTACTGATCATACCCGGCAGCAGCGCTTTCTTGTAGGCCTCCGACGCCAGCACTTCGGCTTTTAGGGTATAGGTGTGGGCTATCGTATTGGCCACAAGGCTTTTCTCCACAATGCGCACGGGCAGCGTGTCCTGTCCGAGGGCGGCAATCTGAATCGCCCCCTTCTCGCCCACCGAGATGTGCGACACGTCCTGCTCCGCCACGTCAAACACCACGTTGAATCCGTCGGTGTGCAGCAGCGTGGCCACAGGCAGCACGGGGCTGACCACTTGCCCGACATGGATGTCGCAGTCGCCTATCACGCCGTCGCTCGGTGCCCGCAGTACGCAGTCTTCCACCGATTTTTTCGACATATTCACCATCGAGCGAGCCTGTTGCAGTTTGGTTTTCAGTTCCACCATTTTCTGCTCCGTCACTCCCCCTTCGGCAAACACCTTCTGTGCCCGCCCATAGCCATCTTCTATCTCTTTTAGCGAGGCGTCGGCGGCTTGCAGCGCATCTTTGGCGCGGGTGTTATCTATGCGCAGTATCTCCTGCCCGGCCTTCACGCGGTCACCTTTGCGGACATACACTTGCACCACTTGCCCGGCCGACTGCATGGTGAGCGGAATGCTCGCCGCACTCTCTATTTTGCCCACATACGAGTGCGTGTAGGTGCTTGTCGTATGGCTGATTACTTCCGTATGGATTTTCAGCGGAGCGGCGGTTGTTTTCTTTTTCTCGTCCGCCTTGCAGCCCGCAAGCAGCAGTGCACACGCCAATCCGATTGGGACAATTCGTATTTTCATTGTATCCGTATTTAGCATCAATTTTGTTTGGCCACCATCAGTATGTTTTCCCCTACCAACTCGCTACCGTCTTTCAGTCCTTCGCCCACGTAGGTCAGCCGAAAGACAAGGGTCTCGTTCTGTATGTCGCCTTCACCGGCCACGGTCAGTTCAAAGTATTGCGTAGTCTGTTGCGAGCTTTCGTTCGTGTAGGTCAGCAGCAGCGTGCGTTCCGCCTCCGAGAACGAGATATGGCTATTGTCCACATAGCCCGTGTCGGTATAGACGCCCCCGCCTAACGCATTGAATGTCATAAGCACCGTATTCTTATCAATGCGATCCAGCTGCAAACATCCCTGCTCCGTAGGCAGTACATGGGTAATCGAGCCGTCAATGGTCACCGTGCCGCTGATTTTGTAGCTGTAGTCTCCCACAAACGGGCGAACCGCATCCGAACAAGCCGTTGCCAGCAGAGCCACGCTCAGCAACCAACCAAATTGGAAAAGCTTTTTCATAATTCTTTTTTTGTATGTAGTAAAGTATGTATATACGCTATATTTTCCGCTTTCCGTTCCGCCAGATAGGCTTCTCGGTGGGCCTCTTGGGCGGGGAATATGGTCTCAAAAGTGGGATATACCACCACCGCCATGGCGTTGAGCGAGCATATCGACAGCATGAGCCGCCGCACCGATATCGGCTCTATCAGTCCGTCGGCCACCGCCGTGTCGATCACCGTCTGAAAGCCGACCAGATGTTCTTTGTAGCTGTCGCCCACTAATTGGTAGAGCGAGAAACCTTCGGGCAGCTCGTGTACCACCATCCGTATCAGGAGCGCATTCTGCACGATGTAGTCAAAGTTATTGGCCACAATGGCATCCACCATTTCCAAAAACGGCATTTCTCCGTGGTGGGTGGCGGCCATCATGGTCTCGCAGAACACCATTATTTTGCGTTGCAGCACGCTTGCAAACAGATTCTCTTTGGTCTTAAAATGATAGTACAGCAGCACATGGGTCACCCCCACGCGTCGCGCTATACGGCTCATGCTCGCCCCCTGATAGCCATTGCAGGCAAATTCTTCTTCGGCCGCATTGAGTATTTCTTCTCGCTTATTCTTCGTCTGTCCGCTCATCTTAAGAAAATCTTAGAGTAAGTTTGGAGAAAAGTTTAAGTAAATTTCGTGTATAACTTTTGAGAAAATGCCAAACTCCCACGACTGCAAAATTACAACAATTCCCTCACACTACCAAACCAAACTTACAGTTTTGTAAATTATTATACTCTACCCTTACATATCTGTCAGTTTTTAAGAATTTATATAGGGGTTCTGCTGGTTATGCCGAAGCAACTATTTTAATCAAAACCAATCAAAAACAGTGTTTCATACACGGACAATCCTAAATAATTAACTATTTATTTTGTGTTTTAGAAAATTCTTTGTACCTTTGCGTCGTTTTTCACGCATAATAGATTATATACATACTAATTATTTATTATTCAACCCGTTCAAATCAAAAAAAATCTATGAAGAAGAAAATCTTTTATGGATCTATGGTAGGCGTATTAATTATGCTATCACTCCTACCCACAGGATGTAAAAATGAGATAGACGGCACTCTATCTCAATCGGAGGTAAGCGACCCGATCGAGGTTAGTGGTTCTTTCTCGGCAGATATTCCTTTCGCTTCAGCCGAAGAACTTGAAAAAGCTTCATTCACTGATTGTTACGAGAGGGATGGCTTTCTCGATTACCGCGTTGCACGAGATTATGCTTTTGCTGAATTTTATGCACAAGTCGAGAATTTCTATCCCGAATGTATAGTAACCGATTTAGGCTATCCCGATATCAGTAATTGCAAAGACAAATTATCTTTTTCGGATGAACCGGTCATTGTATACGATTATGATGATAAACCTTACTATTACGAATTTGCCATATTGTTTAATCAAGAAGAGATAATCGGCACCGCTGTTGCGAGTGCACAACCCTCTTCCACCGAACTTCTTGAATTTCTTTTCCCCTATCCGATTCAATACGGAAAAACTAATTTTAGTTACCGACGCTATGTGGGTGAATATCCGATTGTGTATTATGGGAACAACAAGAGCCAACTATTCCGTATCGATTTTGTAAATAAAGAAAAAGGCACCTATACGGAAGAATTGGTTCCGGTTGAGAATGTATTGCTCTCCACCAACAAAGCAGAACTTTTAGCGAATAGAATCTATTCCACGCTCAGCAGTGAGGAAATAGAGAATATGGAACGAGATTTAGCTGAATTGGAAGTATCCGATCCGGAAAATAAGTCTATTACCATTGGAGATTATATCAAATCTTTCGAAATACCCGAGCATGTAAAAGAGTTATGGAGTGCCACCCACATGGCGCTTCAGGGCACAGCTACGCAAAAATTCACCATTACCCCCGAATTACAACGACTCATAGATGCGAACATCAAAGACATTTCTGCAAAATATGTTGGCTTTTTACCACAATACAGCAGCCACTACTTACGCCTCACGCGTTGGACAGACTATTGTGGTCCGTCGGCATTAAGTTGGATATACAGAGGTCTTTACGACAATTATGAAGGCAAATATCTCCCTATATTAGGTGATTATATCAGCAATCCGAACGAGTACTACTATTTCTGTACATGGATGGGGCGTCAGGCTTATTCGTATTACGAGATGGCACCGGAGAGCGGGGAATCTAACACCTATCAAACACGGGAAAATCATAGCAAGATGACAGACAACGGACTCTATTATGTATTTTTCAAAGAAACGGTCAAAACAGCCGGAGAATATCCTTTGTATGATAAAGGTATCCGCCGTGGCGTAAAAAATGCAACGCATGGCGATTACAAAATTAAATTTATAACCTATCCGATAGCTTGGATGACCGATCATAAACTTCCTGTTCTTGTAGAGGGGATCAATGGAGAACCACACTATTGGGCTGCCGTCGGATATGCATATAACAAGAATTGGGCAGGTACAAAAACGCATTTACGTATTTTTGTGGCAGACAACGGGTATCGATTGCAAGATCATAACTATTACCCCTATTGGAGCATATTGGGCGGACTGAACTATGCCATCAAGAAAAAATAAACAACTATATTTACATACAATAATGAAAGAATTAAAAAGCACAGCCTTGTTTTTCATACTAAGCTTGGTTACCATTTTCCCTTCTTGCGACTATGACCAATACCCCTACACGGGTATCAGTAATTTAGTTATTTATTCGCCTAATTCCGTATTAGCGATGGAATATGTAGAACTAATCTGTACCCCTAATAGTAGCCGAACAGAGATCGTATACGACACCATTCAACTGACTCAAAGTTGCGCGCTTTATAACACACAGTTTGATTGTAAGGAACAGCAACGCAAAAAATGGAAAACATTTAAGTCGACACCGGATTACCAATATCTAAAAATCACCCGTATTTCCGGCGATGAAGAAGTGTATGTAACAAGCGATAGAACCATCTATGTCAATGATTCTCTGACTACTTTGACTGATGAGCAACTAAGCAATACGCAATTAACAAAAATAATCGGCGGACTGCGTTCTATCAATCGCGGGTACTATTGGGACGACAACAAGCAGCACAAAATCTCCCGTTTCGCCAATGATTGGGCACTCGATTCCCAATACAAAAAAGACGGAAAGACCGCCATTACCATCGAGGAATAACCATTTTCCCTACCAACTGCAAGAGAGACCCGCCCATCGGCCGGTCTCTTTTTTTTTGCATTTTCGTCACGTTTCCCGCCCCAAATTGTCCTAATTTCGTGGCGTATCGGGGCTATCGGTTGCATAATTCACTGAAAAGCAGTAATTTTGCGACCGATATGCGAATCGTTGTTTCTCAATGTTCGCTTCGGACGGGTAGCAGGCCCTGCCATTCCGTCTTTTTTGCCTTTGTATTGCAAAACCATCATTTCAATGAATACAAACTTATTCAAACGCATCGATTGGAAAAAGTACCTTCCAAATCTCATCATTTTCCTACTTTTCTTTGTGGCCTCAGCCATCTATTTCTTCCCGGCGCTGCAAGGGCAGAAAATCTACGCCGGCGATGGCATTAACGGCCGTGCCGCCGTGCAAGAGGGCGTGGCCTACCACCAAGCCACGGGCGACTACTCCTATTGGACGGGGTCCATGTTTTCGGGCATGCCCAACTACCAGATTGGCGGCGGCGAGCGCCCCATTCTCAATACCATTCTCCACCCCGTGCTTTGGCTGTTGGGCTTGGGCAAAAGCAATGTCTTCTTCATTTTTCTCTACTATCTGATTGCCTTTTTCCTGCTGCTGCGTACCTTCAAGGTCGATAAGTGGGTGAGCATGGCGGGCGCATTTGCCATGGCGCTCTCGAGCTATTTCTTTGTCATTATAGCCGCTTCCCACCACGGTAAGTGTTATTCCATTACATGGATGACCTTAGTCCTCATCGGCTTTGTGCTGACCTACCGCAAGCAATACGGTTGGGGCGGCGTGATGGTAGCGCTATTCACCTTTATCGGATTCTTCCAGCACCCGCAGATGTCGTACTACCTCTGCATGCTGATAGGCGTGCTGTTCTTTGCCGAGTTGGCTATCGTTATCAAGTCTAAGGAATGGAAGCATTTCGGTATCGCCACCGCCCTGTTTGCCGTGTCGTTTGCGCTCGGTATGGGTATGGGCAGCTCCTCCATTTTCTCCAATCAGGAGTATGCAGCCGAGACCATGCGCGGCGGCCATTCCGACCTTGTCAAAGACACCGACTCGAGCAACAAGACCAAGGGCCTCGATATCGATTACGCCACGGCGTGGAGCTACGGCATCGACGAGACCATGACCTTCCTTATCCCGAACTACATGGGCGGCGCCAGCGGCTACGACTTGGGCAAGGACTCGAAGCTCGAGACCGACCTCAAAAAGCTGGGCGTGCCTTCGCGTCAGGCTAAGCAGTTCTGTCAGTCGGCGCCCACCTATTGGGGCGAGAAGGCCTTCACCAGCGGCCCCGTCTATATGGGTGCCATTGTCTGCTTCCTGTTCCTGTTGGCGCTGCTCATTGTCGACGGCCCCTACAAGTGGGCGCTGCTCGTGGCCACGCTGTTCTCCGTCACGCTCGCATGGGGACACCACTTCATGCCGCTCACCGAGCTGTTTTTCCGTTACTTCCCCGTGTATAATAAGTTCCGTGCCGTCGAGAGTATTCTCATCGTGGCGGAAATCACCATGCCGCTGCTCGGCTTTATGGCGCTCAAGACCATCTCCGACGGCCGTCTGCCGTGGAAGCGAGTACGCAACAGCCTGTTCATTGCAGGCGGTGTTACGGGCGGTATCTGTGCCCTCGTGGCGCTTATGAGCGGCAGCATCGATGTTACCTCGTCGTACGACGCACAGTGGAAGGCCCAAGTCGGCCAACAAATCTACGATGCCATTCTCGACCAGCGTATCGACCTGATTCGCTCCGACGCATGGCGTTCGTTCGGCTTTGTGGCAGCAGGCTTCCTCGTGGTCTTTGCGTATTCCTATTTGCGCTATTTTCAGACCCGCAAGGAGCTGAACCTCTATTTGGGATTGGCGCTCACCATTTTGGTGATAGCCGACATGTGGACGGTGGATAAACGCTTCTGCAACGACAGCTATTTCCGCCCGCAGAAGGACATCAACAAGGCGTTCAACAAGCTGCCTTATGAGGAGGAGCTGCTCCAAGACCCCACCCACTTCCGTGTGCTCAATCTCTCCACCAACACCTTCAACGAGGCCCGCACGAGCTACTATCTCAAATCTATCGGCGGCTATTCGGCCGCCAAGCTCCGCCGCTATCAGGACCTGATTGACGTGCATATCGCGCCCGAAATGCAGCCGCTGATGACCGCCATTGGTCAGACCTACGGCTTCACGACGCCCTGCAACGGTGACAGCCTCTTCCCCGTGCTCAATATGCTCAATATGAAATATGCCATCGTGCCGCTGCAGGGCGGTCAGCAGATACCCGTCACCAACCCGTATGCCATGGGCAACTGTTGGTTTGTGGATGACGTCAAGGCAGTGGGCAACGCCAACGACGAGATAGCCGCTCTCGGCACCGAAAATCTGCACACCACGGCGGTGGTCGACAGTGCCTTTCTATGGGCGCTTTCCCGAACCACTCCCGAACCAACTCCCTTGATGGCGTACGATTCGGACCTGATTGAGCTGACCCACTACGCTCCCAACCGTATCGACTACCGCTCGCAGAACGAGCAGCACCGTATTGCAGTCTTCTCGGAAATCTATTACCCCTATGGCTGGAAGCTCTATCTGACCCATGAGGACGGCTCGCTCGGCCAAGAGCTCCCCATCGCTCGTGCCAACTACATGCTCCGAGCCGCCGTCATTCCCGCAGGCACGCATACCATGGCCATGGTGTTCGACCCCGAATGCATCCACAAGGGCAATGCCCTCTCGCTCGGCTGCTTTGCGCTGTTCCTGCTGCTCGTGGCAGGCACCGTCACGATGGACATTCGCCGCCGCAAGCAGTGCCGAACCAAGAACCATAATTAAGCTCTCTCTACATCCTCCATACACTTCTCACACACAAATAAATACGATCTTTTGAATGAAAAAATACATTATCTTGGCCGAAGACGGTGAGCGCAAACTCATCGACGAGGTAGGCGAAAAATTAGGTTGCGCCGAAGCGCTCCGTGCATACGAAATACTCGTCACCGGTGTCGGTGCCATCAATGTCCTACACGCCCTGCAGTCGGTGCCTCGTGAGGCGGAGCTTCTCAATATCGGGTACGCGGGCAGTGCCAACTTCGACCTCGGCAGCCTCTATGCCGTGAGCGAGGTGCGCCTGAACCATCCTAACGTTACCTACCCCGAACCAACTCTTCCGCTCTCGATAGCTCCCGTGGCAAAAACGCTCCCGCAGGCCGTTTGCTACAGCAACACCGATTTTGTGCTGCAATCCGACTACACCGATTGTGTTTTCGACATGGAGTTGGCCTATATCGCAGCGCTCGGATTCACCCGCCTGAGCAGTATCAAGCGCGTGAGTGACAATCTCTCTCTACACACCTATCACACCGTGGCAAACGGTGTTGAATAACCTCCGCCGTATGACAACCCTTATTCTCAAGCCGCACAAAGAGGAGTCGGCAAAGCGTTTCCATCCGTGGATATTCTCGGGGGCCGTGGCCAAAATCGTTTTGGACAAGAACTACCCCCACAACGAGCCGCAAGAGGGCGAGTTGGTGCTCGTCAAGAGCCACGACGGCGAGGTCATCGGCGTCGGGCATTACCAGATAGGCTCCATCACCGTTCGTATCTTGGCGTTCGGGGTCAGCGAGCTGCCCGCCGACTTTTGGCACAGCCGTATCGAGTCGGCCTACCGAGTCCGCACCTCGTTGGGCTTGGTCAGCGAGCGAAACAACACCTTCCGCCTCATTCACGGCGAGGGGGACTTCCTGCCGGGGCTGATAGTGGATGTCTATGCCGATACGGCCGTCGTACAAGCCCACTCGGTGGGTATGCATCGGCACCGCAAGGAGATAGCCGAGGCCGTGGCAGACGCCGTGCCGCAAGTAAAAAATGTCTATTACAAGTCCGACGACACGCTGCCGTTTAAGGCCACCGTGGAGGGCGACAAGACGGGCTACCTCATCGGGCAAGGGGCAGACACCGATTTTTGGAGCCGCGAGAACGGATTGGAGTTCCGTATCGATTGGCTGCGGGGGCAAAAGACGGGCTTCTTTGTCGACCAACGCGAGAACCGAGCCCTGTTGGAGCGGTACGCCGAGGGCAAGGAGGTGCTCAATATGTTCTGCTACACGGGCGGATTCTCCGTCTATGCGCTGCGGGGCGGGGCGAAACGCGTGGTGTCGGTCGATGTGTCGGAGAAGGCCATCGAGCTCGTGCGCAAAAACGTGGAGCGTAATTTCCCCAACGGCTGCAACCACGAGGCGATAGCGGTTGAGGCCTTCGACTATTTGGCAAATATCAAGGACCAATACGACCTTATCATTCTCGACCCGCCGGCTTTTGCCAAGCACCGAGATGCCATCAAGAACGCCCTGCGGGGCTATCAGCGGCTCAATGCCAAGGCCATCGAGCAGATACGCCCGGGCGGGCTGCTGTTCACATTTTCCTGCTCGCAGGCGGTGGATAAGGAGATGTTCCGTTTGGCGGTGTTCAGTGCAGCGGCGCAGGTCGGCCGTAAGGTGCGTATCCTGCACCAACTTCATCAGCCGCAGGACCACCCTATTAACATCTACCACCCCGAAGGCGAATACCTGAAAGGACTTGTGCTGCAAATCGAATAATTCTTCTAA
>CAVHGD010000004.1:2595-4749 GCA_963635385.1 Dialister sp. CAG:486 | reverse complement strand
AATAATTAACATGCGCAGTATCTGACCCAAACAGCGCAACAATATAAACCCGACCATACTCTGTATTCCCCTCCTTTGGAGGGGCAAGGGGAGGTCTATTAATTGGTCTATGACGGATTTTGTAGTTTGTTTCGATACGGAGACCACCGGTTTGGATGTCCAACGCGATTGGATTATTCAGTTGTCGTTTGTCAAGTTTCGTGCCGCCGATTTCGAGGAGGTGGACCATCGGGATTGGTACATCCGCCCTTCGGGCGCTTACACCATCGCCCCGTCGGCGGAGGAGGTACATCATATCTCGCGCGAGATGCTCGAACAAGATGGCGTGAGCCTGCGCTCCGTCTATCCCGACATGATGGCGTTTGTCGAGGGCTGCGACCTGCTCTCCTACAACGGCAACGGATTCGATGCCCGCATTCTGTACTACAACCTGCAGCGAGAAGGGCTGACATTCGACTTCGAGCACCGCACGTTCTACGACGCCTATATCATCGAGGTGGGGCGTACCTCGCGCCGCCTGAGCGATGTCTATCGGCGCTACTACAAGCACGACTTCAAGGGCGCACACAACTCGTTGGCCGATGTGCGAGCCACCATAGAGGTCTTTAAGGCACAATGCAAGAAACCCCGCAGCGCCGACGAGATAGAGCGCGAGGAGTTCGATTTCATCTCGTTGGACGGATTCTTGGCGATGCGCGAGGGCAAGGCGGTCTTTGCGCAGGGCAAATACAAGGGGGAGAGCATCGAGCAGGTGCTGCAAATCGACCCGTCGTACATCAATTGGGTCTGCTCCAAGTGTGAGGACCCCACCCGCCGCCTTATCGAACAGGCCCGCACCCGCCTCGCCCAAAACCCCACCCCCGACCATTCCCCAAAAACCACGGAGTCCGCCCAAAATGGAGCTGCTAACTCTATAAATAATAACACGGATTTGATTTCAAAAGGAGCTGCATCGACCCCAAAAGGAGCTGCTGCTTCGACCTCCAAAAATGCGGAAAATCCCGAAGCACTCCCGAAGGAAGACCGTACCAACTCCGAAGAAAAACCGAAGAAAGCCCCAAGGAAACCCAAAGCATCCCCGAACGACACCCAAACATCCCTCTTCTGACTCCCGAAGGCTTCCCGTAGAACTCCCGAACCTCCCCTTTTGGACTCCCGAATGCACTCCAAGCCCGCCAAAATAGGGCAATAGTTGCATATATAAATAATTCTTTGTACTTTTGCCGAAATTTGCATAAATTCGTTCAATGAAACAGCATACATTACAGCAACCTTTCACCCTTTCGGGGAAGGGTCTGCACACCGGGCTGAACATTACAGCCACTTTCCTGCCTGCCGAGGCCAACACCGGCGTACGCATGAGCCGTATCGACCTGCCCGGCAAGCCTACCTACGAGGCCGTTGCCGACTATGTCAGCGCCACCGAGCGCGGCACGGTACTGGAACACGGCGCGTGGAAAATATCGACCGTAGAACACGCCCTGTCTGCCCTCTATGCGTTGGGCGTGGATAACTGCCTAATCGAGCTCAACGGACCCGAAATGCCCATTCTCGATGGCAGTGCGCGGCTGTTCGTCAAAGCCATTCAGGAGGCAGGACTGCAAGAGCAAGATGCCGAGCAGAAAGTCTATGTCGTGACGGAACCCATCAAATACGTATCCGAGCGCGGCAACAGTCTGTTTATCGTGCCGTCGGACCACTACGAGGTGGAAGTGACGGTCAGCTACCCCACGGGGCTGCTACGCGAGCAACACGCCGACCTACACGACCTCAACGACTACCCCAACGAGATAGCTGCCGCACGCACCTTCTGCTTTGTGCGCGAGATAGAGCCGCTGCTGCGTATGGGACTCATCAAGGGAGGCGACCTGCAAAATGCGTTGGTTATCTACGAGACGCAGATGTCGCAAGAGGGACTTGACTACATGACCGAGCGCTTAGGTGCCCCGCACCTCGATGCTACCAAGCTCGGCTATCTGTCGCCGCTCAACTACCAAAACGAGCCGTCACGCCACAAATTGCTCGACCTGATAGGCGATATGTCACTGCTCGGATGCCGACTGCAAGGCAAACTGATTGCGCTCCGACCGGGGCATACCTTCAACACCCAATGCTGCCGTCAGCTCCGCAACAAGGTACTGCAATAAATTAATA
>CAVHGD010000004.1:0-1720 GCA_963635385.1 Dialister sp. CAG:486 | reverse complement strand
CGGAAGAAAGAAGTCTCAATTTCATTGAGCAGATTGTAGAGAAAGACCTTGCAGAAGGCAAGAACGGCGGACGCATACAGACGCGTTTCCCGCCCGAACCGAACGGCTACCTGCACATCGGGCACGCCAAGGCGGTCTGCATGGACTTCGGCATAGCCGAGAAGTATCATGGCGAATGTAACCTGCGCTTCGACGACACCAACCCCGTCAAGGAAGATGTGGAGTATGTGGATTCCATCCAACAAGACATCGCTTGGCTCGGATTCAAGTGGAACCATGTGTATTACGCCAGCGACTACTTCCAGCAGCTCTACGACCTCGCTATCCGTTTTATCAAAGAGGGCAAGGCGTATGTGGATGAACAGACCGCCGAGCAGATAGCCGAGCAGAAAGGTACGCCCACCGAGCCGGGTGTGGCATCGCCGTATCGCGACCGCCCCATAGAGGAGAACCTGCGCCTATTCGAGGCCATGCAAGCCGGAGAGATAGAGGACGGCAGGATGGTGCTGCGTGCCAAGATAGACATGGCCAACCCCAACATGCACTTCCGTGACCCTATCATGTACCGTATCATCACCACCCATCCGCACCACCGCACGGGGCGCAAATGGAATGTATACCCGATGTACGACTTTGCCCACGGACAGAGCGACTACTTCGAGGGCGTGACCCACTCGATCTGTACGCTTGAGTTTGTCGTTCACCGCCCGCTGTACGACTACTTCCTCGACCAATTCGTGGAGGGCGACTACCGTCCGCACCAATACGAGTTTAACCGTCTGAACATCACCTACACCGTGATGTCGAAGCGTAAGATGCTCCAACTCGTCAAGGAGGGGCTGGTACGCGGCTGGGACGACCCCCGTATGCCGACAGTATGCGGACTGCGTCGCCGCGGCTACACGGCGGAGGCTATCCGTGCCTTTATCGACAAGATAGGCTACACCAAGGTGGAGGGTATGATAGATGTCAGCCTGCTCGAACACACCGTGCGGGAGTGTCTGAAAGAGACCGCTCCTCGTGTATGCGCCATCTTCGACCCCGTGAAGCTCGTGCTGACCAACTATGAGGGCGAGGGCGAGACCATCACGGCGGAGAACATAGACGGACACCCCGAACTCGGCACGCGTGAGATGCAGTTTGCCCGTGAACTCTACATCGAGCGAGGCGACTTCCTCGAAACGGCCGACAAGAACTTCTTCCGCCTCAGCCCGGGCGGGCGAGAGGTACGCCTCAAATCGGCCTATATCATCCAAGCCACCGGCTGCGAGAAGGACGCCGAGGGGAACATCACGACCGTATATGCCACCTACGACCCCAACTCGAAATCCGGCACGGAGGGCGGTAACCGCAAGACCAAATCTACTATCAACTGGGTGGAGTGCCGCTCGTGTATCGACGCCGAAGCACGCCTATACGACCGTCTGTTTGCCGTAGAGAACCCGTCGGCCGAAGAGGGCGACTTCCGCGACCTGCTGAACCCCAACAGCCTTGAGATAAAGACCATTAAGGTAGAAGGCTCGCTCCGCAACGAGTTGCACGCACCCGTCTATAAAGACATTGCGGGACTGTCGCAATCGGAGAACGGGAAATCGGGCGTTGCCGTAGAAAACCACTACCAACTCTTGAAGCAGGGGTACTTCGTGGTGGACCCGGACACGACCGCCGACCGGCTCGTACTCAACCGCACCGCTGCGCTGAAAGACAACTGGCAGAAGTA
>CAVHGD010000003.1:61403-66848 GCA_963635385.1 Dialister sp. CAG:486 | reverse complement strand
ATTCTATTCTTTTTCCTCCTCCCTACTTCCCATTCTTCAAATCGAGGTACATGGCTTTGCCTATTTTGCTCATGACTCGCTTGTAGAACTCGTTGTCTTGGAAAAGTATGGCAAACGCATCCATCTGTTCTATTACTGCCATAGTATTTGTGTTTTTTTGCGTACGAATGTATGCGTTTTTGTGTTGGGTATAATTTCAATTGGTGCTGCAAAGATACGAAAAACATTTGAGAAAAACAAATTATAGGAGCAATTAATAGTAAATAATTAACAATTACCTTGCAGGGAATTTTTCCTTGGTTTTTCCTTGGTTTTACCTTGTGGTTGCCCCTATGATAGGACAATTAGTAATTAACAATTAATAATCGTCAGCTGTTAATTGAGCGCAGCGCTGCATATTGATTTTAATTGAGCGCAGCCCCCTCCACCTTTAGTGCCCCCATAGCGGTTTCTTAGCGCGGGATAGTATCCCGCCCGTTTTGCGTAGAGGCCGCGGCGTTTTGCGAAGGGCTGAGACGTTGCGGTTAGGTTGGTACAATTATTGAATGGAGAAAGGAAAAATAGATATATGACTCTTTTTTCTTTCCTGCTCATTGCCGGAGCATTCCTTTCTGTTTTAGTGGCCCTGTTGCCCCACCTGATATGGGGCGTGTGGCGCCTGCTCGCACACGCGGGTGTCTGCGTGCGCCCCGTGTATGCGCCTTTTGGCTACATAACGCTCGCCCTGCTCGGCGTGGTGTGGTTTGTTTTGCTCTACGGCTATTTTGTGGGGCGATTTCAATTGAAAGTGGTGCGCACTTCCTATCAAAATGAGTCTGTTCCCGCTTCCTTTGACGGCTACAAGATAGTCCAAATCAGCGACTTGCATCTCTCTACGTTCAACGATCGTCCGAGTGCCCTGCAGCGGGTGGTCGATTCGGTCAATGCGCAACAGCCCGATTTGATTTGTTTCACGGGCGACGTTGTGACGGTGGGCGTGGCGGAGGCTGCCCCTTATGCCTCTATCTTGCGCCGGCTGCAGGCGAAGGATGGGGTGGTGAGCGTGTTGGGCAATCACGACTTTATGATATACAACCATCTCTTGCCCGCCGAGCAGGCTGCCGAGTTGGAGGGGCTTGTAGCGTTCGAGCAAGATGAGTTGGGTTGGACGGTGCTGCGCAATGCGCATCGTGTGATTGTGCGAGGCGGTGATACCTTGACTATTGTCGGCGTGGATAATTCATCGTGTAGCAGCGAGGGGTTCCGCACCGTTTATCATGGCGATTTGGCACAGGCGATGGCGGGGGTAAGCGGTTTCTCGGTCTTGCTTTCGCACGACCCCACGCATTGGCGTGCCGAGGTCCTGCCCCGCACCGATATTCCTTTGACCTTGAGCGGGCATACCCACTCCGGACAGATTCGGCTGTTCGGCATACCACTGTCGAGTGTCTCGTTTCGTGACAATGCGGGTTGGTACACCGAACGGAACCCTGACCATAACCCTGAACAGCACACTGAGCGGTACGCCGAGCGCAAAGTGTTTCCTAACGGAGCGGACGCACATCCTATCGTGCAGTCGTTGTACGTCAATTCCGGTATCGGTTGCACCCTCCCCATTCGCCTGAACTGCCCAAGCGAGATTACGGTCATAACCCTCCACCGATAGCACCCCTCTAATAAACGATTTGAGGTACTTAATGCTTTAAGGTGTTTAATGTACTTAATGCTTTGAGATACTTAACGATTTGGGGTACTTGTATATAAAAATGGGATAGTCGCCTTGTGGCAGCTATCCCGTTTTGTATGGTTGCATACTGCGTGGGCAGTACCTTATGTCTCTATCTCCAAAAACGGTTGGTGCGGTCGATGAGTTGGCCGTTCTGCAACTCGTAAAACCGTTGGTTGGTCAGTTTGCTTTTTAGCCCACCGAGCGCTTCGATATAGGGTCCTACCTTAATGTAATTGAAGTCGTTAACATTCACGCTATCAGGCAGTTGGCTTAGTCCTGTGTACCACGCCACCCGTAACCCCCGTGCGTGGATATACTGCGCCATTCGTTGCACGGCCGATAGGTCTCCGTCGCCGCCCATCAGCCCCACGCACGTGCAATAAGGATAGGTTGCCAATAGTTTGTCCAATGCTGCCTCGGTCAGCTCTTCGCCCGTCTTTTCCCACAGGTGCGGGCTGTGGCACCCCTTGCAGCGATGCGGGCAGCCGCTCAAGTTCAGCGCCAGCGTAGTCTCGTCCGGCACCTCTTGAAACACAATATCGTAATCAGCGTAGCGTAACATGGTTCCAATTAACAGTTAATAATTAAATGCCCTGCGAAATGAGGTGCAGCCGTGTTATCAATAGGCGAAAATGCTGCTCAGTGGGCGAAGATATCTTTAATGCCTTTCTTGTTGTAGCGGGTCATCTGGAAACACCAACGGCGCAAGAGTAGGGTCGGCATCGTTGCCCCCACCGCCAATGCAAAGACCACCGCAAAAGTTACTTGGGCGTTGGTAAAGACTTCGAGCATATAATGCATCGCCTCGTCCGAGTTGGCCGTACACTGCATGAACTGTGTGGCAGCAAAGATGGTGCGGTAGGCATACATACCCGGAATCATCGGCAACAGCGCCGGTATATAAAGCGTCGTGGTCGGGCAGTGAAGCCAATAGGCAAACGCCAAACAGCAGAAACCGATGGCGAGTGCGCCAAAGAACGAGGCAGTCATCAGGTCGAAGTGCGCCCAATGGGTGAGGCTGAAACGAATGGCATGCCCGATGGCAGCCAACAGAGCCGCAAAGGCAATCGTCTTACGCGGCGGGTCGGAAATGACGGCAAACCCTACGGCTGCAATCGCTGCCAAAACGCCGTCTTTCAATAATGCGAATAATATATCCAACACGAGATGAGGAGATTTATAAGTTTGTGAATGGGGCTCTGCTGCTCGCCAAGAAATGGGTTAGAGAACCTGCATGTTAATTGTTACCTGTTAATTGTTAATTGGTCTTAGCCAACGAGCAGGGTGGTGGCGAGAAGGCCGATGGCGAGGCTGCCTATCAGCAACACGGCGTCTATCAGTCGGGCAAAGCCAGTCAGCACATGCCCTTCGATGGTGTCTATCACGCTGTTAATCAACGGCACACCGGGCACGAGATAGAGCGCACTGGCAGCGATGGCGATGTCGGGCGTCGAGCCGAGATGCAGGTAACCGCAGAGCGAGGCGACCATCGAGGAGAGGAAAGCGCAGCAGAACCACACCACAAAAGTGTTGGCGTGCTTGCGCAACATAAATATCTTCAGCGCATAGCCTATCCATGTATCGATAGCCACGAATATACACGCCCACCAGTCGCCGCCGAACAGACCGCAGAAAGCAGCGTTTGCGAATCCGACCAAGACCAGCACTTCCCAATCGCCGATTTTCGCTTTGGAGAGTATCTCTTTGTAGCGTTTCCAAATCTCTTCGATGGTGAGATGATGGTCGTAAGCGTCCCAACTCAACTTACTCAAGTCGGTATTGAGCCGAAAACTAATGGCACGGGGCTGAATGGTCGATACCTTATTATACGTGTGTTGCCCGTCCGCCGAGGAGAGGGTCAGGTTGAGCGTCTTGTGTAGCACGGTCATTTCTGCTTTGACACCCAATGCCGTCGCAATACGACACGTATTGCGAACAATGCGTGTCGTATGGACGCCCGCTCCGAGCAGGCACACCGCATATTCCGACAGGAACAGGGTGTATTGTTTTAGATTGTCGTGAATCTTTCCTTTTTCTTCCATCTATATGTGAATCTGTACGTTACGCCTCCTCTTTCATCGCGGCATAGAAGCGGCGCTGTGCCTCTTTCTGTCGAGCCTCCGAGAAGTTGCTGATGCGTTTTAGGTAACCAATGATACGCGTCAGGTAGTCTAAGTTCTTGCTGCCGCAGACGGGGCACTCGTGCAGGTAGCGCTTGTCGATATGCCCGCAGTCGTTGCAGACGGTGTTCGGAATATTGAAGGTGAAGTAGTTGGTACCCTCTTGCGCTGCCACACGGAGCAGGTTGCGATACTGCTTCTGCGACAAGTGCTCCTCGAGGTTGCAGTGCAGCGCCGAGCCGCCCGTCAGGTGCTCTACATACTTGCGACCGTGGAGACGGAACTTATCCAGCACATTGAGCGACGAGTCCTCCACAATATAGAAATAGCTGTTGTAGCAGTCGCGCGGCACCTGATAGCCGTCCTCCTTGTCCCATTTGGCGTGCTTAACGCCCACATTCTCAGCGGGAATCATCTCGCAGTTGAACATAACCTCTTTGGTGCGATACGACTTGTTGAGACGCTCGATAATGCCCAAAATCTCTTGTACGAAATGCTCGTATTGCGGATTGTCGTTGATAGGAATGCCGAGAAATTCTGCTGCCTCGACGAGGCCGTTCACGCCGATAGTCAGGTATTGGCGGTTGATATTGATAAAGCCCGAATCGAAGAGCGGGAGCATGCCCTGCTTGAGCAAGTGCTTGAGGTTCTCGTTGTAAGCCAACTGCACCTTGTGCATCAAGTCCACCACTTGCTCTACATACGTTTGGTAGGACATGCCTTGGCGCACTGCATACTGAATGGTTCGATTCAGGTTGATTGTCAGCACACTCTTCGAGCCTGTGCTGACACCACCGGCTCCCAGCGTGTAGCTGAATCCGTTGTCGGTAATCTCGTTACGCAGACGGCAGCACGAGGCAAGCGAGTCGGCATTGTCGCTCAGGTAGGTGAAGAACGAGTGTCCCTCTGCGTACATCTCCGCCGTGAATTCGCCGTACTCTTTATCCTTCACGTCGCCGTTCTCGCTGAGCAGCGACATGGTCTCGACGGGGAAGGTCAGCACCGAACGCAGACGCTCTTGGTTGAACCACTTCATGAAACGCTTCTGCAGCCAACTGAGCGATTCCCAGTGTGGCTTCTCGCCGTCGGGGAAACGGAACTCGCCGAAGATGCTCTCGAAATAGTAGCGGTCGTAGTAACTGATATTCCAGAACACCGATTGGAAATTGCGCGCACCCGTCGGCTGGTTGATAGAATACACCACCTGCTCGAACGAGTCGGTAATCACTTTGTCGATGGTTCGCTGGCGCTTGCTCAGGTCAACCACACGGTCGGCATGCAGGTAGTAGTCCTCGCCGTACTCTTTCTCTACAAAGTAGTTCATATACATCAAGAACTCCGGGGTGGCGCAGGCACCGCTCAGCATAGACGACACCATAAACACCATATTAATGAAACCTCCGCAGAACGATTTGAGATTGGTAGGAGGCGTGGCGTTGCCGCCGATGGCTTTGGTGCCCTCGAGCAGCCACGGATACATCGTGATGCTAGCGCAGTAGTTCGCCAAACTGGTCTCATCGTTCTTGTAGATAAAGTGCTGCTTGAGCAGGTACATATATTGGTCCGCCAACTCCTTGCCGTACATCTTCTCGATACGGTTGGTGAGCAGACGGCGGT
>CAVHGD010000003.1:46682-61014 GCA_963635385.1 Dialister sp. CAG:486 | reverse complement strand
CCGTCGCGCTTGATAATGCGGTTTTCCATATTGTATGTTGTTTTTTTCGTCGAATATCCTTTTCCCTGCGGGAAACTATGACACTCCTATTTGTATGGAAGTGGGCTGCTGTTTTTTCGTCGAATTTTCCCCCTGCGGAAAACGCAGCTGTCACTCGCCGGTGCAACTATGTTTCTCGTTTCGGGTTTGGGTCGAATACTTGGGTTGGGCCTTGCGTATGCGTCAGATAATCAGTGAATTATGCTTATGTTATGGCTTTTTACGCTTGGCTTTTCCTCGAAAGGACTTTGCAAAGGTACTATATATTTTTTGTATCTCCAAATGAAAAATGACCTGCATATTTATGCCTTTTTTGTAAGTCCTTATAAATAGGGAAGGTAGCACCAATCGGGTCCTGTAATTTTCTTGTTTTTGTCGTAATATAACTTATTGATGCAATTTCCCGTACCAATTTAGAGGGTGCGTTTGGGGCGCAAGGTAACTTCGTAGGGCGATGGTTCGGTCCTACTTGCATATTCAATTTGGACAAAAAAAGACCGCCTAAGAGATAGGTGATCTATTCATAGCGGGGAGGGGTGGAAAAACTACGGAGTTGGTTATGGGTAGCT
The DNA here is from genome assembly GCA_963635385.1 of Dialister sp. CAG:486. GTDB lineage: Bacteria > Bacteroidota > Bacteroidia > Bacteroidales > Paludibacteraceae > Colicola. The sequence continues at coordinate 60,406 of CAVHGD010000003.1, read as the reverse complement.
TCGGGATTTGCTATGAGGAGCTCTGGAGTTGGTTATGGGAAACTTTGGAGTTGGTTATGGGTAGCTTCGGGATTTGCTATGAGGAGCTCTGGAATTGGTTATGGGGAGCTTTGGAGTTGGTTATGGGAAGCTTTGGAATTTGCTATGAGTAGCTTCGGGGTTGGTTCGGGAATGGTTGGGGTATGATGGATATAAGGTGCGGATTGATAATGCGTTTTTGTGGTGTCTATTTCGAATCGTGGCGGTGGTTGCGAATCTCGGTGCTGGAAATGTCGAAATAGGGAGCGGAGGAGAGATAGACGATATGGCTTTGTAAGACTTCAGGGAATGGGAGAGTGGGGGTGGGTTGTGTGGGGAGAGTAGGGAGTTGGTAAGGCGTTGCTTCGGGAAAGGGGGGAGTGGATTGTGCGGGTTCTGCAGAGGAGGAGTGGCGGGGATAGACAAAAAGGCGAAAGTGGGACAGGATATACTGCCACTCTCGCCATTGCGTGAAGATTGCCAAATTATCTTCACCGATAATCAAAGTAAAAGTATGTTCGGGGTAGGTTCGGGAAAGAGCACGCAAAGTGTTCGCCGTATAGGTCGGACGAGGCAGCGAAAATTCGAAGTCCGACACCCGCACGCCCGGGATGTCCCCCACCGCTTCGCGCACCTGCTCCAACCGTACTCGCTCGTCGGCCAAGATGCGGCTGTCCTTCAACGGGTTGTTGGGACTGACCATCATCCACACCTCATCCAAATCGGTATGCTCCACCACCCAACGCACTAATCCCACATGCCCGAAATGCACGGGATTGAAAGAGCCGCCGTAGATACCGATGTTCATAGTTTTTAGACTCCCCCACTCCCCCTCAGAGAGGGGGCTTACAGTATCTGTTTCAAGGAAGATACTGACGCTGTTTTTTTTTGGGGGGGATGAGGAGTGAGTATTATCTGTTAGCCCCTCCTCTGGAGGGGTTGGGGAGGTCGGATGGTTATTGGGGGAGGTCAAGAAATTTCGCTACTTCTTGGTCGAGCTGGTGCTCGGCGGTGGAGAGGTCGGTATTGATGATTGTGCAATCGAAAAGCGGGGCGTCGGCGAGCTCGATATTCGCCTTGGCCAATCGCTCCTCAATCTTTTCCATCGAGTCCGTGCCTCGTCCAATCAGGCGTCGGCGCAGCTCCTCGATTGACGGCGGCGCCACAAAGAACGAACGGGCGTGGTCGCCGAAAATGCGCTTGATATTCAGTCCGCCCTTGACATCAATATCGAAAACCACGTGGTGGCCCGCTTGCTCGATTCGCTCAATCTCGCTGCGCAGCGTGCCATAATAGGTGCCGGCATAGACCTGTTGCCACTCGACAAATTGGTCCTCGGCTATAAGCTGCTGAAAACGCTCCGGCGTGATAAAATAGTACTCGCGCCCGTCTATCTCCTGCCCGCGCGGTGCCCGCGTGGTGGCAGAGATGGACAACTCCAAGTCGTTGCGCTTGTGGAGCAAGTAATTTACTAAAGTTGATTTGCCCGAACCGCTCGGGGCACTAAATATTAATATCATTGTTCAATTCAGTTCAGACCTCCCTCACTGCCCTCCAAAGGAGGGGGTGTCAGAGTATTTTATAGCCCCCTCTCTGAGGGGGTTGGGGGAGTCCGGGTTGGGGGAGTTTAGTTTTGGGGAGCTTTGATTTTTTCGAGTGCTGCGTGCATGCGGCGGAGGGTTTCGGCCTTGCCGAGGACGTCCGTTATCGCCCAAATATGCGGACCGCGAGCCGCGCCCACCAAACAGATACGGAAGGCGTTCATCACGATGCCCACGCCATAGCCCTGCTGCTCGATCCACGGCATAACGAGTGCGTCCAACGCCTCTGCCGACCAATCCTCTTGCGGCTCTAACAGCGCCATCAGCTCCGTGATATGGCGGGGACTGTCCTCTTTCCAACGCTTCTTGAGCGACTTCTCATCGTACTCCGTCGGGGCTACAAAGAAGAAATTGGTCTGCTCCCACAGTTCGGGAACAAAATTGACGCGGTCTTTGGTCAGTCCGATAACCTTGGCCACAACGGCTTTGTCCGCCTCCACGCCGTGCTCTTTGAGCACCGGCAGGAACAGGTCTGCCAACTCCTCGTTGCTCTTGAGCTGCAAGTACTGGTGATTGAACCACTTGCCCTTCTCGTAGTCGAATTTGGCGCCCGACTTGCTGACGCGGTCGAGCGAGAACTGCTCGATCAGTTCGTCCATGGTGAACATTTCTTGGTCGCCCGTGTTGTGCCAACCGAGCAGCGCCAAGAAGTTGATCACCGCCTCGGGGAAGTAGCCGCTCTCACGGTACCCCGACGACACGGTGCCGTCCTTCTGGTTGTGAAACTCCAACGGGAAAACGGGGAAACCGAGTCGGTCGCCGTCCCGCTTGCTCAGCTTGCCATTGCCATCGGGCTTGAGCAGCAGAGGCAGGTGAGCGAACTGCGGCATGGTGTCCTCCCAACCGAAAGCACGGTAAAGCAATACGTGGAGCGGGGCGGACGGCAGCCACTCCTCGCCACGAATGACGTGAGTGATTTCCATCAAGTGGTCGTCCACGATGTTGGCCAAATGGTAGGTGGGCAGGTCGTCTGCCGACTTGTATAACACCTTGTCGTCCAAGATGTTAGAGTTGATTACCACCTCGCCGCGGATGAGGTCGTGGACATGCACGTCCTCGTTCGGCTCAACCAAGAAGCGCACCACGTAGTGATCGCCACGGGCGATACGGGCGGCTACCTCGTCGGCCGGCAGGGTCAGCGAATTGACCATCTGCATGCGGGTGTGGGCGTCGTACTGGAAGTTGGCAATCTCCGCACGCTTTTCTTCGAGTTCCTTCGGCGTATCAAAGGCAATATAGGCATGATGCGTGTCGAGAAGCTGCTTGACATATTGGTGGTAAATCTCGCGGCGCTCGCTCTGGCGATAGGGGCCGTGGGAACCTTTGCCGTTCGGCGCCTGCTTGCAGATTCCCTCGTCGATGGTGATGCCGAGCCAATCGAGCGCCTCAATAATATATTCTTCTGCGCCCGGCACAAAGCGGGTGGAGTCGGTATCCTCGATACGGAGCAACATCTCGCCATGGTGCTGGCGAGCAAACAAGTAATTGTACAAAGCGGTACGAACGCCGCCGATATGTAACGCTCCCGTAGGCGATGGAGCAAAACGCACACGAACCATAGGTGGGGTAATTATGAATTAAGAATTATGAATTAAGAATTATATGAATTGGCCGTAACGGCCGTTGGGACACGGTGCAAAGGCGTGCTTGAGCCTGCAAAGGTACTATATTTTTCTCGGCTGACCAAAAAACGATACCAAATAGGCAACAAAAATTTGTATAATCCGATTTTTTGATGTAACTTTGCGCACTTTTTTGTTTGACATGAAACGGTATCCCCTCATACTATTGCTTCTGGCAGTGCTTCTGACCGGCTGCGGCGAGTATCAAAAAGTACTCAAATCGACCGATGCGGAATACAAATACCAAAAGGCGTTGGAATACTTCAACGCCAAGCAATATGTCAAGTCGCAGACGCTGCTCGACGATGTATCGGCCTACTACAAAGGCACGGAACGGAGCGAAGACGTGTTGGCGTACTTGTCGCGCAGCTACATGGGGCAGAAAGATTATGCAACGGCGGCGGAGTACTATCAAGCCTACATCCGCAACTACCCGAAGGGGAAATACATTGTGGAGGCACGATTCCAATTAGGGCACTGCTACTATCTGGATTCGCCCGACGCACGGCTCGACCAAGAGATAACGCGCAAGTCGATTCAGGCCTTTACGGAGTTTGTGGAACTGTACCCTGAGAGCCCGTATGCCGAGCAGGCGTACACGGAAATGAACGAGATGTACGATAAGCTGGCGCAAAAAGAATACCTTAGCGCAAAATTGTACTACAACTTGGGTTCGTACTTGGGCAACAACTATTTGAGCTGCGAGATAACGGCGAAAAATGCGCTCAAGACCTATCCGAGCAATAAGTATCAGGAGGAACTCAACTGGCTGATACTGCAAGCAAAATATCAGCAAGTGCTCAGCTCGTACGAAGAAAAGAAATTGGAACGCGCGCGCGACACGCAAGACGAGTACTACAATTTTGTGACCGAATATCCGAACTCAAAACACCGTTCGGCGGCCGACAAAATACTGAAAGATATACAGAAAATAACGAAAGAAAAATAAAATAGATATGGATCTTAAACAATCGAAAGCGCCTAAAAATACGATTACGCGCGACATGAACAAGCTGGTGGAGCCGGTGGGGAATGTGTATGAGACCGTTGCCATCATAGCAAAACGTGCCAACCAAATCAGTAGTGCGCTCAAAAAGGAACTGGACGCCAAATTGCAAGATTTCTCGGTGCCGCAAGATTCGACCGATGAGACCTACGAGAACCGTGAGCAAATAGAGATTTCGCGTACCTACGAGCGCCTGCCGAAGCCGACGCTGATGGCAACGCAAGAATTTGTGGACGGCGACTTGGTATACAAGACCGGCAATAAAGACGAAGCGCTGAAGTAAGCACTCGGACTCAATTTTTAAGACTCCACTTTCTCGTTGCGTGTTGAACGGAAAGCACATATTGGTGGGTGTCAGCGGCGGTATAGCCGCCTACAAAATACCGGAACTGATTCGCCTGCTGCGTAAGGCGGGCGCCGAAGTGAAGGTGACCACGACCCAAAATGCGTTGGAGTTTGTAACTGAACTGACCTTGCAGACCCTATCGGGCTACAAGGTCTATTCTAATGTTTTTGCCGCCATAAACGACCACTCGACCGAGCATATCTCGTTGCCGGATTGGGCGGACCTGATGATAGTGGCGCCGGCTACCGCTAACGTGCTCGGAAAAATGGCGCACGGGATAGCCGACGATGCGCTAACGACCACCTTCTGCGCCATGCGCAAGCCGGTGGTGATAGCGCCCGCCATGAACGACAAAATGTATGCGTCGCCCGCCATCGAGGAGGCAATTCGCACGCTGTCGGCATGGGAAAACATCACGATGCTCGATTGCGCTGACGGACAATTGGCGTGCGGCACCTCCGGAAAAGGGCGCATGCAGGAGCCGGACGCGATAGTGGAAGCGGCTATCGGGGCACTGACACAGAAAACGATGCGGGGGAAGCGCGTGCTGATAACGGCCGGCCCCACGCGCGAACGGATAGACCCCGTGCGCTACATCAGTAATTTCTCGACGGGAAAGATGGGATATGCTTTGGCGTTGGAATGCAGCCGCCGAGGCGCAGAAGTGGTGGTGGTATCGGGACCGACCGGCGATGGCGAGCTGAAAAAGCGGGTGGAGCAGGCGTGCCGATTGTGCGCCGTGGAATCGGCGCAGGCGATGTACGAAGCGTGTCGGCGGGAATTCGGTGGCAGCGATGTGACGATACTATGTGCAGCCGTGGCGGATTTTACGCCCGAACAGGCTGCCGACCACAAAATAAAGAAACAGCCCGGGCAGGAGAAACTGGCACTGGCCTTGCAGCGTACGCCCGACATAGCGGCGGCGCTGGGCGAACAAAAACAGAACGGACAGCTGCTGGTGGGCTTTGCGTTGGAAACCGACCATGAGTTGGCGAACGCACAGCACAAACTGACGGAAAAAAATCTGGATATGATCGTACTCAACTCGCTGCAAGATGCGGGAGCGGGGTTCGGGTACGACACGAATAAGGTGACGCTGCTGCACCGAGACGGTACGGCTCAGGCGTTGCCACTCATGGCCAAAACGGAAGTGGCTGAGGCTATCTGCACGGCGATAGAATCGGCGGTGCGAGAATAGCGGCTATCCGCTACGGCAAATCTTTCGGAATGATACGGCGCCGGAACGGCTCTATACGGGCTTTCCGGGGCAGAGCAAAGGAAAACGACTACAGAGAAAAGAGGTAGTCGAGGGCTTGCGCTATAGTTGCTTCGGTGATGGTTCGGTCGTACAGCGGTTTTCCCACGTCTTCGAGGAGCACAAATCGGATCGCGATTTCGCCCTTCGGGGTTACCGTATTTTTCTTATCTTGGCGAATGATTTCGAGCATGCGACCATACTCGGAGCAGCTGCAGATCGGCTTGCCGTAATACTCGTTCATCAGACCGATGAGGTATTGGAGCGCATCACGCAATCCTGCAGCGGGGGGATTTGGCTGCTCGGTGGATTGGTTTGGCTGCTCGGTGGGTTGGTTTGGTTTTTCTTCGGGGAGCTGATTTTGTTGTTCGACTTGTTGGACACTCAAATATAGCTCGGCGATCATGCCCCACAGCACGCAGTAGCCGTGGCGAGGGAGCGGATGGATGGAACGCTCGATGTAGTATTCCTCGATGGCGTGGCCTATCGTATGGCCGAAATTGAGCGTATGGCGCAATCCGTGCTCGGTGGGGTCCGCCGCCACAATGCGCTCCTTGACCGCAAGACTGGCGGCGATGAGCGGCGCAAAATCGTGCAAAGCGGCTTCGCGCTTGGCATCGTCCGCCACAAAAAGACGGCTGATGTCGAATTGACGGAGCGTCTGCCACGTTTCTTCGGAGTCGATAAGGGCGTGCTTGTACATCTCGCCTAATCCGCTGAGCATGTCCGTGGCGGGCAGAGATTGCAAAAAGAGCGGGCAGATAAGCGTGTCGATAGGCTGACTGAATACCCCGATACTGTTTTTCAATCCGTGATAGTTGAAGCCCGTTTTGCCGCCCGTGGAGGCATCGACCATGGCAAGAAGGGTAGTCGGGATATGGAGAAAATCGATTCCGCGCTTGTAGGTGGAAGCCGCAAAGCCGCCCAAGTCCGTAATAATGCCGCCGCCCATGCAAATAAGCAGCGCACTGCGGGTGGCTTGGTGAGCGAGCAGGAAATCCCATATCTGCTGCACGGTGTCGAGCGACTTGTGCGCCTCGTCATCTTCGATGAGTAGCGTGTGTTCCTTCGGGAGTAGTTCGGGAATGGCGCGGAAAACGGCTCGCTGCTGCGAGAGAATACTGGCCGAACTGAGCAGGAAAACTTGCTCCTTGGGATAGGGGAGAATGGCTTGCGCTATTTTTTGCGCGATGTCGAAGGTGAATTGCATGGGTTTGTGGCTGTTTTGCTGCAAAGGTACAAAGAAATTTGTATATACCGAATAATTAACCTATCTTTGTGCGATAAAATGGTATTTTTCATTCATTTTATAGACTTAGGATCGACTAATTAGGGTCGAAGATAGTCTAATTTGGGGCTCATCATAGTTTGATTAGGGCCTAACCATAGATTTGTTATAGTAAATTTATTTAGAATTTTAGATAGTATTATGCGTACTCGTTTCGTACTTTTGATTGCTTTTTTGGCGTGCATCGCCCCGATTTTTGCCGATGATGTGGTCTATCTGACAACGGACCAATTCAAGGCGCGCGTGTTTGACTATACGCAGCAAAAAGAGTGGAAGTATAAAGGAGATAAACCCTGCGTGATCGATTTCTACACGACTTGGTGCGGGCCCTGCAAGCGGTTGGCGCCGATTATGGAAGAACTGAGCCAACAATACTGCGACCAAGTGATTTTTTACAAAGCAGACACCGAAAAGGAGCGGGAACTGGCCTACGTGTTCCAAATATCGAGCATCCCGCAGGTGCTGTACATTCCCGTTGAGGGACAGCCCGTGCTGCTGAAAGGACTGTACCCCAAAGAGCAAATCGTGAAGATAATAGACGAAGTGCTGCTAAAAACGAAGTAGCCGGTGCGTCGTTTTGCGAGCGGGGCGGGATTTGTATTTGCGTATTTGCACATTTTTTTGTAACTTTGCGGGCTTATTGAAAATATCATGGAAAAGAAATTGAATTTTGCACTGATAGGAGCGGCCGGCTATATCGCTCCACGCCATATTAAAGCCATTGCCGATACGGGAAACAACCTGATGGTGGCCTACGACCGATTCGACTCGGTGGGACGATTGGACGCAAGCTTTCCGGACTGCTCGTTTTTTACCGAAAACGAACAGTTTGACCGATTCTGCTCGAAACAGATGCGCACCGACAATCCCCTCTCGTGGGTGTCGATTTGTACGCCAAACTATACGCACGATGCGTTTATCCGCTACGGGTTGCGCTTAGGCTGCAACGTGATTTGCGAAAAACCGCTGGTGCTCAATCCGTATAACATTGACAACCTGTTGGATATGGAGCGAGAGACGGGGCATGAGGCGTATACCATATTGCAACTGCGCCTGCACGACAAGATAAAAGCGCTGCACGACAAAGTGAAAAACGGGCCGAAAGACAAGATATATGATGTGGATTTGACCTATATCACGAGCCGCGGAAAATGGTATTACAGCTCGTGGAAAGGCGATGTGCATAAGTCGGGAGGCATTGCGACCAATATCGGCGTGCATTTCTACGATATGCTGCAGTGGATATTCGGTCCCGTGGAGAAAAATATTGTGCATGTGATGTCGTTTGACCGTGTGGCCGGCTACTTGGAGCTGAAACAGGCTCGGGTGCGCTATTTCTTGAGCATCAACAGCGTTTGCCTGCCGCCCAATGCGGTGCAAGGCGAGAAGCGCACGTACCGTACGCTGAGCATTGACGGCGAGGAGTTTGAATTCAGTCAGGGCTTCACCGAGCTGCACACGGAGAGCTATCGTAACATCTTGGCGGGCAGCGGATTCCGCATTTCGGAGGCGCGGCCGTGCATCGAGATGGTGAGCCAAATCCGCCATGCGGAGCCGATCGGATTGGTGGGCGACTACCATCCGTTAGCAAAACTGCCGCTGGCAAAGCACCCGTTCGGTTGGGATGAGAAACGCTAAATGCAACATCGGAAAAATGGGATTCCGCTCGCATATTGCCTATTTAGGAGCCGTGCTGCTGGGCATGGGGCTGCTGCTGTCGTCGTGCGTGACATCACGAAAGGTAAACTATATGCAGGAGCCCGACCGGCGCATTCCGCACTACACGGATACGCTGAGTTTTGAGGACTATGAGCTGCGCAAAGGCGACCGACTGTACATCTATGTCTATTCGTTAGACGATAAAATTTCACAGATGTACAACTCGGGCATGAGCAACACGAATATGCGCTCGCAGATAGGAAACAGCACCTCCGGCAGCTACGACCTGTACACCTATTTAGTGGATGACGAGGGGAATATCGATTACCCGACGCTCGGCAAAATACAGGTGCTGGGGCTGACGACGCGAGATGTGAAACACAAGTTAGAGGAACAGCTCAGCACACTGCTCAAAGAGCTGCCCGGCTATCAGACGATCTCGGTGGAGGTGAATATTGTGCAGCGGTCGTTCTCCATTATCGGTATGCAGAGCGGGCGATACGCCATCGACAAAGAGAAAATGACGATATTTGAGGCGCTGGCGATGGCGGGAAACATCGGAGAATTCGGCGACCGTGCGCAGATAAAGTTGGTTCGGGAGAAGGACGGGAAGACGGTGATAAAAACATTTGACGTGCGCTCGAAAGATATTATCAATTCGGAATTCTACTACATAGAGCCGAATGACATAATTTATATTCGCAAAATGGGCGGCTATCAGTTTGGTATCAACTCGGCCGCAACGGCGGTAAGCGTGGTGGCATCGACCATCTCTTTCGGCGTGTTTGTGTATTCGCTCGTGCAACTGGGTATTAACGCGGTGGATAAAACGAAAGCAAAATCCACATCAAAGTAAGGAGGCGAGCGCATGAAACGAACGATGTATATTTTGGGGCTGTTTCTCGTGGCGTTGTCGCTGACGGGATGCTATACGCACCGCTCCATCGGATTGCTGCAAGAGCCGACCAAACAGAACAAACTGCCGGTATACGACAGCGCCGAGTACGTGCCCTACCGCATTCGGGTGAATGATGAGATAATTTATCGACTCATCACGATGGACGAGACCCTGTCGAAAGCCATCTCGCAAAACAATGGCGGCGCGGCGGGACAGTACGCCAACTCATATCGGGTCTATTCCGACGGAACGATAGATATTCCGTTCCTCAAACCGATTCACGTGGCGGGGCTCACGGTGGAGGAGGCGCAAGATACGGTGCGGGCAGCTTTCCGAGAGATTATTCCGGATGCGGATGTGAAGCTGGCGTTGTATAATAAATATTTCACCGTGATAGGCGATATCGGTTCGGGCGAGTACTATATATATAAGGAGAAGCTGAATATCTTTCAGGCCTTGGCCATGTCCGGCGACCTGATGAACTCGGGCGACCGAAAGCATGTGCGCATCATTCGCCCGCGCGACGGTGCCGAGCCTGAGGTGCTGGAATTTGACATTCGTACGAATTCGATTATCGATTCGAAATACTACTACGTCTATCCGAATGATGTGATTTATGTGGCCCGCACGAAGGACAGCTTCTTCAAAGTGGCAAGCTATACCGGATTTTTGGGACTGATAACGAGCTCGGTATCGCTGTTGGTGACGGTGCTGAATTATACTCTGTTGCTCAAGTAAAATATTCTTATGGAAACGAACAACCCTTATACCCCATCGGGCAATAGCAACTATACGTACGGTCAAGGCAATGCGTATGGCAACGGCCAATATGCGTACGGCACGTCGTCGCCCGACCCGAATCTAAATAACGAGGAGGAACAATCCGAATTCAACATCAAAGAATGGCTGATGCTGTTCTTGCACTACTGGTATCTGTTTGCCATCGGAATCTGTATCGCCTTCGGAGTGGCGCTGCTCAAGAACCGAAAGTGGTTGCCGAGCTACTACTCGCAAGGCACGATTATCATTAAGGAGACTTCGAGCTACGGGGGAATGCAATCGAACCTGATGCAGGGATTCGGCGTGGATGCCGGCTACAAAAACCTGAACAATCAGGTGATTATGCTCGGCTCGTACGACCTGATTTCGCGCGTGGTCGATTCGCTGTCATTTATGCGCACCGAATACATCACGCAGGGGCGGTTCAAGACACGCAATGTGTACAGGATGACGCCTTTTGTGGTGGAGGCATCGTATATCGCACCGCAAGCATACGGGATGATGTTTCAGGTGGTGTTCCTGCAAGACGGCTCGCTGCAGTTGATTTCGGCGAACGAGGAGTGTCCGTTCGACCGAGTGGTGCATTACGGAGAGACGATTGAGACGCCGCTCTTTTCGGGCGTGATTATGCCCACCGACAAAATGGTGAATTCGGGGCGGATGTGCTTCCGATTCCGTTCGGCCGAGTCGTTGGTAGGCGAATTCATGGGGCGGCTGAATGTCGGTCTGGTCGGGAGCGGTAGCACCGTGTTGGCGCTGGCGCTGACGGGAGAGACACCGCAGCGGGATTGCGAGTTTATCGACAAGCTGGCGGAGATCTATCTATTAGAGAATCTGGAAGCCAAGAACGAGGTGGCGGACAACTCGATTCGATTTATCAACGAGCAGCTGACACACCTGCAAAATGCGCTGGAGGTGAGCGAGAGCGCCATGACCAATTTCAGACAGGAAAATAAGTTTGTGGATGTCAGCTCGTATGCCGGGCAGCTGATGAGTAAGGTGTCGGAGTATGACCAACAAAATATGGCGTTGCGCCTGCGTGAGACCTATTTTGATTACCTGACGAACTATCTGAAAACCAATATCGAAAGCGGTGCGGTGATAGCACCGACCTCGTTGGGACTCGACGAGCCGATGCTGCTGTCGCTGGTGCAACAGCTAAACGACCTGCGCATTCAGCGAGGCGAGCTGAGCGAGAAAAATGTCTATTATGCGAAATACACCAAGGACATTGAGAACGTGAAAATGGCTATCAATGAGGTGGTTAGCAGCATGCGAGCATCACTCGAGATAGAGAAACGCGACCTGAAAATGCGGTATGCGGATGTGGAGAAGGACATCCAAAACCTGCCTACCAAGGAGCTGCAGATGGTGGCCATCGAGCGAAACTATCGTATCGACGACAACTATTACACCTTCTTCTTGCAGAAACGAGCCGAGGCGGAGATACAGAAGGCAAGCAACACGCCGGACAATTCCGTGTTGGACAAGGCGCGCACCACGGCCGTGGTCAATTCGAACGCCAAACGCAAGACGATGATGACTTATCTGGGCATCGGGTTTATGATTCCGTTGGTGCTGATAATTCTCAGCGAGCTGCTCAACAACAAACTGCGCACGCCGAGAGATGTGCAGAAACTGCACCTGTTCCGACTGATAGGCACGCTGCGCCACACGCACAATGCCAATCCGACCTTGGTGCGCGACAACCCGCGCTCAAGCTATGCCGAGATGATGCGAGCCATACGAACGCGCATGGAGTTTTTGGTCAAACGGAAAGAGAATCTGGTGGTGGTGGTGACCTCGACCGAGTCGGGCGACGGAAAGACCTTCTTGAGCACCAACCTCGCTTCGCTCTATTCTATGACGGGGAAACGCACACTGCTCATAGACTTGGATATGCGTAAGCCGAACATTCACACCAAGTTAGGTCTGGAAGGCGGCATGGGTATTACCAACTTTTTGGTAGGCGATTGTGCCATAGAGGACACGATGGTGCATAACGAAAAGATAGGATTCGACTTTATGCGAGCCGGCACGATTCCGCCTAACCCGGGCGAGCTGATACACTCCGATGAGCTGGCTAAGCTGCTCGCCGAGCTGCGTACGCAATATGCCTACATCGTGATAGACACGTCGCCGATTGGATTGGTACCGGATGCCTATACACTTATCAATCAATCGGATATGTGCTTGTATGTGATTCGCTGTATGCAGACCAACAAGTCGTTCTGCAAGCACACGCTGCAGCAGATAACCGAGGTGGTGGAGAATCCGGAGAAGGTGCAACTCATACTATCGGATATTCCGAACAATGCGCACAACGGCTACGGGTACGGCTATGGCGCCAACTACGGATACGGCTACGGGTATGGGTATGGCTATGGGCACTCGAAGAAGAACGAGGGCGGTTGGCGCAGCCGATTTGGCCGCTCGCAAGCGAAAAACAGCGGCTATTACGCCGACGAGACCGAATAGCTTTTTACTGAAATGTAACTGCCACCGATTCGGATACGGTTTTGCGGGAATCCGGCGGGGAAGCAACAACGAAAAGAGGCAATCTGGACAACAGGTTGCTTCTTTTTTTGTGTCCTGTACGCAGGCGTATCCCTACAAATGGGGATGAGATTCCTAAAAATGCGGGATTGCCCGCTTGTCGGTTTTGCTGTACCTTTGCATCGTTTTTTGAAAGAAGGTTTATTGAATTGTACAATGTCTTGTTCCGGCGCCTCTGAGGCTATGCGATCCGAAAGCGGGTGACGCCATGGTAGCGGAGGCGCGGAGGCAAGGCAAGACCTCCCCAAGCCCCTCCAAAGGAGGGGGTGTGTGATCTCTCAAAGGGGGGGCAAAGTCTTTTAGTTAGAAGGAAAGTAATTTGGTATTAGTATGAAAAAATATATTCTGTCTTTTTTAATGTGTGCGGTTGGGGTTGCTGCGGTTTGGGCCGGCGACTCGATTTGTGTGTCGCAAGCGGACTTGCAGGCACTCATGCAACGCATTGAACGATTGGAGCAAGCACAGCAGTCGGCAACGGCACAACAGGCGACGGCTGCGGAACAGACGACAAGTGCATCGGCAAAGGTGGGAGAGCCATCCCAACAAGTGGCGAGTGGGAATACCCGACAAGCGGTGGCAGAGGCACCTCGGGCGCACAAGTTCACCATCGGCGGGTACGGCGAGGCGGCCATGAAACGCTGCTTCTACTCGAACAACTATCTGCGCTACACTTCGCCCGACAAGTATAAAAATGA
>CAVHGD010000003.1:43905-46399 GCA_963635385.1 Dialister sp. CAG:486 | reverse complement strand
GATCAGTTCTTCGGCGTGTATCGTCCCGAGGGCGACAACACGATCATTCCTTGCACATGGCACGATGTGGGATTGCAGTTCCACGGTCGCTACAAATGGTTAGGGTACACCGCGCAGTTCCTGCCCGGATTAGAGAGTGCGCTCTTCGGCAAGAAAAACTGGATTGCGTACGGTTCGGCTTCCGCTTACGAGTTTAAGTTGGCCAACTGCTACGCCGGATTGGTACGCCTCGATTTCTATCCGCTCAACAAACAAGGTTCGGATGCGCTTCGGATGTCGGTCAGTTGCTACGAAGGCACCTCGTTTCGCAACAACCTGCAGCCGACCAACAGTTCCAAATACGAGGGCGTACACGGATTAGTCAGCCTTGCAGCGTTCGACTGGCGATACAAAGGGCATGGCGTGATTTTCCGTGGGTCTGCCATCTACGGACACCTGTCGGATGCGGACAAAATAACTGCTTACAACATGTCGATGCCGAAGACCTCGGTATCGAAACGCCAAGCGGTGGCAAGCGATGCATACAGCGCCGGCGCTGAAATAGGATACGACTTCTTCTCGCTCAACAAGACGCTGCGCGACAAGCAACAACAGTTCTTTCTCTTTGCACGCTACGACATCTATGACGCACAGGCGAAGATCAGTTCGACCCGCAACTACTGGGCAGGACGACAGAAGGTGTCGTGCGGATTCAACTATTTCCCCATCCCGCAAGTGGTGATCAAGGGAGAATTTGCTTACGGAATCTTGAATCAGAATCCCCATTCGGCGACCAAGTACAACAACGAGCCGTACATCGCACTCAGTGTGAATTACAGCGGATTCTTTGAGTTGTAGGGACCTCCCCGCACCCCTGACCTCCCCGCACCCCTCCAGAGGAGGGGCTATGGGACAAAGCTAACTCCGACCTCCCCATGCCCCTCCAAAGGAGGGGGTGTGAGAACAAAGCTATTATACATATTAAGTTAATTACATAAACTACAATAACAACATGAAAAAGATTTTCTTTTATGCAACGCTACTCTCGGTAGCAACAATCGGACTTACCTCGTGTGATCCGAAAAACAAATCGAACGACCTTGATTCGCCCAAAGAGACCGCTCTCAAAGCAGCCATGACGCCGTATGTGGACAACACGGTGATTGCTACCTACAAGAACCTCTCTGACGCAACTGTCACGCTCTATGCGGACTGCGAGAACATATTCACCAAGTTTGAGGCAAAGACGCTGACCGATGCGGATGTACAGGCTGCCGCTAAATCGTGGACTGCTGCTCGCCGCTACTGGGAGCTGAGCGAGGCATTCCTCTATGGCCCTGCCGGCAACCACAACATCGACCCGCATATCGACTCGTGGCCTCTCGACAAAGACGGTATGGACGCTATGCTCGGTAATGCAGAGCAGATGAAACAGATTGAGGAGCAGGGGGCGGACTATGTGGGTACGAAACTCGGCTATGGTCTGCTCGGCTTCCACGCCATTGAGTATATGCTCTATGCTACCGACAATGCCGACAAGAGCAATGTGCGCACGCACGACATCTCGACCTATACGCGTGCAGAGTTGGTTTATTTGGTAGCAGTAGCAGAAGACCTGCGCAACCAAACGGTGGCACTCGAGGCTTCGTGGGCAGGCATTGATAATGTTACCGAAGAGAAACAGGCTATTCTTGACGAGGCTGAGATTGACTATGGTGTGGAGTTCGTGAAGGGCTACGGCTCGTACATGAAAGTGGCTACCGGTGGTACCTATTCGACCTATCAAGAGGCTGCCGAGGAACTGATTCAAGGCTGTATCGACATCGCTGACGAGGTAGGAAACACCAAGATTGGTCGTCCGAACAGTGCTACGAGCGCTGAGGACCGTAACTACATCGAGAGCCCGTACGCTCTAAACTCGATTGAGGACTTCCAAGACAACATCCGCTCGATTCAGAACGCTTATTGCGGGAGTATCTCCGGTGATGCTTCGGTATCGGACTACATCAAGTCGGTGGATGCAGACCTCGACAACGAGTGCCGCACGGCTATCGCAAACGCCATTGAGGCTATCGGAAAAATTGCTGAACCGTTTGCTCTGGATGCTAACGCAAAGGGCGAGGCTGCTACGAACGCCGTAAAGGTGGTTGGTACGGACTTGGTGGCTGTACTCGAAAAAGTGAACGCCAAACTGAGTGCACAAGACTAATTGCGGAAACGCTGAATGCGCAAGACTAATTTTTCGGGCACACTGAGTGTAGAAGACTATTTTTTGAACACATTGAGTGCGCAAAAATAACAAAATTAACATATATCACATTAGTATGAAAAAGTCATATCTAATGGTAGGCATGCTTGTCAGCGTTTTCGCGCTGGCAAGTTGCCATACCAAAACCGATGAAAAAAACAACGAGCCGACTGACAAGACCACGGAACTGCCCGACTGGTACTACGCCGGTGGCCAACTCGGAACCTCGAGCATCTCGACCTCGAATGCGTACGAGCAGCCGACACC
>CAVHGD010000003.1:19231-43682 GCA_963635385.1 Dialister sp. CAG:486 | reverse complement strand
GACCCGACGACCGAAAATTACAAGACTTG
Organism: Dialister sp. CAG:486; assembly: GCA_963635385.1. GTDB lineage: Bacteria > Bacteroidota > Bacteroidia > Bacteroidales > Paludibacteraceae > Colicola. The sequence goes on along the minus strand of CAVHGD010000003.1, from coordinate 43,653 downwards.
GGTGGCCGGTATGCCGCAACTGCACGCTGTGGCACCATTTAAGGCGCCTATCGATGAGAGCAAGATTACCGTCACTTGGCATACGGTGAACACTTGCGCCGCAAGTAACAACAAAATGGCGTTCGAGGACGGCGAGCCCTTTGAGCTGCGCTATCCGACGGTTTCGATGCCGGAGGATGCCGTCTATGGCCACGAGCAGTTAGACCTCGGACAGTACGAAGTGCGCCTCGAGAACACCATCGGCGTGTATGGTACGGGACTGACCGACGCCATTCCCGACGACTCCATCACCGCTCAATGGGCAAAAGAGGAGAAGGCCTACGCAGCCGGCTATCTCAAGCACTGGAAATCGGCTTGGTTTGAGGGCGGCAACTGGAAAGAAGGCGCCTACTACTCCAACTCGAAGCAGGGCGACGGCACGAAGTATGTGCGCCGCTACACCTACGCCATGTCGCGTGGTCCGTTGCTCGACGCTGCGGGAGCCAACGCAATCTGGAACATCACCAACGTGACCCGTTCCGACCGCCGCTACCACTACCTCGACTTGGCGGGTACGAACTACGCCACCATTTCGTCGAAAGACCCCGAAGTACAGGCCGGCTTCCCCGCTTACATCGAAAAAATCGACCCGAACCACGAGCATGCCGACTGGTTTACGGACAATGTGGAGCAGAACATCTACAACTACCTGACTGCCAAGGACCTGCCTATCGAGATGACAGACGATGAGTATTCGGACTTCATGGTTTGGCACCGTGGTCTGGCCGTGCCTGCCGCTCGTAATGTGCACGACGAGAATGTGTTGCGCGGACGCGAACTCTTTACGCAGATAGGTTGTGCCGAGTGCCACCGTCCGTCGTGGACGACCGGCGCCGACCACATCCAAGACCCGAACAAGTTCTTCCATCGTGACAGCGACATGCCGCGCTACCCGTATCAGACAATTTGGCCTTACACGGATTTTGTACAACACAAACTCTGCATGGAGAAAGATATCCGCACCGGTTGGTGCCGTACCACGCCGCTGTGGGGGCGTGGTCTGCACAAGAAGATTACGGGCGATGCATACGAAGCTCGCATGCACGATACGCGTGCCCGCACGGTGGTAGAGGCGATTATGTGGCACGGCTATAGTGAGGAGAGCGATGCGCTCGAATCGGCTAAGAAGTTCTACAACCTAACCAAGAAGGACCGTGATGCCTTAGTGGCTTTCATCAATGCAATCTAAAGTAACGAACATACTGCGATGGGCAGGGGCGGCAACAATGCTCCTGCTCATCGTTATGCTGATCGTAGAAGGCACTTGGGCGGTACGGCTCTACCACTCGTGGCTGTTTGTCGGTACGGCGATGGTAGCACTCGTGCTGCTCTGTGTGGCCGGTGTGCGAGACCTCTTGCACCGAAGTTGGACGGCCGCATTGAGCCATCTCGGCATGGCGTTGGTGCTGCTGGGCGGCATGGTCGGAGCGGTGGTGGAAACCGATGTGAAGATCGTAGTGGATAGCCACGCCACGGAGCGGGTGGGCTATACGGAATCGGGACGACCGGTGGTGCTGCCGATGGCGATACGCCTGCACGACTTCCGTATCGACACTTACGAAGACGGCAAAAGCCCCAAGCAATACACCTCGACGCTCGAGATAGACGGACAGGGCGGAATAGAAACCTCGGTCAATCACCCCGCCCGCTACCACGGCTGGTGGATCTATCAGTCGGACTACGACCGTGCGCAGGGCGATTTCTGTATCTTGGAGGCGGTGCGCGACCCGTGGCTGCCTGTGGTCTATGTCGGTTTTGTGCTGATGGTGCTGGGTGCGCTGATAGCCACTTGCCGTGCTTGGCATAGCCGGGTGGTGCTGCCTGTGGCGTTGGTGCTGACGGCTGTTTTCACTGCCGCCTCGTTGGCACGCGTGGAACTCGGCACGCTGATGCCCGCCTTGCGGAGCCTATGGTTCTTCCCGCACATATTGGTCTATATGGTGGCCTATTCGCTGTTGGCGTTGGGGCTGCTGGCATCGATTTGGAATCTCGTTCGCCCGCTGGAGGGGCGTTGGGCCTCGCTGCCGCAAAGCTTGCTCACGACGGCATCGTCGCTGCTGCTGATTGGTATGCTCTGCGGGGCGGTATGGGCCAAAGACGCGTGGGGCGACTACTGGATGTGGGACGCCAAAGAGTGCTGGGCGGCCGTCACTTGGCTGCTGACCATTGTCGGCTCGCATATTCCGTTCCGTGCCAAAACGACGCAGACCCGTGCCGCTCGTTGGTACTTGCTGGTCGTTATCCTGCTGACCTTTGCGAGCATGCAGATTACTTGGTACGGAGTCAATTATCTCCCCTCAGCCGCATATAGCATGCACACCTACAACAAGTAGCTCGGCTGCGACCTATCGACAGCATGGGCAAACAAAAAAATGCACCTATCGGGTGCATTTTTTTGTGTTTTGTGCACCCAATGGGTGCATTTTTGTACTTCTTTTTTATTTTGCGCTGCGGATGTAGTTGAGCGCGGCGTTGAGTTGCACATCGGTGCCCGCACGCATCTGCTCTGCATCGTACTGCACCTCGAGGTCGGGCGTGTAGCCGATGCCCTCGGTGATCTTGCCGTCCGTATCACGCAGCACGGCGTTCGAGGTATAGACATAGTAGTACGGTGGTTGCGTTCCGTCTTGGTTGCCGAAGGTGCCCGAGTAGTCTATCTCAAAATTGCCAAATAGCGGGCCGTGTCCGCCGAAGGTGCGCTCCCCGATGAAGTAGCCGTTAGGTAGCTCTTGGATGGCGCGGGTGGTCATTTCGCCCATGCTCACCGAATTGATGTCAGCCAAAGCCACAATGGGCACCGTGACGGCACCGATGGAATCGATTTCCACCGTCGGGTCGTTCCGCTTGGCCTGCTGATACAGCCAATCACCGTTTCTGACGATAAACGGCAGCCACGGCGTATAGTCGTACCGCCCGAGGCCCTCCTTGTGGCGGATATGCCCGAGCTGCAACTCGCTGCTGAGGAACGGCGCCACGACATAATTCATATCGTCCATGTCGCCGCCGCCGTTGCCGCGGTTGTCGAGAATGATACCCTTCAAGTCTTTTGCGGCGCACCATTGGTGGAACTGCAGATAGACATTCTGTATGCCCTCGCTGACGGAATCGGAGGCGTTGAACACTTCGCTGAGCATATAGCCCGACAGCTTGAGATAGGCAATGCCGTCGAAGTTGCACGCCAACGCACTGTATGGCTCGCCACTAATGGTTCCGCCGGAATAGCAACCCGTGCCACCTGCATTCTTAATACAAGCCAGCAGCAGCGAATCGCTAAACTCCGCATGGTAATAGGAGCGTTGCTTTGCCTCGATCTCGCCCGGTCGGATGATAATCTTTCCGTTGTCGTTTGTCAGCTCTTGGTTCCGCCAAGGGTTGATGATACAGATGGCCATGTGGTGGTCGATGAAACGGCTGCACATATCGGTGTAGTAGGCCCGCAGGGTGTCGGTCGAGATGGCGTTGCCCGCCTCGAGCCGCTTGTCTAACGCCTCAAAACGAGAGCTATACGCATGATAGAGCGAATCCCAATTGGTGGGGTCGATATCCCAAAAAGCGTAACTATGGTTGATGCCGAGCCATATTGCTTGGAACTGCTCCGAGGGCGTGTTGTAGCGCACCGTATTGGGGTTCATCAGGTCTTCGCCTTGCTCACGGCACGAGGGCAAAACAATGCACGATGCGAGCAGCACCATGCACAATGTATGAGAGAGGTGTTTCATTGTTTCTTCGAGTTTTTGTGGTTGATATAGGCTTGACGGTCGAGCGAAAACAGCAGACCCACTTGCAGGGCGTAGGTGGTGTTGTAACGCGGCGTGGGGGAAACGAGGTCGCGCGTCTTCTCGGTGCTGACTAAACTATAATACACGGCGGCTTCGGCAAAGAAATACATCCGCTCGTCGATTTTCACGCGCAGGCCGAGATTGCCCGCCAAACCTGCATCGAATCGGTTGTCGTGCTTCCGCTCGAGCGTGCGGTACTCGTCGAAATCGTACACTGCGCCACCGAGTTCCTCGGAAGGCGTCACGCAGGTGAGCGCCGCGCCGTTGCGACGGCTTGCTAACCAGCAACCCATGTAGCCGCCGATGCTCGAATAGCCGCGCACCCGCTCACCGCCGAAAGAGAAATTGACCAGCACGGGCAGCTGCAGGTAGTGGTCGTGTGTGTGGGTGTAGAGGTTCTCGTAGCTGTGCGTGCGGTAGAGGAAGTGGTTCTTCTGCTGATACTGCAGGTCCATGCGTACCGCCAGCCAGTCGTAGATGTTCACTTGCACGGGAATGCCCACCGTGAGGCCGCTTGCGCCTGAGTAGCGTAGGTCGTAGGCGTACTGCGTGTTGATGTGGTAGGCGTTGTAGTCGTAGCCTCCTTCGAAGCCCATGAACCACGACACCGCCGCTGCCGGCAGCACCGAAAGCGCCGCAAGACAGAGAATGAGAATCGTTCGTTTCATTATGGTTGATTTTGAATTTAGTTTGTTGCTTTTAGCGGAAGTCGGATGCATGGACACGAATTGTTCATGAAAGGACCATGCCGGGCGTGCTTTTATAGACAAATAGGTTCAAATCGGATGCAAATAGATGTGTATAGTTGCTTTATTTGATACTGTCGGAATGGTAGTCTTTGTACTCCAGTTGTTGGAAAGAGCCTTTCATTTCGTGGTCTTTGATGTGCATCATCTTTTTGTTGCTTTGGTTGAATTGCTGCAACATCGACAATTCCATTTTTAAGCTGCTGAGGTAGGTCGCTCGTTTCCGGATATAGCAACAGATGTCGGGCGTGGCAAGCATACGCTCTACCATTTCGTTGACTGTTTCGATGGGGGCGTCCGTGTCGTCGAGGAGGCGCAGGTAGATGTCTTGCATTTCCTGTTTGTCCTCTTCTATTCTCTCTTGTGTCTTTTTTATTTCGTTCTTGATCGAGAAACACCGCCCCGTCCACTCGATAAACTCTCTGTTCTCGACATTTTTCCAAGTCTCGACATTGGTGCTGAAGATGTTCTCCGCCGTGTTGTCGTCCACGATAAAATCCGGGATTGTCAGTCTCTTAATGAACAGGACGAGCGTGTCCTCGGATATGCGGTCGATGTGGTTGTGCGTAAAGACATAATTGATGAGCGTATCTGCCGCTTCCAGCGCGGTTATTTGCGCCTCGACACCGTTGCAAAACATATCCAAATTGTGAATGACCATCAGCGCCGCGGTGCGCTCGGTCTTTTTCTGCTCATGGCGTTGCAGGGCAAGTGTGGTACCGAGAGTCAGCACGATACCGATAACGGTGCCCAAGGTGCTGCTAAGCGTATTCGACCAAAAGGGAGGGAGAGGGTGTTTCATAACAAATGGACATTAGGCTACAAAATTACGACAAAATTTGCCCGGCTGCAAGGGCTTGCATACAAATTATACACTTTTATACTTTGCGGGCACGGAGAGCGTGGCGCGAGGGTAGGGGGCCTAAGCGGTGGTAAACCCAAAATCGACTCTGCAAGCTACTGATTGTGTGCTATATTTCTAAATATATTGTCCTGATACGAATAAAATTTGCCCTGTTTCGTGGGATGGACTACTTTTGCATCGTATTTAATAGGTTTATTAAACACGACGGTTAGTTCGGTAAGGTATTCGGACTGATGGATTGGTTTGTTTTAGAAGTATATCTGTTACGGTATGGAAAAGAAATACTATTTAGGAATCGATATCGGTTCGACCACTATCAAGGCGGCGCTGCTCGATGCGGATTTGCGGGTGGTTGAGACGGACTATCGGCGACACAATGCCGCCCCCGCTGCAGTCGGGCGAGAGATGTTGCAAGCGATGCTGTCCCAACTCGGAGAAGGAGAGATAACGGTCGCCATTACAGGCTCGGTGGGCATGGGCTACGCCGAGCGTATGGGCGTGCGCTTCTCGCAGGAGGTGATTGCCGCCGCCGAGGTGGTGCGCCGCTTCTATCCTGATGTGCATACGCTTGTGGACATCGGCGGTGAGGACTCGAAAATGATCTTCTTCGAGCCGGGTCGCGTGCCTGATATGCGCATGAACGGCAACTGTGCGGGCGGTACGGGCGCTTTCATCGACCAAACGGCAATCCTCTTGGGCGTGGAGACTGCCGACCTGAACGCCCTCGCTGCGCGTGCCACGACCACCTATCCCATTGCCTCCCGCTGCGGCGTGTTCTCCAAAACGGATATTCAGAATCTTATCAGCCGCGGCGTGCCGAAAGAAGACATCGCCGCTTCCATGCTCAATGCCGTCTCTCTGCAGGTGGTCAGCGCGCTCGCACACGGCACGGATATGCTCCCCCGCGTGCTGCTTTGCGGCGGTCCCTTTGCCTATATCCCCGAACTCAGAAAACATCTTGTGGCGGCGATGGGCTTGCAGCCGACCGACTGTGTCGTGCCGGAGCATACCCAATTCATTCCCGCTATCGGGACGGCGCTGCTCGCCGAGCGCAACGGCGGCACGCAGAAGTCGGTCGCCGAGGTGCTTCGGCTCTTCGATAAGGCGGAAGGCGTAGCGGTGGCAGGGTCTTCGTTGCCCCCGCTCTTCCATAGCGAGTCGGAGTACGCCGCATGGCTTCGCGGGAAGCAGAACGGATTGCGTATCCGTCGGGCGCAGGCAGAGCCTGACGGGCGGTTCACTTTCGGCGTCGATTCGGGCAGTACCACCACCAAACTCGTGCTGCTTAACGAGCAAGCGGAGATCGTCTATAGCGACTATCGCTACAACAACGGCAACTCCTTTCAGACCTTTGCTGAGGCCATGCAGCAGATGTATCGCACGGTGGGCGATGTGAATATAGTGGGCAGTTGCGCCACGGGCTACGGTGAGAATCTGCTCCGCACGGCTTTCGGCTTGGAGCATGGCATAGTGGAAACAATGGCGCACTTCTTGGCGGCGCGACACCTCTGCCCCGAGGTGAGTTTTGTGCTCGATATCGGCGGGCAGGACATGAAAGCCATCTTCGTGGAGAACGGCTCGATTCGGCGTATCGAAATCAACGAAGCCTGCTCTTCGGGCTGCGGCTCCTTCATTATGACCTTTGCCCAACAACTCGGCTATTCCGTCAGCGAGTTTGCCGACAAAGCCACTTTGGCACACCATCCCTACGACCTCGGCACACGCTGCACGGTGTTTATGAACAGCAAGGTGAAGCAAGCCATGCGCGATGGCGCAAGCGTCGAGGACATTGCGGCGGGCTTCTCCTATTCGGTCATCAAGAACTGCCTGTACAAGGTGCTTAAGTTGCAGAATATTAATGAATTAGGCAACTATATCGTGGTGCAGGGCGGTACGTTCAACAACCGCTCCGTGGTGCGAGCCTTGGAGCTGCTGACCGATTGCCACGTCCGTATCGCTCCCTGCCCCGAACTGATGGGGGCGTTCGGAGCGGCGTTGTATAGTTTGGAAATGAGTAAGAAAAAACTGCAACCCTCTAACGAATAAAACAGTTCCGTCAAAATGAAACTCAGTCAGATAGTCGATTCCAATTCGTACCAAGACCACACCGAGGTGTGTCCCGGCTGCGAGAACCATTGTCAGGTGCGCTGCTTCGTGTTCCCGAACGGGCGTACCTACTATTCGGGCAACAACTGCGAGCGGGTGTACGCCAATCAAAAAGAACACACCGCCCGCGGCGTGAATATGTTTGCCGAGAAGTATAAACTGCTCTTCACGCCCGCCGTCCCCACGCCCGCCACGGGTCTGACCATCGGCATTCCGCGGGGCTTGGGTATCTACGAGAACTACCCTTTTTGGCACACGCTCTTCTCGCTGTGCGGCATGCGTGTGGTGCTGTCGCGCGGGTCGAGCAATGCCCTCTTCGAGCAGGGCGTGCGCAGCATCATGGCGGACAATATCTGTTTCCCCGCCAAACTGATGCACGGCCATGTCATGGACTTGATTTCCCGCGGTGTGGATCGTATTTTCTATCCGTGGGTGGTGTTCGAGCGGCAAGAGGATGCGGCGGCGAAGAACTCGTTCAACTGTCCCGTCGTCAGCGGCTACTCCGATGTGCTGCGCAGCAGTATCAATCCCGAGCAGAACTATCATATTCCGCTCGACGCGCCGATTATCTCGTTCCGTGAGGAGACCCTCCTGCGCCGAAGCCTGCAAGACTACTTGCAGCCGCTTGGGGTCGAGAGCCGAACGATTGACCACGCCGTAACGGAGGCGCTCCGTGCGCAGCAGACCTACCTCGACCGATTAGAGCAGCGAGGGCTGCAGGTGCTGCACGACGCCGAAGAGGCAGGGCGTATGGTCATCCTCTTGGCGGCACGGCCGTATCATATCGACCCGCTGATTCAGCACAAGATAGCCGACGCCATTGCCGCCATGGGCGTGGATGTGATTACGGAGAATGTGGCGGCGCATGCGGGGCAGGGCGTCTTTGGGCATATCAATGCGCTCTGCCAGTGGGCGTACCCGAATCGAATCTTCAAGGCCGCCTACATGGTCGGGCAGAGTGCCTACTCCCGCCTGCTGATGGTGGAACTCACCTCCTTCGGCTGCGGACCCGACGCCTTCATACTCGACGAGGTGCGCGGTATCTTGCGTCGCTTCCATAAGAACTTGACTGTCTTGAAGATAGACGATGTGAACAACATCGGCAGCTTGCGCCTGCGGGTGCGCTCGTTGGTCGAGAGTGTGCAGTCCGCCTCGCAGCCGCTCCACGCCCCCGTGGCGCTGAGTACTGCGCCGTGGACGACCAAGACGTTCGAGAAAGAAGACCGCCGCCGCACCATCATTGCGCCTTATTTTGCGGAGGGCTATACCGAGTTTATCCCGACGCTGTTTTCGATGATAGGCTATCGGGTCGAGCCGCTGCCCATGGGCTGCCAACTCGATGCAGAGGAGGGGCTGCGCTCGGCGAACAACGATATCTGCTATCCCGCCACCATTGTCATCGGCAGCATCCTTAGGGCGCTGCGTTCGGGCAAGTACGACTTGAGCCGTACTGCAGTGGCGATCACCCAGACGGGCGGGCAGTGCCGTGCGTCGAATTACTATGCGCTTATCAAGAACGCCATGGTCTCGGCGGGGTTTGCCGATGTGCCGGTCATCTCGGTCGCCACAGGCAAGAGCCTCGGCAACCAACAACCGGGCTTCGACATTCCGTGGCGCAAGATAGCCCGCCCGACGCTCGAGGCCATGTACTATGCCGATGCGTTGGCAAAGCTCTACTACCCCTCTGCCCCTCGGGAGCGGGAACAGGGTGCGGCACGCCGCCTGTACGACCACTATATCGCAGCGGCTCAGCCTCTCGTGGCGGCGCGGGACTACCGTGCGCTGCATCGCCTGATAGCCGAAGCGGCCGACCGTTTTGCAGCGGCAATCGATACCGAGAAGCAAGTCCCCGTGGTGGGACTCGTGGGTGAGATATTTGTCAAGTACAATTCCTTTAGCAACAAGTCGGTCGTCGCTCGCCTGATCGAGCAGGGCGTGGAGGTCGTGCCGCCTGCGCTGACGGGCTTTTTCTCCACCTCGATGCCCAACGCCTATCTCAACCGTCGCTACCATATCAAGAGCGACTCCATGCCCCTGTGGCTTACCGATTTGGGGCATTCGCTCATCGAGCGGGTGGCGCACACCTACGACGACTTGTGTCGCTCCTTCCCCTTCTACCGCCCCTTTACCGACATTTTCCGCATTCAAGAGCTCTCCCGCTCGGTCATCAGTCCGGCGGCAGACTTCGGCGAGGGGTGGTTCCTGCCGGGCGAGATATGCGATTTGGCGGAGAGCGGCGTGCGCAAGGTAGTTTCCGTGCAGCCCTTCGGGTGCATTGCCAACCATATTATCTCCAAAGGTATCGAGCGCCGGCTGAAGGACCGCTATCCCAACCTGTCCCTTCTCTTCCTCGATTTCGATTCCGGCACTTCGGAGGCGAATGTCTATAATCGCCTCCATTTCCTGCTCAACGACTAATCTCTCTCCTCATTATGACTCAAGACAATATGGAGCAGCGCATCATGGAGGCTGCTCAGCAACTATTTTTTCAACATGGTTTTGTCGGCACCTCCACGACCGATATCGCTCGCCTTGCGGGCTGCAATCAGGCGTTGGTGCATTACTACTACCGAACCAAGGAGAACCTGTTCCGCCAAATTTTCATTGCGCAGACCCGCCGTGTGCTCGACTCGATTCGGCAGAGTTTCGAGCAAGACTTGCCCTTCGAGGCGCTCATTCGCCATTGCGTGTCGTTCTACTTCGATTTTCTGTCGGAGAATCCGAATATTCCTTATTTTATACTCAACGAGCTGATTAACAACCCCGAGCGGCGAGCCTTCATTCGGGACAACTTTATTCACAATCCCGCCTATTTTGAGGTCTATACCGAGCTCGAGAAGCGGGTGGGGGAGGAGATGGCGGCCGGCCGTATCGTCGCCACCTCGCCGCAAGACATCGTGCTCAATATGATTTCGCTCACGGCGTTCAGTTTCATCTCCAAGCCGCTCTATCAGGACATCCTGAAGTGTTCGGATAGCGATTGCGCCGCCTACCTCGCTCACCGCAAGGACGAAGTCATCCGTGTCCTGCTCGCCTCGCTGAGGCCGTAAGCAGCTAAGAAACGGCTCAAATTTTACTATTTGCTATTTTTTTTGTACCTTTGCCCTGTTTTTAGTATCATCTCAACCCAATTTGTCATGATTCACAGTGCAAAATTTGTCATTTCCAGTCCCGATGTGGCGTCGTGTCCGCAGAGCAAGCTGCCCGAGTACGCCTTTATCGGTCGCTCCAATGTGGGCAAGTCCAGCCTTATCAATATGCTCGCGCACAACCCTAAGTTGGCCAAAACGAGTCAGAAGCCGGGTAAGACCCTGCTAATCAACCATTTCCTGATCGACGACCAATGGCATTTGGTCGATCTTCCCGGCTATGGCTATGCGCAGGCGGGGCAGAAGCAGCGCGAGCAGCTCAAGCTGATGATTGAGCGCTATTGCCTGCTGCGTGAGCCGTTGTGCAGCCTGTTTGTGTTGGTGGATAGCCGTCTCGAGCCGCAAGCCATCGATCTGTCTTTTATGGAGTGGCTCGGCGAGAACGAGGTGCCGTTTGCCATCGTTTTCACCAAGGCGGACAAGTTAGGCAAGGGGCGGCTGCAGGAAAACATCGAGAGCTACAAGGCCAAGCTGCTCGAGACGTGGGTGGAGCTGCCGCTGGTCTTCATCACCAGCGCCGAGAAGGGCACGGGCGAGACGGAGCTGCTGTCCTATATCGAAAGCATCAACGAGCAAGTAAAATCTAACTAACAGATTATGAATTCATTACGCAACACGAGCCGCTTCTTGCGGCTCTTTTTCCTATCCTGTGTGTGCGTGGGGCTGTGGGCGTGCAAGCCGTCCCGCTCGACGCTCAGTCCCTCGGAGCAGCCGCAATACCTTCGCATGGTCGATACGCTCGGCCTTCGGATGGCGGAGGTGTGCGATCCGTTCAACCGCAGCACCGTGTTGGCTCGCTACTATTTGGTTACCGATTCGGCTGCCACGACGCCCTCGGATGGTGTGCGCCTGCAGGTGCCTTTGCACCGTATCGCCACCACTTCGGCCACGCATATCGGATTTCTGCAGGCCTTAGGGCGCACCGATCGAGTGGTCGCTTTGGCCACGCCGCACCTTGTCTACAACCTGCCCACACAGCCTGTCACCGACATCGGTGAGGATATCAATTTGCGTATCGAGCCGCTGCTGCTGTCGCACCCCGATGCGCTGTTTATCAGTGCCTACGGGCAGAATATGCAGAGCCTCGGCCACGTCACGGAGGCGGGCATCCCCGTGGTCTATTTCACCGAGTGGCGCGAGTCGAGTCCGTTGGCCCGTATGGCGTGGATTCGCTTTATGGGGGCGCTGTTGGGCGAGGAGCAGCGAGCCGATTCTATAATCGCTGCCGTCACGGAGGCGTACCACAAGGAGGCGGAGGCAGCAGCTCGTACCACCGATCGCCGCTCCATCATGTCCGGTGCCTCGTTCCGTGGCACGTGGTATGTGCCGAGCGGCAACACCTATATGGGTCAGCTGTTCCGTGATGCGGGCGCCGACTATGTGTATGCCGACAACACGAGCGACAGTTCGATTCCGCTCACGATGGAGCAGGCGCTGCAGGTGTTCAGCCATGCGGATGTGTGGGTGGGGTGTAACGCCCGCAGTCTCAGCGAGTTACGCCAATTGGATGAGAAGCAGTCGTGGCTCCGGCCGTTTCAAACGGGTCGTGTCTATAATTTCTATCATCGCCAGAATGCCACGGGAGGCAACGACTTTTGGGAGACGGGTGTGGTCCATCCCGAATACATCTTGCGCGACCTTCGTTGGGCGCTCTATCCCGAAGCACTCCCGAACCATCTCCCCTATTTCATCGAGAAGTTGCCCGCCACGCCCGCTCCCACTGCCGTAGATACCCCCTCTCTTTCCCTTACCACTGCCTTAGCAGACCCGAAGGATCCCGCTCCCACCGCCTTAGCAGACCCGAAGGATCCTGCAACCACTGCCGAGTGTGCCGAGAAGCACACCGCTAAGATGGAGATACCTATCCTTGAGAACGGCCGTCCCGAGCAGCTCATTGAGCATATCGGCTACACGGTCAGCTACAATCCTCGTTGGTACATCCCCAACTGGGTCGCCTACGAGTTGACCGCCACCGAGGTGGAGGGCACCGAGGAGCGCGGCAAGCATTTCCGTCCCGACCCCGAGGTCAAGGGCTACGCCGTAGTTACGAGCGACTATTCCAATTCCGGTTACGACCGAGGCCACCTCGCTCCCGCCGCCGACATGAAATGGTCGGCTCAGGCGATGGAGGAGTCGTTCTACATGACCAATATCTGCCCGCAGAATCATAACTTGAACGCAGGCGATTGGAAACGATTGGAGGAATTTGTGCGCTCTATGGCGCAAGAATACGAGCATATCTATATCTGCACGGGCCCGATTGTGACCGACTCAACGAAGACAATAGGCACGGCGCATCCCATCGTGGTGCCGACCGCTTTCTACAAGGTGATTTTGCGCGAAAAGGCGAATCGTTGGACGGGGATAGGCTTTGTGATGCAGAATCGCCCTCGTGACGGCAAATGGTCGCTGAGCCATTATGCACAATCGATACAACAGGTTGAGGATCAGACCGGTATCGACTTCTTTGTCAATATCCCCGATTCCATCGAGGAGCAAATCGAAAGCAGCTATACGCTTTCCGATTGGGGCCTGTAGGCTCTGCGGTTGCGCCCTTTGTAACAGCGCCTCTGTTCCCCATAGCAACGCCCCCAAAAACGCATAAAAAAAGGGTAAGCTTACTATATCGCACCGCTACAACCTCCTACCCTTGCTTCGGTCAAGACCTGGGGGAATTCAGAGGGAGCTGGTCGTATAGGACTTACCCTGTAGTTTGAAATCGGACTGCAAAGGTACGAAAACTTTTTGATATTGCCAAATTTGTAGCAAAAAATATATGCTTACCCACTTCATTATTTCGCGTATCAAGGCCGAATTGCCGTTTGTGCCCAACGAGGAGAAGGAATCGCTCTTCGAGGTCTTGGGGCAGTTCTTGGCTGCGCACGACCCGCAGAAGGCGTTCGTGCTGCGGGGCTATGCGGGTACGGGTAAGACCAGCGTGGTCAGTGCCTTGGTGCGCGCGCTCGAGAAGCTTCAATATCCGTGCGTGCTGTTGGCGCCGACGGGTCGTGCCGCCAAGGTGCTGGCCCGCTATGCCCGCCACGATGCCTTTACGATTCATAAGTTCATCTATCGCCAGCAGCAGCTGGGCGTGGAGGCCTTCTCGTTGGCGGACAATCGCTGCCGCAACACGCTTTTCATTGTCGATGAGGCGTCGATGATCTCCTCGCAGCGGGACAATCCCACCTTCGGCACGGGCAACTTGCTCGACGATTTGGTGCAGTTTGTCTATCGGGGCGAGGGTTGTAGTCTGTTGCTGTTGGGCGACGATGCGCAGCTGCCGCCGGTCGGGCAGGTCGAGAGTCCGGCGCTCAACGCCGACTACCTGAGCGGCTATGGCCTCCATGTCAGTGGTTTTGCGCTCACCAAGGTGGCGCGGCAGGCGTTAGATTCGGGTATCCTCGCCAATGCGACCCGCCTTCGTGAGCTGTTGGAGCAGGGTGGAGCGGGCACGGCGGGGCTCAGCGTGGAGGCCTTTCCGGATGTCATTCCTCTGTCGGGCACGGATGTGGTGGAGCAGCTGGAGCGCAGCTATGGCGAGGTGGGTGCCGACGAGACGCTTATCATCACCCGAAGCAACAAGCGCACCAATCTCTACAATCAGGGCGTGCGGGCGCGCATTCTCTGGAAGGAGGACAGCATCTCCTCCGGCGATCGCCTGATGATTAGCAAAAACAACTATTTCTGGGCCAAGGACTACGACAATTTGTCGTTTCTTGCCAACGGCGACACGCTCGATGTGGTGCGCTTGCGCAACGAGCGCGAGCTGTATGGCTTTCGCTTTGCGGATGCCTCTCTGCGCTCAGTGGATTACGATTGGGAGATCGATGGCGTCTTGTGGTTGGATACGCTGACCACCGACACGCCCGAGCAGAACTACACGCTGCAAAAATCCCTTTTCGAGCAGATTGCCCGCGACTACCCGGAGATACGCAATCGCAAGGATTTGGTCAAAAAGATTTACGAGTCGCCCTACTACAATGCGCTGCAAGTCCGTTTTGCGTATGCCGTCACGTGTCACAAGGCGCAGGGCGGGCAGTGGAAGCATGTCTATATCGATTCGGGCGCTATCGCGCAGGACGAGGAGCGCATGGCGGACCCGCAGGAGCGCCGCGAGTACCTCCGTTGGCTCTATACCGCTCTCACCCGTGCCACCGAGCGGGTCTATATCATTCAGTAGCGAGCTTACCTATACAAGATACAAAAACGAGGCGTGAAGTCATCCTCCACGCCTCTGTTGTTTATGGTCTGTATTTACCGTTCCTTTTGTTTCTCTAATTGGCGTTCTACCGCCTCCAATGCCTCGTCCACTGCTTGCTCAAAGCTGTCGCAGGTCTTCTCGGCAAACACCTCCGAGCCGATGCCTATCACTCGTATGGTGGCTTGTTTATTTAGATTCGTTTCCCGTTTTATCACGGTCATGCGGATGTCCAGTTCGGCGGTCTCCGGCAGCAATTTCTCGAAACGACGGGTTTTCTTTGCAATGTGTTCCTCCAGTCGAGTTGCCATCTCGAAATTCACGGCTTGTGTGTTTAGCTTCATAGTAATCCTTTCGTTTTTAGGTGTCGAGCACCCGGTTTAATATCTGTTATACAAAGTACAAATTATATGCCATTTTTGCCCTGCGGGTCCGCTTTGTGGGCGCTATTTTTTTATGAGCAGGCGGAATGCGTCGGTCACTTTTTTCACGGGCACCACCTCGATTCGATAGTTCGTGCTGACTATTTTTTGGTCGGCGGGTATGATAATTCGCTTAAAACCAAGTTTTTGCGCCTCGCCGATTCGTTGTTCGATGCGGTTCACGGGGCGTATCTCGCCGGCCAGTCCCACTTCGCCCGTCAGACAAGTATCTGCGTCTAATGCCACATCCATGTTCGATGACAGCACGGCTGCCAAAACGGCCAAATCGATGGCAGGGTCGTTCACGCGCAGTCCGCCGGCTATGTTGAGAAACACATCTTTTTGCAGCAGTTTGAATCCGACTCGTTTTTCCAATACGGCCAGCAGCATGTTCAGCCGTCGGGTGTCAAATCCGGTGGACGAGCGTTGCGGGGTGCCGTACGCGGCCGAAGAAACTAATGCCTGCACTTCTATCAAGAACGGCCGCACGCCCTCCACGGCAGCGGCAATCGCTATGCCCGACAGTCCTTCTCGTGCGGTCGATAGCAGCAGCTCGCTCGGGTTGGCCACTTCGCGCAGTCCGTCTTGTCGCATCTCGTAGATGCCCAGTTCCGAAGTAGAGCCGAACCTATTCTTTTGCGCCCGCAAGATTCGGTACATATAGTGTTGGTCGCCCTCAAATTGCAGCACCGTATCGACAATGTGTTCCAGCACTTTCGGTCCTGCCAGCGACCCTTCTTTGTTGATGTGTCCGATGATGAAAAACGGAATGTTTTTCTCTTTGGCGTATTGCAGAATGCGAGCGGCGCATTCCCGCACTTGGCTCAGACTCCCGATGGTCGATTCAATCCCCTCACAACCAATCGTTTGTATCGAATCCACCACCACCACTTCGGGCTGTATCTCCGTCACGTCTTCTAATATCCGCTCCATGCTTGTCTCGCTCACGATAAACAGGTTGTCGGGGTTGCCCGCCAGTCGTTCCGCCCGCAGCTTCAGCTGCCGCACGCTCTCCTCGCCGCTTGCGTAGAGTGTTCGCTTGTCGCCCAGCTGCATGAGCACTTGCAGTGCGAGGGTCGATTTCCCGATGCCGGGCTCGCCGCCCAGTAGCACCAAGCTCCCCGGCACGAGCCCGCCGCCGAGCACTCGGTTCAGCTCTCCGTTTTGCATGTCGATTCGCATCTCCTCGGTGGCCGTTACCTCTTGTATGCGTTGCGGTTTCTGTCCGCTGCCCACCGAGGTCAGCGAGCGTTTTCCGCCGGTCGCGGGTAGGGTGATACTCTCTTCGTAGGTGCCCCATTCGCCGCACACGGGGCAGCGTCCGAGCATCTGTGGCGCTTTGGCACCGCAGTTCGAGCAGATATATTCGGTGGTCTGTTTGGGCATAATCAGAGGGTGAAGGTCTGTTTTTCTTCCGTCAATTCGGTGTTCTCGAATACTGCCTTCGCCTCGTTGAGGAACAGGCTGTGGTCCTCTATGCGAGCCGAGTAGTGTCCGAGCAGGAGCTTTCCTACTTGCGCCTTGCGGGCAATCTCCGCCGCTTGTCGAGCCGTCGAGTGCATCACAATGGGGCAGCGGTCGGCCAGCTCCTCTATGTAGGTCGATTCGTGGTATAGCGTATCAACGCCCTCAATTATCGGGACAATTTTTTCCGAGTACATTGTGTCCGAGCAGTAGGCGTAGCGTTTGCGCAGCGTGTACGAAATCTCGCCGTCGGCTATCTGCCGATGCCGTTCCGTGAATAGAAATCCGCAGCAGGGCACGGTGTGCTTCAGCGGAATGCTCTCCACTATCACGGTGCGGTCCTCGTATATCACTTCGTGTTTGCGGGGATTGATGGCGTGGAAAATCACCTCGTAGGGCATGTCAGCGCAGTAGTAGTCTAACCACGGCCGCATCAGTCGTTCGAGGTCGGCGTGCGCATAGATGTGCATCGGTTGCGTGCGGTGTTGCATGCCGAGCGTCGAGAGCAGTCCTATCAGTCCGAAGCAGTGGTCGCCGTGCAGGTGCGATATAAATATATTGTATAGCCGAGCCGTATGTACGCCGAGCCGTTGCATCGTTATCTGCACGCCCTCTCCGCAGTCTATCAAGAACGATTTGTCGCATAGCGACAGTATCTGCCCGGCGGGGGAAGTGGTCTTGGTCGGTTTGGCGCTGCCGCAGCCTAATATAGTGAGTGTTGCCTCCATGTCGTCTTATTCTGCTATTTGTCCTAATTTGGTGCGTATTCGGTCGGCGAGAGCCGATTTGCGGTCGATATGTTCCAGCACGGCTTGTACGAATGCGTTGCTCTCAAAGTTGCCTCGCACCGATTCGAAGTCGGCCTCTTGTTGCGAGCGGTCGCCATCCACGCCGAATCCCGTTTGGCTGTTCAGGTTGAATTCCTTGCGCGCATCGTCATACACCAGATGGTCCAGCTTCACCACGGCGTCTTGCCAGCTGTTCACCATGTCGTATATCTGTTGCAGCCGTACCTCGTTCACGCTGCAGCCCCATAGCAGCTCCAGCTTATCCACGGCCCACGTCCATTCGTACGAGTAGTAGTTCTCGTGCATCTCTCGGAATCGCTCCTGTATCTGCTCAAAGCTCATGCCGCCCTGTTCTATGTCGTTCATCAGTCGCGTTACTTCCGTGCGGGGAGCTATCAGTCCGGCAAGGTCCACCCAGTCGCCCGAGCCGATGTGTGTGTCGGGTAGGAGGGCTTGGCGCAGCTCGCCCATCGTGCGGAATTCCGCTTTCTCGATGCGCGACACCAATGAGTTCCCCAAGAATTTGGTGATGCCTATCGTGTAGAGCTCTCTGCCGTGCCGCAGCGACGAGTTGCGTATCTTGCAGTTGTGGTAGCCGTATAGCTCGGTGTTCTCGCCGCTGAGCGCTTGCAGTTCGTCGAGTATCTCCCGTCCTCGCCACATCTTCTGCACGGTGTAGGGCGAGAGCAGGTTGAAGTTGATAAAGTCTAATTTGTCGGGGTCGGTGCGGTTGTCCCGCTTCGGCCATTTCTGTGCGTCACGTATGGTCCCCACCGTGCGGAGATTCGCTCCGGGCACGAGGTACGATTCGCCCTGATTCTCAATCAGGTACGAGAACGGCAGTTCGCTCGTGTCCGCATGATTCGTGTGTCGCCCCATTACGAGCGAGAAGGCCCCTATCTTCGACGGCCACAGCAGATAGCTGTCCGAGGTCGTCTTGGCGCCTCGTTCCGCCACACCTTGGTGGATCGGTCCGAGCTTGTACATGTGGTTCGATTGGTTGCTGCCCGAGCCGGCGTTCAGGAACGAGAACATGCCTGCGATGAGCAGCGTCGATTTGTGGTGCGTCACGGTGTAGGGCCCCGCAAATATGGCGCAGGCCTCGCCGTGCATGCCTTGGCAGTTGCTGAAGAAGAGCGATTCGCCCGCCGAGTAGTGCTTGTCGAACAGACAGCCCTGCCCCACAAAACACTTATCCACCAGCGTCGAGTCGCCTATCTCCACGCCCGAGGCGATGATAAAATCGGTGCATTTCACACCGGAGCCTAATTTCACGGGCGCAAACCGGTTCGAGTTGATACTGCCGTTTTTCAGTCGTGATACGCCGGCGAGCTGTGCCCAATCGCCTATGCGCACGTTTTTTATGCTTCCGCAGTTCAGTATGCGCACGTTTTCGCCTATCTCGCCCATGTCGCTTGTCTGTGCTTCGGCGTAGTCATCCACCATCTGTTCCAGCGTGCGAATCAGTTGCGGGCGGTGGCGGTAGAGCGTCATCACGTATGCAAGGCTTGCGCTCAGGTGGTCGAATATCGGTATCTCCCGTCCGCCGCCTTCGTTCATCACGGGCACGCGCACTCCGTTGCCGAAGGTCGTGCGCCCATCCACAAGGATGGCATTCACGTTTTCGATGCAGGTGTTCGCCCCGATACGGTAGTTGGCTATGTAGTTGTGTATGTTGTATAGATGCACGTTGTCGCCTATCTCGCAGTTGTGCAGTTTGGCGTGCGAGATGCCCGAATGCACACTCAGACCGCCCGGCAGGTCAAATTCCCGCTCGAATACGCCCATTTTTATCTTCCCCGAGAATTGCACGTCGCGCACGTAGTGCGGGTCGAATCCGTCTTTCACTTCTATGTCGCTCCATGCCTTGGCGCTACATCCTTGTCGGGTGAGCAGGTCTTGTTCTTCTGCCGTCAGTGGTCTGTATATCATATCGTTATGCGTGTAATGGCGTTCGTTTATTTTATGCTCAGATATACGCGGGTGCATACCTGTTTGGTGTAGGCGGGGAAGTCGCCGCCGAGTATCCAGCCGTAGTAGCCGTAGTCGCGTCGGAATACATCCGCCAGCCGTTGGCCCTTGTGCAGCCCGAAGTTGAATATCTCGTAACCGTCTTTGTCGTACGCAATTCGGCCTGCAAAGTCGGCAAACCGCACTTGCCCCGCCGTGTATTCCGATAGCTTCTCAATGCTGTCGGGCAGGTCGTAGCGTTCTAATTGTGCTTTGAACACTTCGTAGGTCGCCATCGTGTCCGCATTGGCGGAGTGGGCGTTTTGCAGGTCTTTCCCGCAGTAGAATCGGTAGGCGGCGGAGAGGTTCCGCTGTTCGTTTTTGGTGAATATCACGTAGGCATCCACCATGTTTTTCCGTTTCAGGTCTATCGAGACGCCGGCGCGCAAGAATTCCTCCGCCAGCAGCGGAATGTCAAAGTGGTTGCTGTTGTATCCGGCAAGGTCGCTGTCCTGCAGCACGTCGGCTATCTCGTGCGCCACTTGTCGGAAGGTAGGGCAGTCGGCCACGTCCTCGTCGCTTATGCCGTGTATGGCGGTCGATTCGGCTGGGATGTGCATCGGTGTCTCCTCCACCTGCGGCCGTCCGAAGGGGTCGGTCGTGTGGCGAATCACGGTCGGTTTAATGCGCAAGGTCTTCCCCTCGGCATTGCCGTTCGGGAAGACCTTGTAGTAGCTTATTTCGACGATTCGGTCGTTGGCTATATTCAGCCCCGTTGCTTCCAAGTCGAAGAATACAAGGGGGCGTGTCAGTTTCAGCTTCATGCAGCAGTCACCCTCCTTATTCGCTCAGCAGCATCGGCATGAGCAACATCAGTATCTCGCGATTCTCTTCGTTCTCGGTCGGCAGTATCAGTCCGGCGCGAGCGGGGTCAGCCAGTTGCAGTTTCACGTCGGCGGATTCCACGGCGCTCAGTATCTCGATCAGGAACGGTGCCTTAAATCCGATGGCCATCGGCATGCCTTGGTATTCGCATTGCAGCGTCTCCTCGGCGCTTGTCGAGAAGTCGATGTCTTGGGCCGATACCTTTATTTGGTTCTCGCTCAGTGCAAGTTTCAGCAGCGAGGTGCCGGTGTTGGCAAATACGGCCACGCGTTTGCATACGTTTATCAGCGATTGGCGGTCTGCAATCACGATGTTCGTGTTGTTTTGCGGAATCACGGCGTTGTAGTTCGGGAATCGGCCGTCTATCAGTCGGGTTACGACCACGGTCTGTCCGAATTCGAATCGTACGTTCTTGGCGTTGTAGGTTATCTTCACCTCCGTCTCGTCTTTGGTCAGCACGTTCTTCAGCAGGTTAGCGGGGCGCTTGGGCAGGATAAATCCGCCGGCCACTTCGCCGTGAATGGCGTTGTTCGTGTAGCGTACCAGACGGTGTGCATCGGTAGCCACTAACGTCAGCTTGTCGGTGGCGATGTCGAAGAATATACCGTTCATCACGGGGCGCAGCTCATCGTTGGCCGTGCAGAAAATGGTCTTGTTGATGGCGTCTAATAGCTCGCTCGAGGGGAGGGCAATGCTGTGCTCCTCGCCTTCGTTTTGCGGCATTTCGGGGTATTCGTTGCCGTTCGTGCCGATAAAGGAGTACGTACCGTTTTGGCTCACCATGGTGATGCCGAAATTATTGTCGTCGATGGTGAATCCGAGCGGTTGTTCGGGGAATTCTTTCAGCGTGTCCACTAATAGTTTGGCGCCGCTTGCCACTTTCCCGGCTCCTTCAGCGCTTTCCACTTCTAACGAGGTGCGAGCGGTTGTCTCGCCGTCGGAGGCGGTCAGTGTCAGGGTGTTGCCCTCCAAGTCGAAAAGTATGTTATCCAGTATAGACAAGGAGTTCTTGCTTACGATGACACGATTCACTGTCTGCAGTTGTGCAAACAGGGTTGAGCTTGATACGTTAAATTTCATATAGGTCTATTTTTATTTTTCGAGTTCTATTATCGTGTGCAAAGATACGATTTTTTATAGGGTTATGCAAATTTTTTGCCAAAAAGACCCCACTTTTCCCGATTTTCTTTTCCGGTTGAATAAAAAACTGTAATTTTGCACCCGAAACTCGCTCAAAAACCAAGTGTGGTGCTATTCTGAGTGCCGCACGCCCTTTGCAAAAAAAGTATGAAAATAGGCGTCTTTGACAGTGGCTATGGTGGCTTGACCATTCTCGACGGCATCCGTCGGGTGCTGCCGCAGTACGATTATGTCTATTTGGGCGACAACGCGCGTGCCCCCTACGGCTCCCATTCGTTCGAGATTATCTATCAGTACACCCGTCAGGCGGTGCAGTATCTCCTGTCGGAGGACTGCTCGCTCGTCATTTTGGCGTGCAATACGGCCAGTGCCAAGGCCTTGCGCACCATCCAGCAGTGCGACTTGCCGTCGTTGCGGCGGGGTGGGGAAGTGCCGAATGTGTTGGGTGTCATACGGCCTACTATTGAGCAGGTCGTTCGCCTCACGCGCAACGGCCATATCGGGGTCGTCGGCACGCAGGGCACGGTCGATAGCGAGAGCTATCCGTTGGAGTTGAATCATTTGTGGGCGTCAGCGCCCTCTTGTCCGCCGTTGCATATCTCGCAGTTGGCGTGTCCGATGTGGGTGCCGCTCATCGAGTCGGGCGAGCATCTCGGGGCGGGTGCCGACTATTTTGTCGACAAGTATCTCGCCCGCCTTTTTGCCCAAGATCCCGAGATCGATACGCTTATTTTGGGTTGTACCCACTATCCGTTGCTGCTGCCCAAAATCTCCGCTTGGTTGGAGGCGCATGGTCTGCAGGTGCAGGTCATCTCGCAGGGGCATATCGTGGCGGAGTCGCTTGCGGCGTACCTTACCCGCCATATGGCCATTCGCAGCTCCCTTTCCGAGGGAGGCACTTGCCGCTATCTGACCACCGAATCGGCGGACAAGTTCGCCTCCTCGGCGGGCGTCTTTCTCTCTTCCTCGGTGGCGGCGGAGCATATCGTGCTATAGCCGCTCGAGGGCATACTTTTCCTTTTTTTAGAATCGCACCGCTACCCCTATTCCTTCGGGGGCGGCAAACAGGTGCAGCTCGGTCGCCATATCAATCTGTGCGTTGTATATGGTGATAGCTTTGTCCATGTGTCGGCTGCTGCCCAATGCGAGTCCGAGTCCGACCGAGGAGAATACGAGTGTACCGGCTGCAGCACCTCCCACGGCCGCACCGCCGGCAGGAATACAGCCTAAGGTGGCTATCAGCCCGGCGCCGCCCAATCCGACCATTACCCAACTTGCGGTAACCATTCGTTTGGCGCTTTGCCATTCCTCGTAGGCGGCATAGTTGGTGCGAATGACGCGCTCCACTTCTTTCTCGCTGACGTATTTGTCATCGTACATGTAGTTGTTCTTGTCCCGATAGATACGGCCCTTTCCCGCCACGGCACTCTTGGTCGGTTGCGTGGTCGTTTGGGTTGCCTGAGCCGTCGTCTGTGCCGTTGTCTGCACAGTCGTTTGCACTGCAGGTTGTACAGCAGTCTGTGCCGTTGCCTGTACGGCAGGCTGCACGGCCGTCTGTGTCGCCGCTTGCGTATATTGCGGGGCAGCAGTCGCTTGTGCCGTTTGCGCATATTGCGTGGCGGTGGTTTGTGCATATTGCGTGGTGGTCGTTTGTGCATCGGCTATTTGCGCCATAGTCCCATCGCTAAATATGATTTTCTCTATCTGTTCCATGGGGGTTGAGAATACCAGCGATTTCGGTCGGTCGGCGCGGGTGTATGAGACCGCCGTCTCCGTCATATCGGTAATGGTGCCGATAATCTGTACGCCGTTCCGCAAGAACAGCACATCCGCCGTCTGCGTGTTTGCCGCACCGTTCGTAGCCGTCCCGCTCTGTACATTCGAGGCAGTCTGTACATTCGTTGTGGTCGCCCGTTGCGTGTTCCCGTTTTTCGATGTGTTTCTCGTTTGTGCTTGCAGCGGAGCCAAACTGCCTACCAAAATCAGGGCGCATACCATGCCCATCCCGAACCGGTCCCGAACCAAGTCGCTCCGGCCCGCCATTTTCCTGTTGTTTTTCATACGATTTTCCGTGTTTATGTTGTTTTATGTTTTGTTTGTGGCTGCAAAGGTAGAGCTATTTCGCCGTGTGGAAAAGCTTTTTCGGCTCCGTAAGGTTACCAAAAACGCCGCTTTATGGTTACTTTGTGTCGTTTCTGTGGGCGTTTTGTTTGTGTATTTTGCGAATTTCTTTTACCTTTGCAAACAACATTTTCCATAGCACCGTTATGTCCCGTTCCTCTCATTCCCATACTACCAACCCGCCCGAGGGGCAGGTCATCATCACTCGAGCCCGTATCAGCGGTATCAGCGAGGTGATGATGAATGAGGAGGTGCGCCGTACCAACTTGCAGATTGCGCAAGACATCTTGCGCCAGATTGAGGAGGCGAGCAAGGACGGCTCGGTCGAGATTATCTTTGCCGACGACATCCGCAAGTATATTGCGCTTTTGCAGGAGGAGGGGCTCAGTCCGTTGGTTATTGACAGCCGCCTGCAGATTCGCTTGCCGTTGTACGAGCTGACGTTAGATTTGCCGCCGTTGGCCAAGGCGTTGTATATGCTCTATATGCGTCATCCGGAGGGGTTGTACCGCAAGCAGATTGCGGATTGCCGTGAGGAGTTGTTGTGGCTCTATTCGGCTTGTTTGGGTCGCCGTGTCGATTCGGACATGCGCCGCACCATCGACCATCTCACCGATTTCTCCACCAAGAATGCGGATAAGCAGATGTCGCTTATCAATCGTTCGTTCCGTCGTGCTTTGGCAGATAAGGCGGACCACTATATTCCGGTCAGTGCCAAGCGTGGTGAGCGCAAGTGCCTCGACTTCTCCCGTGTCTCCTTCCACCTCCCC
>CAVHGD010000003.1:11246-18546 GCA_963635385.1 Dialister sp. CAG:486 | reverse complement strand
CTCCCAACTCCTTCTTATCCGCTTTATAATCTCCTTATTCTTGATTTTCGGTTTGCATAATTCCACCAAAAGCCGTATCTTTGCAACCGCAAAGCCACGCTGGGTATGTGGGAGGGGAACCTGCCTATAACCGACACGGCTATGCAGACATAAAATAGAAGGCGTTTATGGCGCTTGTTTTGGAACTCTGAAATCCTGCAAAATTTCGCATACCCAAAACAAGAAGGCGATAAATGTCCCTTGGTATGTATTACCTACACGTTGCTTATCTCAGGTGACGTGTGCAATACATAGTAAGCGTGGACATTGTTGCTTATTCTTGTATGTAGGGTCTTGCAGGAACCTCAGAGTTGGGAATAGGCATTATAATGATTCCACGCCTTTTTTGTATCCTAATGTATAAATGGCGCAAGATTGGAATCTAATTGTGCCAAAGTAAACATCTCCAATTATGGCAGATCTTATTTTTGTATGCTCAAACAATGAGCTGGTGCGAAGACTCGTGCTATGGCAAGTGTATCGACAACTTGCAGCGCGAGCAAAACAACCACATACAATGTGGTTAAATAGAATCCGACAACAGTGTAATAGTGCACATCCTATTGTCGGTACGAAAAAACTCCCGAGTACCTTTAAGGCATTGCTCGATGTAGATGGTCATCTTGTTGGCATTATTAATGTCAGCATAAGCGCGTCTACTATTTTTCGTGCAATACAAGAATTAGAGGGGGAAGGAGCAGAAATCATTGTGTGTGGAATAAGGGAGACAGAAAGAATGCTACTTACCCAAAATCTACCTAATCAATCTATTCACATAGAATTGCCTTTCCATACCATTCAAATAGGTGAATATCAACAGCTTGCGGAAAGTGATATGTTCATGGAATATGTAGATCGTATTATAAAGGAAGTAGATAAACGTATTCACAGAAATTAGTATCCTTATTCCATTCTGTATTAGAAACAATATGTAATATCAACAACTTAATTGTAAAAAATATGAAATCTAAATTTATAAAGACGGCATTTATAGCCGTTTTAGCAATTGCCATTTACGGATGTGATACCAATACGCCAAGTAATCCGGATAGTGGTTCAAATGGTAGCAATAACACGGAAAATACGGAGACGGCGAAAGGCTTTACGGTAGAAGATGGTCGTCAGGTGATATTTTCTCCTGGTAATCTCCGGTATCAAGCAAGAACGAAAACGTGGCGTTTTGCGGAAAATCAATATGATTATATCGGTGAGGCAAATGAAAATATCTCCTCAACCTATGATGGCTGGATAGATTTGTTTGGCTGGGGGACCGGTAGTAATCCCACTAAAACATCCAGTGAGTCTGAAGATTATAGTACTTTTACAGATTGGGGAGTGAACAAGATAGGTGATTATCCTGCCAACACATGGCGCACATTGACAGCTGCTGAATGGGAATACATGATCACTTATCGCCCCAATGCTCCTAAACTTTTTGGATTGGCTGCTGTTAAAGGGATAGGTGGAGTGGTTTTGCTCCCGGACGAATGGGTCTGCCCGGAAGGACTCGAATTTAATCCGGGCAACGCAGATGACTATACCAATAATTTATATTCATCCGCTCAGTGGAAACAGATGGAAGCTGCGGGTGCTATATTCTTGCCAGAGGCGCATTCGCATTCTTTGAACTATTGGTCAAGTACTGCTTCTAGTACTTATTCTTATCAAGCTTACATACTTTATCATTATAGTTTTCATAGTGGCAACCCGGTAAGTGTATCATCTTGTTCGAAAAATTATGGATGCTCCGTGCGGTTAGTTCGAGATTTATAGTCCTACAATAGTTATCCCCATAAAAAGGTAACCGAATGGTTGGGTCTTTTTATGGGGATAATTGTATCTAAATGGAGCGTACCTTAGGTAGTAATATAGAATTAGATAGGGGGTGGTAGGGGAATTCAATGGGGTTGATTCGGAGTATGTAAGGCGCTGGTTCGGGGTTTGTCGGGTGGGGATTAGAAAATGAACAGGAAATAAATAGAGAACGGTTAGAGAGAGATTGGGAAAGGATTGGAAAATAATTGGAGAAGGGTTAGAGAGGGAGTGGGGAAGGATTGGAAAATAATTGGAGAAGGGTTAGAGAGGGAGTGGAGGAAAGTTAGAGAAATGGTCAGAGGGGGCGAGAGAGGGGTTTGAGAAGGGTTAGAGATGGGGGCGGAAGGGGAGGAGGGAGAGGTAGACGCGGTCGATGGGGAGGCCCATTATATTGTAGTAACTGCCGACAATCTTCTCGACGCCTATATAGCCGATATACTCCTGCACGCCATACGCGCCGGCCTTGTCGAAGGGGCGGTACCGGTCTATATAGTAATCTATCTCTTGCTCCGTAAGCACTCGAAAGGTGACGTCCGTGCAATCAACAAAGGATTCTTGGCGGATGGTATGGGGTAGGTTATCGGATTCTTGGTGGATGGTTGTGGTCGGGGTGGGGGTTGGTTCGGTCGTTTTAGGGGAGTTGGTTCGGAGTTGGTTCGGGAGTGGTTCGGGAAAGGCTGTATTTTTATCTTGAATAACGGCTGAGTTTTCGACTGCAAATGTTGTCGATTTTTCGGCTGGGGAGGGGGCGGAATCTTCGGCGGGATAATAGGTGAGGGTGACGGCGGTGAAGACTTGGTGGGTGCGGCCGCTCAAGAGGCGGAGCATCGCCTGCGCCTCGGCTGCGTCCTTCGGCTTGCCGAGCATGCGCCCCTCCACCCAAACAATGGTGTCCGCCGTCAAAAGCAGCTCATCCTGCTGCAAGCGGTCGAGGTAGGCTGCCGCCTTCTCGCGGGCTATATACAACGGGATGTCGCCCGCTTGCAGGTCGGCGGGGTACGACTCGTCGGCATCGATACGGACACATTCAAACGGAATATCCAACCCCGACAGCAAATCGCGGCGGCGGGGCGACTGAGAACCTAATAAGAGTTTCATAAATGTCTATGAAGAAGAGGGAGTGTGCTAAATGCACTAAATGTGTATTGGGTGAGAAAGTAGTTTGACCAATTATATAGGGTCGTGACTACTTGAAAGAGAGTCGTAACTACTTGATAATTCAAAGACTGCGGAGGATGACGATGCTGAAGAGCATGCCGAGGAACATGATGAGCTTCATCAGCTGCTGCGTGGAGCGGTAGTCCGACGGAATCTTGGCCGCCCACAGCAACCACAGCTCGCACGCCATCGGAATCAAAATGCCGAACACCGTGTAGCGAGTGGTGAGCGTGTCCCATGCGTGCGGGAACGGCAGCGCGCAAAGCCAAATATAGACAACCAATCCGATGGTGAGCAGCAATAGCACCGTAACGATGATTTTGGTCCAAAAGTCGCCCAACCGAATCGGCAGCGTGTGGCACTCCAACTCGCGGTCGCCCATCTGGTCTTGCAGGTCCTTGATAATTTCACGAATCAGCGTGCAGAGAAAGGCAAACAGCGCAAAACCGCCGAGCCAATGGTACAGGTCGGGGATGAGCGTGGTATAGCCCATAATGCTGCCGTAGCGCATGCGCAGTATGTCGACATTGGCGAAAGCCACCACCAATGGCGTGAGCGCACTGATAAGCGCAATGGTCAGATTACCAAGCAGAAAGAGCCGTTTGTAGCTGGAGGAATAGAACCAAAGCAGTCCCGGCACGATAAGAAAAATAATCGCCAACGACAGGCTTCGCACGCACATCGCCGCCGCTAAGCCGCAGAGCATTCCGACACCGCTCAAGATAAGGCTGAGGCGCATGGCAGCGGGCTTGGAGATAAATTGGGTGACGACCACCTTGTCGGGGCGGTTGATACGGTCAATTTTGACATCGAAATAGTCGTTGACGACATAGCCGCCCGCCGCCACGCAGACGGTGCCTGCAATCAGCAGCCAAAGGGCGTACCACGGCAACTGCTCGCCAAAACGAAACTGGTCGAGCAGCGGCACGGCTACCCATTTTTCCATAACCCAAATAAGAATCCCGACAAAGGCCAAATTGCCAATGCGGACAAGCCGCCCGTAGGCGGCTATCTTCTCTGTGTCGATATGCATAGTGTGGAGAAAGTCAATCGAAAAGAAAATCAGTCGATTACTGAATCTTGATGATGGCACCCTTCCATGCCGGAATGGTCAGACGCACCGGCTCGGTGGAGGTGAAGCTGAGGCGCTCGTACTCGGTGCCCGTAAGCAAATCGATACCCGTAGCGGCGGGCAGCTCGTCCTGCTCGAGATAGACAAAAGCGTCCGACGGGATACGCACCTGCAAGTCGACGGGCTTGTCGTCGAAATTGACGGCTATGAGCAGCGTCTCGTTGCCCGACTTACGCAGGTAGGCGTACTGCTCGTGCTTGTTGAAGCCCTCGCCCTGCACGTATTCGAGGTCGTACATCTTGCCCTCGCTGATGGCTTTGGAGTCGCGCGCCAAGCAGAGCAGGTGCTGGTAGAAGGAGCGCAGCTGGCGTTGTTCCTCGTCGAGGCCTGCGCCGTCGAACTTGCCCTTGTTGGTCCATGCTTGCAGCGATTTGACGCCCCAATAGTCGAAAATGGTGGTGCGGCCGTCCATGCCCGAAAAGCCTTCGATGTCCATGCCCTTCTCGCCCAACTCCTGCCCCGCATAAATCATGACGGGGTTCTTATAGAGCGTGGCGGCGACAATCATGGCCGGCTCGGCACAAGCGCCTCGCCCGCAGAAGAAGCCGCTGGCGATACGCTGTTCATCGTGGTTCTCGAGGAAGTAGAGCAGGTGGTCGTGAATGTCGCTATTGGCCATCCACTGGCCCGTGATGCCCTCGGCCGACCAATTGCGGCTGGTGATACCGCGCAGATAGTCGTACATGCCGACCTTGTCGTAAAGATAATCGAAGCCCGCGTTGAGGTAGGGACGGTAGAGCGCCGGGTTGTAGCACTCGCCGATGAACAGGACATGCGGATAGGCGGTCTTGACTTGCTCGATGGCCCAACGGAAGAACTCGACGGGCACCATCTCCGCCATATCGACCCGGAAAGCATCGACGTGACGGCCCGCCCAATAGAGCAAAATGTCGCGCATCTTGAACCACGTATTGGGAATGGGGGCGAACTGCTTCTCGCCGCCGCCCTGATAGAAGACGCCGTAGTTGAGCTTGACGGTCTCGTACCAATCGCTGCGGGTGGGGTGGGCCGTGAAACAGTCGTTGCCCGTGGCACGCGCGGGGAACTCCTCGTAGCCCTTGGTATCGAAATCGGGGGCAAAACGTTCGCCCGGAATATAGTAGAAGTTGTTGAGCGGGGAGAAGGCCCACTCGCTATGGTCGTCCTCTCCGAGGCCGCGCACGCCCGCAGGGGCGCAGGTGGAGCGGTACTCACGGGCTACATGGTTGGGGACAAAGTCGATCACCACTTTCAGACCGGCCTTGTGGGTGCGGGCTATCAGCCGATCGAACTCCTTGCTTCGGTCCTCCTTCGGGGAAGCGAGGTCCGGGTCGAGGTCGTAATAGTCGGTGATGGCATACGGACTGCCCGCTTTGCCCTTGACGATGGAAGGCGTATTGAGCTCGGCGGTGGCGTGGCGCAACACGCCCGTGTACCAAACATGGGTAACCCCCAAATCGGCAATGGCTCGAAGCGCCTTGGTATTGATGTCGGAGAAATGGCCGCAACCGTTCTCCTCACGCGTGCCGTTGGGCTTGCGCGTGGGGTTGTAGTTGGTGAACGTGCGGGGAAGCAGTTGATAGATAATCGGTTTCACGATAGAATATGGATTATTGTTAATGGTCCGAACGGAGTATCGGGTTCGCTCTCGGCAAAATAGATTTTGCATTTTGCCTACGGAGCGTCTTATTTGTCCGCAAAGATACTCTTTTTCTCTCGATTGTGCAAGTAGTATGCCAAAAAATGTTCCAAAAAACGTTCCGTCAATTTAGACTATTAAATGCGGCAAATATTATGCAAAACAAGGTGGGGCGGGAAAATGGGGCTGAGGCGGGGTGGAAAGGCGTGTGCGGAAGGGGATGGTGGGTTGACACAGGCGCATACAAGCGCACGGGCACAAAAAAAGTCGTCTATGCGCAAGCATAGACGACTTGTGATGAGTTGTACCTAAGTCAGTCAACAGACTAATTTGGAAATCCAAATTACTCAGCAACCTCAGCAGCAACTTCCTCAACAACAACTGCAGTGTCAGCGGCAGCAGCAGTGGTGTCCTCTACAACTACTACTTCCTCAGTAGCAGCAGCTTCGGTGCAGCAGCTGTTCTCGCAACTCTTGTTGCAGGTCTTGTTTCCGCAGCTCATTGCGCAAAGAGCAACAGCAGCGATGAGAAGAACTTTCTTCATGATGTTTAATGCATTAAATGGTTGCGTTTCCGAGTTATTTCGGAAATCGCCTGCAAAATTAGTATGATTTTTGTGTATCTGCAAGAAAAAATGTAATTTTGCACGATAATTTCGCATAATTCTGCTAAAATGCACCTGTAAAATCGCAAAAAACGGTTATAGCCATGAATATAAAGTCTTTTTTTCGGTCGAAATCGTTCCGTTTTGTACTCTGGAATATACTTGCCGCTATCCTGATAATTGTAGTTCTTTTGCTCGGTCTGTACTTCTGGCTGCGCCGCTACACGCAACACGGACACGAAGTGGTGGTGCCCAACACGGTGGGGCTATACATGGAAGAGGCCGTTCCGCAAGCACAGGCGCAAGGGCTGACGCTGCAAATTACCGACTCGACTTATTCGAATCGGGTGCCGCTTGGCACGATTGTTGAACAAACACCGCCTGCCGGCAGTCACGCCAAAGAAGGACGTGCGCTCTACGTGGTGGTCAATGCACGCTGCCGCCGACAGGTGCCGCTGCCCGACTTGCAGGATATGAGCTATCGGCAAGCCGAGGCCACGCTGCGCTCGCTGGGGGTGGTGGTCAATCCGGACTATGAA
This sequence comes from Dialister sp. CAG:486, assembly GCA_963635385.1. Lineage (GTDB taxonomy): Bacteria > Bacteroidota > Bacteroidia > Bacteroidales > Paludibacteraceae > Colicola. Next base: position 11,641 of record CAVHGD010000003.1, on the reverse strand, counting down.
TACGAGCCGTCGGAATACAAAGACTTGGTGCTGGCCGTCAAGCAAGGCGGTGCGGTGGTGACGCCCGGGCAACGCATAGAGGAAGGCAGCCGCGTGACACTCGTGGTCGGATTCGGCAAAGGCACGGAGCAAGTGTGCGTGCCCAACGTGATAGGGCTGTCGCTGCAAGACGCACGGTCGCTGCTGTTAGGCTCGCGCCTGACAGTGGGCGTGACAGAGATGGACGCGGCTGACGATACGGCGCAAGAGGCGGTGCAGGTGGTATATATGCAGACCCCATCCGCCGGCGAGTACCTGCTGGAGGGCTCGCACGTGGATCTGAAGCTGTCGTCGGATGTGGAGAAGTCGCTCAACACGCAATCGGCTTCTTCGGACGAGGACTTTTTCTAAGGAGA
>CAVHGD010000003.1:4038-11163 GCA_963635385.1 Dialister sp. CAG:486 | reverse complement strand
ATAGTACGGATAAGGAATACTGCGCATACATGACGGATACGAATCAATATACAGACCTGCAGGAAGAGGGCGAGAGCGTCTTCGAGCGTTGCCGTTTGGAGGTGGACCGAGGACAGACCCCGCAGCGGGTGGATAAGTATCTGAGCGAGCATTTGGCCGGTACGTCCCGCAACCGAATCCAAAATGCCGCTGAGGCCGGAAACGTGTGGGTGAACGGAAAGCCCGTGGCAAGCAACTATCGGGTCAAGCCGCTGGAGGTGATTCAGATACTGCTCGACCACGAGCCGCACGACTACACCATCTATCCGGAAAATATTCCGCTCTCGATAGTGTATGAAGACGAGGACCTGCTGGTGGTCAACAAGCCGGCGGGCATGGTGGTGCACCCCGGGCACGGAAACTATGAGCATACGCTGCTCAATGCGTTGGCGTACTATTTTCAAAACTCGGCGGGTGGACAAGCGATAGACATGAACGACCCGAATATCGGGTTGGTGCACCGAATAGACAAAGATACAAGCGGGCTGCTATTAGTGGCCAAGACGCCGCAAGCCAAGTCCTCGCTTGGTCGGCAGTTTTTTGACCACACCACGGAGCGCACCTACAATGCGCTGGTGTGGGGCACCTTCAAAGAAGACAGCGGCACGGTGGAGGGCGCACTGGCACGGGACAATCGGGACCGCACCTGCTACCGAATCTGGGACCCCGAGGAGAATCCCGCCGCCAAAGAGGCAATAACGCACTGGCGGGTGCTGGAACGCTATCCGTACACGACCCTTGTGGAATGCCGACTCGAGACGGGGCGCACGCACCAGATTCGCGTGCATCTCAAATCGATAGGGCATCCGCTGTTTGCCGACGAGAAATACGGCGGCATGGAGATACTCAAAGGCCTGCGTACGCAAAAGTACCGTCAATATATAGAGAACTGTTTTGCCCTTTGCCCGCGCCAAGTGCTGCACGCCAAGACGCTTGGATTTACCCATCCCCGCACCGGCGAGCGAATGTTTTTCGACAGCGAGTGGCCGAGCGATATGACAAACCTGATAAACAAATGGAGAGCCTATGAACCGAATACTTTGGGCTGATGATGAGATAGACTTATTAGAGCCCTACCTGATTTATCTGCGGGCAAAAGACTATGAAGTGCTGACGGCGACCAACGGGCAAGATGCGATCGAAATCTGCCAACGCGAGCCCTTGGATATTGTTTTTTTGGATGAGAATATGCCCGGCCTGAGCGGATTGGAGGCCCTGCAGGATATCAAACAGCTGCACCCCGAGCTGCCCGTGGTGATGATTACCAAAAGCGAGGAGGAGCGAATCATGGAGCAGGCCATCGGCGAAAAGATAGCCGACTACCTGATAAAACCGGTCAATCCGAGCCAAATACTGCTGTGCCTCAAGAAGCACATCCATCAGCGGGACATCGTAAGCGAACACACCAACCGCAACTACCGACAAGAATTCGGTGATATAGCCTACCTAATCGATACGGCGCAGACCATTGAGGAATGGATGGCGGTGGAACGTGCGCTGACCCGATGGGACCTCGAACTGCAAGACGTGGATTCGTCGATGCGCGAGATGCTCGACATGCAGCGCACGCAAGCCGAATCGGCGTTCGCGAAGTTTATTCAGCGACGCTATGCGGATTGGTTCGCCCCGCAAGCGGAACGGCCGCTGATGTCGCCCGACGTGATGAAGCGCGTGATTTTCCCGATGCTCGACAAGGGCGAGAAGGTGGCGCTGGTGGTGATAGACAATTTCCGCTTCGACCAATGGAAGACCATTCAGCCGCTGCTCGGCGAGTGCTATTCGGTATCGAACGAGGCGCAATATCTGTCGATACTGCCCACGGCCACGCAATACGCCCGCAATGCGATATTTGCGGGGCTCATGCCGCTGCAGATACAGGAGATGTTTCCCGACTTGTGGATAGAGGAAGACGACGAGGAATCGAAAAATGCGAACGAAAAGGAGCTGTTGCAGACGCAATTCAACCGCTTCCGCCGAAAAGATTCGTTCTCGTACTACAAAATAAACGAGAGCGACTTCTGCGAACGAGTGATAGCACAGCTGCCGCAGTTGCGCACGCCGCTCAATGTGTTTGTGCTGAATTTTATCGATATGCTCTCCCACTCGCGCACCGACAGCAAAATGATGCGAGAGCTGGCCAACGACGAGGCCGCCTACAGGAGCCTGACGCTCAGCTGGTTCCGCCACTCGCCGACCCACGAGCTGTTCCGACGCCTGTCGGAGCTGGGCTACAAAGTGGTGCTGACCACCGACCACGGCACGACACGGGTGAAAAATCCGGTGCAGATAGTGGGTGACAAGAATACAAACACCAATCTGCGCTACAAGGTGGGCAAAGCGCTCAACTGCACGAGCAAGAATGTGTTTGTGGTGGATAAACCCAAAGCGGTGGGCCTGCCTTGCCCCAACGTGAGCAGCAGCTATATGTTCTGTACGGGGAACGATTTCTTCGGCTATCCGAACAACTTCAACTACTACGCACAGTACTATCGCAATACGTTTCAGCACGGGGGAATCTCCATCGAAGAGATGATTATTCCGCTTATCACGCTGGAGCCGAAGAATAACGCCTGACCGACATGCCGAAACGAAATGCACAACCGAAGCCGTCTTGCGGGGAGCTGACAAAGTCCTCTGCGAAGAAGATGCGTGGGCATAGAGTTCGCCGAATAGTTGGTTCGGTGCTGCTATTGGTTTTGGTGGCGGGGCTGCTGCCGTTCTGCTCGCATGGGCGAGGGGCGGACCCGGCCAAATACGAACACAGGCTCTCGGTGCTGACCTACAACACCCATCGGATGGGCGAGTTCCGCAAGCCGCCGCACAACCGCGTGCTGCAATACCTGCTGCGCCAAAATGCGGATGTTGTCTGCCTGCAAGAGGTGGAAGTGTACAAAGACAATGCGTACCTCACCTTGGGCGAACTGAAAGGCGTCATGCGAGAGAAGTATCCGTACTCGTACATCGATTTTTCGGTCTATAACCAACGGCGACAGTTCGGCAATGTGGTGTTCTCCCGCTATCCGCTGATAAACAAGCAGACCATTCGCTACACTTCGCTGGCCAACATATCGAGCCGATGTGACATCGTGGTGGGGGAGGATACGCTCCGGCTGATAACCAATCACTTGGAATCGAATCGGTTCAACCCGACCGACATAGCGGACAAGATGGCGAGCGGCGATAGCATCCACAAAACGCTCCACAGCCTGAGCACCAAGTGGGAACGGGCGAGCGGCATGCGGCACGAGCAGGCGCGGCGAGTGCATGACGAGATAAGTGCGTCGCCCTATCCGACCATCGTGGTAGGCGACTTCAACGACTTGGCATGGTCGTACACCTATTGGCGCATTCGAGGCACGATGCGGGATTGTTTCCTCTCCTCGAGCTGGGGGCGGTATGGAGCCACCTATCGCTATCGGCTGTTGGGCGCGCGTATCGATTATGTTTTATGCTCCCGCTCGTTGCATGCGGCATCGTGCGAAGTGGAACGGGTGCGACATTCGGACCATTATCCCGTACAAGCCGTGCTTGTATGGTAACACATAACAACACAATAACTATATATGAATAATAATGTAGATAAAGAAGCGTTGGCATACCATGCTTCTTACCCCGCAGGGAAGATCAATATTGTTTCTTCCAAGCCTGTTGCCAAAGAATCGGACCTTTCACTGGCCTATACCCCCGGAGTGGCTGCGCCTTGTCGTGAGATAGAGGCAGACCCGCATAAGGCCTACGACTACACCACCAAAGGCAATCTGGTGGCGGTAATCACCAACGGAACGGCCGTGCTCGGATTGGGCAACATCGGGGCGCTGGCAGGCAAACCCGTGATGGAAGGAAAAGCGGTGCTGTTCAAGCTGCTGGCGGGCGTCAATTCGATTGATATTGAGGTGGATGCAACCGATGTGGATGCGTTCTGCGAGACGGTGAAACGCATTGCGCCGTCGTTTGGCGGTATCAACTTGGAGGATATCAAGGCGCCCGAGTGCTTCGAGATAGAGGAGCGTCTGGTGCGAGAGCTCGACATCCCTGTCATGCACGACGACCAACATGGCACGGCTATCATTAGCGGTGCGGCGTTGCTCAATGCGTGCGAGCTGGCGGGCAAGAAATTGGAAGATATTCGATTGGTGGCCAACGGGGCAGGGGCTGCGGCGCTCGCCTCGGTGCAGATGTATCTCTCGTTGGGCGTTCGCCCCGAAAACATCGTGGTGTGCGACAGTAAGGGCGTGCTGCGTGCCGACCGTACCGACCTCAATAAATACAAACAGCGTTTTACCACCACGCGCGACCTGCATACGCTGCCCGAAGCCGTTGCGGGAGCGGATGTGTTTGTCGGCTTCTCGAAGGGCGGCACGCTGACGCAAGAGATGGTCAAGACCATGGCGGCTCATCCGATTATCATTGCCATGGCCAACCCGATTCCCGAGATAGGATATTACGAGGCCAAAGAGGCACGCCCCGATGCGCTGATGGCAACGGGCCGCTCCGACTATCCGAATCAGGTGAACAATGTGCTCGGATTCCCGTACATCTTCCGTGGCGCACTCGATACGCACGCCACCAAAATCAACGAGGCCATGAAGCTGGCTGCCGTTCACGCCATCGCCGATTTGGCCAAAGAGCCCGTACCCGATGAGGTGCTGAAGAGCAGCGGCGTGAGCGAGTTGCATTTCGGGCCGGAATATATCATCCCCAAGGCGTTAGACAAGCGACTCATGGAGCGAGTGTCGATAGCGGTGGCTCGTGCCGCCGAGGAGTCGGGCGTGGCGCGCTGCCCCATCACCGATTGGGACGCCTATCGCGAGTCGTTGCTTCGCCGTCTGTCGTAACGAAAACAGGTGCGCAAGGAGCGGAAATGAGGCGTTTTTTGCGGCATTGCCGAATTTTTCGTATCTTTGCGCACTTTTACCATAAACCAAGCCTCGAGGGGAGTAGTCCCCTTGCGGCGTAGTTTTACCAATACCGATTTTGTATCATGAAGGAACTCGAAATCAAAACCATTGTACAGGTCTATCAAAACGAGGAGCTGAGTGCGGCGCAGCGAGAGCTGGTGGATATAGCCAAAGCACAGACCCGCAACTCGTATTGCCCCTATTCGGAATATCACGTGGGGGCGGCGCTGCGGCTGAAGGACGGCACCATTGTGCGTGGCGCCAATCAGGAAAATGCGGCCTATCCGAGCGGCTTGTGTGCCGAGCGGTCGGCGCTGTTTGCCGCCGGAGCGCAGTATCCCGAGCAGCCGGTGATGAGCCTCGCCATTGCGTGCTACACCAATGGACATTTCACCACCAAGCCCGGTTCGCCTTGCGGGGCATGCCGACAGGTGATGATAGAGACCGAGCACCGCTACGGACAGCCCATCGAGGTGATTCTGTACGGCGAGACAGAGACGTATGTGTTCCGTTCGGCGGCCGACTTATTGCCGTTGATTTTTGTTTCCGAGTCCCTAAACGGGTAAAGTGGTAAAAAGTTTGTACCCACTTTTTTCCCGCTCGCCCAAGGCCCAGCGGGCTTGTTGAAATGCGTAATCCGATCAAGAAAATAGACCTGTATCTGCTCCGAAACTTCCTCGGACTGTTCTTGGCTACCTTTTTTATATGTATCTTTGTGCTGCTCATGCAGTTCGTGTGGATGCATGTCAAAGACTTGGTGGGCAAGGGCGTGGAGGTGTCCGTGCTGGCGGAGTTTTTTGTCTATGCGGTGGCGAATGTCATCCCGCTGGCGTTGCCGCTGGCGATTCTGCTCGCCTCGCTGATTTCGTTCGGAAACTTGGGCGAGAAGTTTGAGCTGACGGCCATGAAGGCGGCGGGCATCTCGCTGTTTCGCATCATGCGGCCGCTGGCTATCGGCATTGCGTTTATCGCCGTCGGGGCGTTTTTCTTTTCGAATAACGTGCTGCCCAAATCGCAAATGAAGCTCTGGGCGCTGATATTCTCGCTGCGGCAGAAGTCGCCGGAGCTGGACATCCCGGAGGGCGAGTTCTACGACGGCGTGGATGGCTACAACATCTATGTGCGCCACAAGGACAAGCGTACGGGGCTGCTCTGCGACCTGATGATTTACGACTATTCCAATGGTTTTCAGAACGCTACGGTCATGGTGGCGGATTCGGGGCGGCTGGCTTTCTCGGCGGACAACAAGTATCTGATTTTGCGCCTCTATCAAGGCGAGTCGTTCGAGAATCTCAATCAGCAGCAACAGCGTATCTCGGCGTCGCAGAAGAATGTGCCGTACCGCCGCGAGACCTTTGCGGAGAAGCAGTTGCTGATCGATTTCGATACGGAATTCAACCGCTACGACGAGTCCGTGCTGCAAGACCAGCATGTGTCCAAAAATGTGGTGCAGCTGCTGCAATCCATTGATTCCGTGAAGGTTCTGGCGACGGAGAAAAGCCGTGACCAGAGTAGCAACTTGGTGCAAAACCGCTATTTCGGGCGGGAACGCAAGTCGGGGCGAGTGCTGATACCCATCGAGTCCAACGAGCGCAAGTCGTACAATATCGATACGCTCTTTGCGCACTTGTCCGACGGGCAGCAGCGGCTGGCGGTGGAGACGGCGGTCGATAAGGCTACCACGCAGCGCGACCAGATTGAGTACAATGCGCTGCTGCTGGACGACTCGCAGCGCTATATCCGCAAGCACGAGATAGAGCTGTATCGCAAGTTTACGCTTGCCTTCGCCTGCTTGATATTTTTCTTTATCGGTGCGCCGTTGGGTGCCATTATTCGCAAGGGCGGGCTCGGTGCGCCGGTGGTCATCTCGGTGGTGATGTTCATTATTTATTATATAATAGATAATACGGGTTACAAGATGGCGCGTGAGGCGTTGTGGCCGTGCTGGGCGGGTATGTGGCTCAGCTCGTTCGTGCTGCTGCCGATCGGTATTTTCCTGACGTACAAGGCCGCAACCGATGCCGCTCTGCTCAATCCGGAGGCGTGGCTCAAGGTGTGGGAACGCTGGAAAAGGCATTTCCGCCAAGCGTACACCTATCTCCGTAAGTACCTCCGCCGCCCCCACGCAGTCAAAGAACACGCAGTCACAAACATGTAATCACTAACACGCAGTCAAAAAAACGCAGTC
>CAVHGD010000003.1:0-4021 GCA_963635385.1 Dialister sp. CAG:486 | reverse complement strand
AACACGCAGTCAAAAAAACGCAGTCAATATGAATACAATAGAAGAAGCCATACACGATTTTCGAGAGGGTAAATTTGTTATCGTAGTCGATGACGAAGACCGTGAGAACGAGGGCGATTTCATTATCGCCGCCGAGAAAATCACGCCCGAGAAGGTCAATTTCATGCTCAAGCACGGACGAGGCGTACTCTGTGCGCCTATCACCGAGCAGCGCTGTGCCGAGCTCGATTTGATGCACCAAGTGGCGAACAACACCTCGATGTTGGGCACGCCCTTTACCATTACGGTCGATAAGTTGGAGGGTTGCACCACGGGCGTGTCGGCGGCAGATCGTGCGGCCACCATCCGTGCGTTGGCCGATCCCGCTTCCCGTCCCGAGACTTTTGGCCGTCCGGGGCATATCAATCCGCTCTACGCCCGTTCCGGCGGCGTGTTGCAGCGTGCGGGGCATACCGAGGCGGCTATCGATTTGGCGCGTCTGGCCGGGTTGCACCCCGCAGCGGCGCTGATAGAGATTATGAATTCTGACGGCACCATGGCTCGCTTGCCGCAGCTGCAGGAGGTGGCGCGCGAGAACGACCTGAAGCTCATTTCCATTAAGGACCTGATTGCCTATCGCTTGCAGCACGAAACGACTGATACTCAGGCAGATGTAGCCCGCCAATCCGAGCTGAAAACCCTGCCGACCATTATCGAGCGGGGCGAGACGGTGTTCTTGCCCACGGCGTATGGCGAGTTCCAACTCACGCCGTTCCGCGATTTGACCAATGGCTTGGAGCATGTGGCGCTCGTCAAGGGCGAGTGGCGCGAGGACGAGCCGGTTCTGTGCCGTGTCCATTCCAGCTGCTTGACGGGCGATGTATTCGGCTCCATGCGTTGTGAGTGCGGCGAGCAGCTGCATCGTGCCATGCAAATGATTGAGCAGGAGGGCCGTGGCATCGTGGTCTATATGAATCAGGAGGGCCGTGGCATCGGCCTGATGAATAAGATTCGTGCCTACAAGCTGCAGGAGCAGGGCGACGACACGGTCGAGGCAAATGTGCATCTCGGTTTCCGCCCCGATGAGCGCGACTATGGGGTGGGGGCGCAGATTCTCCGTGAGATGGGGGCCAAGCGCTTGCGCCTCTTGACCAACAATCCCGTCAAACGGGTCGGTTTGGAGAGCTATGGCATTGATATTGTGGAGAATATCCCTATCGAGATTGCGCCCAATAAGTACAACGAGCGGTATATGCGCACCAAGAAAGAAAAGATGCACCATACCCTGCATTTAGTTTGATTTTTCCTGTTTGGCACGAAAATTGAAATTGTATCAATAGACAGCGCTGAGCAATTTGTCAGCGGCGGTCCAATCTTACTAATCACTAAATACCTTACTCGTATGAAACGCATGTTATCTTTGTTATTCGCATTGGTGCTCCTCGGGGGCATGACGATGCGTGCGGATGAGACGATTACCGTATCCGCCAACAGTTCAGAAATTGCCGATGGATTGGATCTGAAGGTAGTGGCTAAGCTTTTTGCTGAGGCTAAAAATTTGGAGCAGTTCGAGCAGATGCTCAACACGCCCGATTCCGCTTTCTGCAACCTCGACCTCAACGGCGATGGCGAGATTGACTATATCCGTGTGGTCGAGACGGGCGAGGGCAACAAGCGTCTTGTCGTGCTGCAGGCCATCTTGGCTAAGGATATCTATCAGGACGTGGCCTCTATCTATGTAGAGAAGGATGAGGCGCAGAATGTGACGGTTCAGGTTGTCGGCGACGAGTATATCTACGGCACCAACTATATTATTGAGCCGGTCTATGTCTATCGTCCGGTCATCTACGATTGGTTTTGGGGTCCTTCGTGGTACGCATGGGAGTCGCCTTGGTATTGGGGCTACTATCCTTCTTGGTGGTACGCACACTCCGTTTGGGGCTATGACTACTATTGGAACCACTGCTATGCGTTCCATCACCACCATCACTACTGCAGTTTCCGTTATGCGCACGAGCCTCGTCCCGCCTACCGTGATATGCACTCGCATGTCAGCCGTCGCGACTATGCAGTGGCGCATCCCGACCGCTCGTTCAATACCCGCAATTCGGGCGTGACCAATATCCGTGATATGCGTGCGTCGGCTCGTACGTCGGGCGTCAGCACCCGTCAGGGCGTGGCCGCATCGGGCTCGACTCGTTCGAGTGTCAGCGGCGCTACGGGCAGCACCCGCACGGCAGCATCGGGCGTTTCGTCTCGCACCTACGGGAGCCAAAATACGGCAGTCGCTCGTCAGGCAGCTGCTTCCACTCGCACAAGCGCCGTTTCGGGCACTTCCACACGTGCGAATGTAGCCGCTGCATCGGGTACATCCACTCGCCAATCGGTTAGCGGCACGACGGGTACATCCACTCGCACCGCTGCCACGGGTACAACGACGGCAAGCACCCGCACCTCGGCTACCACTTCTACCCGCAGTTCTTTGCCGAGCTCGACCACTCGTGCGGCAGCCACTCGCTATCAGACAACCACGAGCACTCGTGCAGCGGCCACGCCGGCGGCTCGTCAGGCAGCTACCACCACGAGCACTCGCTCTACGGCCACCACGACTCGCACCGCTGGCTCGACCACGAATTCCGTTCGTGCCAATAGCAACTTGAATACCACTCGCAGCAGTGCCGGCACCACCCGCACCGTGAATACCAATACCACGCGCAACGCCGTTTCGGGCTCGACCCGCAGCACTTATAACGCAAGCTCCACTCGTAGCACGAATTCGACCACTCGCAGTAGCAGTTCCTATTCGCCTTCTCGCAGTTCGAGCAGCTACAACGGTAGCAGCACCCGCAGCAGCGGAAGCTATAGTGGTAGCAGCACCCGCAGTAGTGGCAGCTATAGTGGCGGAGGCTATAGCGGAGGAAGCACTCGCAGTAGCGGAGGCTATAGCGGTGGCGGTTCTTCCCGCAGCGGAGGCAGTGGTGGCAGTGGCTCCACCCGCCGCTAAATATCGGCTGCATGAATACGCTAATCACTTAAAAAAGCTGTCTGACATCGGTCAGACAGCTTTTTTTATACCCTAGTTCTACTAATTGTACAATTCGGTGTTTCAGTCCTTTATTGTACTATCCGCAGCGTATGCGTCTCGGCTGCCGTCGAAGTGTCTTGGACGGGTAGGGTGTATGAAATAGTGTGTATCCCTTTCTCTTTCTCTACCGCAAACGACCAAGCCGCCACCCCGTTTCGGGCATCGGAGCATACGAAATTTGCCGATGCGGGTAGGGCTTCAAAGACGAAGGTGGTCATCGAGCCCAATCGAGCAAACCCGCTCTTTTCTATTCCCACCGCATCATTGTTGTTATATACAAAGGCGGCATAGTTTTCCAAGTCTTTCCCATTGTCGGCGAAGGCGGTGCCGAGCGCCAACTCAATCGTTATTTCTTCGTGTTGTAGTACGATGGCGGACCATATTTCTTCGTAGCGTTCCGCTCCGTTCCCGGTTCCCAAGGGCGTTACTTTCGCCAAATCGAACACTTTCTTTATTTTGAATCGGAGTGTATCCCCCTTTTCATTTAGAAATGCCAAGCTGTCCGGAGATGCCAAGCTGTCCCCTTTTTGATAGGGCTGAGTGAGGTAGAGCGAATAGGCCGCGCCCCGCTCTTTGAATACTTGGTTGTTCGTTTTGTCCACTCCCCTCGTCACGCACCCTGTCATTCCTCCAATCCATACCATACCTGTTAGGAATATGAATAATAAATTTCCTTGCCTTTTCATAATTGTATTACTTCCCTCTTCTAGGGGATTACTAGTCCATTGATTATTGAATCTTTTCTATCTAATGCGTAAATCTCCGCAAAATTACTCAAAAAAACGATAGTATCAAACTGTACGTATAAAAAGATGAAACAGACAACGATTTCTCAACTCTATTCCCCCACTCCCCACTCCTAATTCCTAATTCCTAACTCCTAACTCCTAATTCCTAATTCCTAATTAGTACAATTCCCTTACCACTCCCGAAGGAACTCTACATAAATTAACACTC
>CAVHGD010000002.1:67290-75389 GCA_963635385.1 Dialister sp. CAG:486 | reverse complement strand
CGTGAGAGCGCCCATTGCAAATAGCCCGCACATCCGCCCCCCCCCATAAAAACAGAACAGACACCCGTCCCCCATGGGGCAGCGAGCGTCAGTCAGCGTCATTCACACACCAAGCCGGTTGTAGCACAATTTGTCAGCCGATAGCTACCTATCGCGAACTTAGCCCAACCCTTGCATAACAATATGTATTGACTTTCGGTGCGCATACACATCTCAATTACCCCGCAAAGGTACGCAAATTTATTCATACCCACAAACATTTTTCGCTACATTTTGTTCCTTTCCCCTCTTTTTCACAAAAATATAACAATCTCCGCTCCGAATACCCACTCCACAGCTTTCTTACAGTTCCTACGTAATCATTCCCCCCCCAAAAAAAAATCATTTCCCTTCCTCGAAAAAATCGCCGGCCGACCCATAAGGTCAGCCGGTCGATTTGTATCTGTTTCGTCGCAGCACCTTTTCGCACCGCAGCGATAGCATTTCTACTCCATCACAACGCCTTGCGCATTGTAGCGAACGCCGTTTTTCTCAATCACGAGCACACCGTCCTCGATACGCTTCGTTACCGTGGTGCCACCCGCAACCGCATCCACCGCCGTCGGCTTGTTGTTGCTCGAACCTACCGTGTAGCGAATGGTCTGCGCGTATGTGTTGCCGCCGGTGTAGGCCATATAGATTTTCACATCCAGCACCACGCCGTCTTTGTACTTATCTTGCGTCGTGAGCGAATAAACACCCGTTACCTCATCTTTCGCAAAATTACCCTTCCATTCCGTGATAATCAGCTGCGGAACGAAGCCCGGCACGGCAGCCGCCTCGTCGTTTATCGTGAAATTCACGGTCAGCGTCTTGTCGGCGTTGCGAGTGATGTCATACACTATCGAGTAATCCACATCCTTTCCCGACAGTGTCCCTGTCAGCGGCGTCTGTCCGTACCACGTAGCCGGTGTCAGCACCTCTTCTACTTGGAAAATGGCATAAACGGTCGTGTTCTTGGTTACTTTCAGTTTCAGCGTCGTCTCTTTGCCGAGCGTGTCCTGTTGGTTGGCATCCACCCACGCCACGAACTCGTAGCCCTGATTGGCGGTGGCCGTCAGCGTCGCCGTGTCTTTGCGCACGTACTGACCGGCGCCCTTCACCGTACCCATGCTCTCGTCGTTTGCCTTCGGTGTAACCGTAAAGATCGCCTTTTTCAGAATAGAGAGGGTCGCCGAGTTGGCTACCGTTTGGTAAATCGTAGTCACCAAATACGATTTCTTGGTTACCTCGCCGATCACCTCTATCGAGTCGCCTGCCGCCACATCAGCGTCGGTGGCGTCAGCCGGCACTGCCTGATAGGCCTCAAACAAGTTGCCGCCGTCTTGCGTGTCGGCCATCCAAACCGAAACGGTTTGCGAATCATATTCTTCCGCTACTTCCGTCACAAATCCGCGAATCAGATACTTGCCGCCTTCAGCCGCCACGCCATACTGCGATGCGCTGCTTGCTATCTTTACGGCTTCAGCCACCGTGATGGGCGTAGCGTCAGACACAATCACCCAGCAGCCGGCCTTCACAGCCGTTCCCTCCGTGGTGGAGACATCCGCCGTGATGTACGCCTTGCCGGGCTTGTTGGCGGTAACGTATCCTTTCAGCACCGAAGCCACCGTCGTGTCGCTCGAGGTCCATTTTATCGCAGTCGTGGCGTCAGCCGGCGTCATGGTGGCGGTCAGGCGGGCGTGCTTGTATTGCTCCAATTTCAACGAATCCTTATCGAGTGTAATCGAAGTGGCGGGAGAATCCTCGTACTCAAACGTAATGGACGAGATGTACGCGCGGCGCAGACTCGTTTTCAGCGTAACCGTTTGCACTTTGGTCTTCGTGTCAAAGGTATAACTTGCCTCCGTGCCGGGCGTAAAGCTGCTCAGCAAGGTCGTACCATCCGCTGCTAACGACAAAGTTGCTTGCTCGTCACGCTTAGCCGATTTGACGGTAATTTTCGTGATGTTGTTTTGCGCAAACGACGCCAAGTTAAATTCCAGCGTACCGGGCAGCATGGAAAATCCGAGCTTCACGCCATATTGACAGTTGAAATACGCATGATTACAGCTGCTCGTAAAAGACTGAATATACTGTGCGCTTGCCTCGGTGGCCACCGAAGAGGGGCTCGTATAGGCGTCAATGGAGCTGCCACTGTCAGGATTGCTTCTGTTAAACTCAATCGTGTAGGAACCTGCCTGCACGCTACTCGTTGCCATGCACAACGCCAGTGCGGCAAAGAATATAGATAACCGTTTCATTATTGTTTTATTTTTATGGATTTTTTAGTCGTTTTCTCTTTCGTACAAAAACGGGACCATTCGCAACAGGCGAGCCTTAATACTGTTTCTCGAGCCGGTCCACATCCAATCGGAGCAGGATGGCGAGCATGATGGTGAATCCCAAAAGCGAGCTGCCCCCGTAGCTGAAGAACGGCAGCGGAATACCTATCACCGGCAGCAGCCCCAGCACCATTCCTATATTTATAGTCAGGTGGAATAGGAATATCGACGCCACGCAATACGCATACACGCGGCTGAAGGTGTCGCGTTGCCGCTCGGCAATAAAAATGAGCCGCAAAATAAATGCCAAATATACTAATAGCAGCCCCGCCGAGCCGAGAAATCCCCATTCCTCGCCCACCGTGCAGAAAATAAAGTCCGTACTCTGCTCCGGCACGAATTGCAGTTTGGTCTGCGTGCCTTGCAGAAATCCCTTTCCCGTCACGCCGCCCGAGCCGATGGCAATACGCGCCTGATTCACATTATAGCCTGCGCCCTTCGGGTCGTCTTTCAGCCCCAGCAGCACCTCGATACGCACGCGTTGGTGCGGCTGCAACACACGGCTGAACACAAAGTCGCAGCCCACCGTCGTCGCTAACCCTATCAGCGCAAACGCCGCCACCCAGAGCAGCTTCGTGTGCCGCCTGTACCACGCCGACACCGCCGAGTAGCCCGTCAGCCCCAATAGCAACGCCATCGCTACATAGCAGAACGGCACCCGCACCCATATACTTGCCACGAGCGCCACGCCGAACACGCCCACGCCCACTGCGCAGAGTATCAGCAGCTCCTTCCAACTTCGATTCTCCCGATACACATAGAACAGCACCACCGCTATCAGCACCAACAGGCACGCCAGCATGCCCACGCTCCCGCTGCCAATCGGCAACGGCACCGCCCCGAAGCGAATGCTCACTATCGACAGCGCCGCTATCGCCACTAATACGGCCAGCACATAGCCGCTCATGCCCTCTCGGTAGAAAACCAGCAGAAAGGCGGAGAACACCAGCGCCGAGCCGGTCTCCTTCTGCGGCACCATGATAATCAGTGCGGGCACGGCTATCAGCACCATCGGCACCACAAGGTCTCGCCAGTCGCGCACCTTGTAGCCGTACCGTCCCATATTTTTCGCCACCGCCAGCGCCGTGATAAATTTGGCAAACTCGGCGGGCTGCAGCTTGATGCCGTGTCCGAGGTCTATCCACGACAGCGACCCTTTCGTGTCGTTCGATATCAGCGGCGTCACCAGCAGCACGGCTATCATCACCGCATAGAGGATGTACGCCAGCACGTCATACACATCGCTTTTGATAAACAGCAGCCCGACTCCCACCACCGTGGTAATCACTATCCACAGAAACTGCTTCCCCGCACGGTTCGACAGGCTGAACATACCGGTCTGCTCAAAGTTGAAGTTGGCGCCGTAGATATTCACCCATCCGAACAGCACAATGGCGTAGGCGAGCCCGATGGTCCACCAGTCCAGATTCCTGAGAATACTATTATTTCTGTCGCCTCTCATCTTGTCAGCACACGCTTTTCTCTTATTTTGTCAGCACCGCCGAAGCGATTCGTTGGCGCAGGTCTTTTCGTTTCACTTCGCCGTTCAGATATTGTTCTATCACCATGCTCGCTATCGGGGCGGCCCATGTAGCGCCGAATCCGGCGTTCTCCACCACCACCGCCACCGCTATTTGCGGATTCTCCACCGGCGCAAAGCCGATAAATATGGCGTGGTCTTTTCCGTGCGGATTCTGTGCCGTACCCGTCTTGCCGGCGGTCTCGACGCCTTCTATCGGGAAATGCCGACCCGTTCCGTACACCATCACGTGGTGCATTCCTTCCTGCACGGTTCGGAAGTAGGCCGAATCAATCCCGAGGGAATGCCGAAGCAACCGCATCGAATCGCTTTTGTTCAGGTGAGGCGTGATGTAATATCCCCCGTTGGCTATCGTAGCGGCCTGATTGGCCAGCTGTAGCGGTGTCACCACTATCTCCCCTTGTCCGATACTGAGCGACCGAATCGTTATCGCTTTCCAGCCGGTCTTGCCGTACACGCGGTCGAAGTAGCGCAAGCTCGGAATGCTGCCCGCCGACTGATAACCCACATCCGCATCCGCAAAACTCTGCCCGAATCCGAATTCCATCACCCTATTTCGCCAGTCGTCGTAGGCGGCGCGAAAATCCTCATTGTTTTTTCCGTATCCGTTGCGCTGTAGCAAGTCCCGAAACACGCACCAGAAATACGGATTGCAGCTCTGCTCGATGGCCTTTACCAGCGCCACGGGGCTGCCGTGGTGGTGCGTACATTTTATGGGCGACGATTGCGGTCCGCTGCACGGATACAGTGTGTTGGCGGTTATTGCCCCCGTCTGCAGCCCTACCAACGCCTGCACGGTCTTGAAGGTCGAGCCGGGCGGATAGGTAGCTTGCGTGGCACGATTCAGCAACGGCTTATGCGGGTCGTGCGCCAGCCGATTGTAGTTCTCCGAGCGTGCTTTGCCCACTAATAGGGCGGGGTCCCAAGTCGGATTCGAGGCGAGCGCCAGTATCTCGCCCGTCGCCGGTTCGATGGCCACCACGCTGCCCGTCTTGCCTTGCAGCAGCTCCTCGGCTAACTTTTGCAGCTCGATATCTAATGTCAGCGTTAGGTCGTTTCCCGCCACGGCGGTGCGGTCCTCTTCGCCGTTGTGGTAGCTGCCCTGTATGCGCCCTCGCGAGTCCCGCATCAGTATCTCCACGCCCTTCTCGCCTCGCAGCTCTTTCTCGTAGGTCTGCTCTATTCCGTCACGCCCCGCATAGTCGCCTCGCTGGTAGTAGTCGTCGTTGTCTATGTCTTTTTGGCTCACCTCGCCCACGCTGCCTAATACGTGCGCCGCCGCATGATACGCATAGTCTCGCAGCGTTCGCTTGCGTATATCTACGCCGGGGAATCGAAAGAGCATCTCTTGCAGCGTGGCGACATCCGCCTTCTGCAGCTGATTCATAAACACTTGCGGCGTGTAGCTCGAGTAGCCCCGA
This sequence comes from Dialister sp. CAG:486, assembly GCA_963635385.1. Classification (GTDB taxonomy): domain Bacteria; phylum Bacteroidota; class Bacteroidia; order Bacteroidales; family Paludibacteraceae; genus Colicola. The sequence continues at coordinate 70,065 of CAVHGD010000002.1, read as the reverse complement.
TTCTTTTTGCGGTCGCATATATCCGTCATGCGGCTCTCAAACTCCGCGCGGTCTATGCTCAGCGCGCTGCAGAACGCCAAGGTGTCGAATCCTTGCCGCATCTCTCGTTGCACAATCGTCACCTCGTAGATGGGCTGATTATATACCAGCAGTTTTCCGTTGCGGTCATATATCAACCCGCGCGAGGGATACACCGTCTGCCGAAGCAACGCATTCTTATCGGCCTCCTCCGACGCACTCGAGCTGACCACTTGCAGCGCAAACAGTCGGATGATATAGAGCACAACCACCCCGACGGCAATGCCGCCAATCACCATTCTTCGTTTGTAGTGAGGGTCACTGAGCATAATCCGTTTCGAGAAAATTTATCCGTTCCGTGTCATCCGCCGCTATCGTTTTTGGCAGAGCAGCGAATACACCAGTATCAGCACAAAAGTCATGGCGGAGCTCACCACCACCTCCAGCAGCGTGAACCAGAAGTGTTGCACGCTCCATGCCGTCAGGAAGAAAACCATCGTATGGTGCAGCAGCACGAGCAGCGCGGTATAGACCACATAGTTCAGCATGCCTATGCTGCCGATGCTCACTTCCTGATTGAATCGATCCATATCGGTCACAAATCGGCGCACCAAGTACGGCCGCAGATACATCACCATCACGCAGGCGGCAATATGCACGCCTAACGAGTTGCAGAACACATCCATCAGCAGCCCCGCCGCAACGCCTATCAGCATATCCGCCCACCGAGGCAACACCAAAGGTAGCGCCAGCAACCCGAGCAGATAGATGTACGGATGGCACACGCCCAGAAACTGCAGGTTGTCCACCAGCAGCACTTGCAGCAGAAAGAGCACCACAAATCGCACTATTTGCCTAATCCAATCCATCCGTCAGTTCGTTCATTTCGTTTCGGTCGTGATTGTCTATCACCTCCACATATTTTATGCGGCGGAAGTTGGTGAATAGCCGAACCCGTATCGTGTAGTACGAGTCGCCTTTGCCTATCGAGCAGTCCTCTACCACGCCCACGGGCACGTTGGCGGGGAAGGCGGTGCTCAGCCCGGCGGTTACTATCGTATCGCCCTTGTTCACCACAAGGTGCGTCGCCACATCGCTCAGCTGCGCATACCGATAGTCGTGTCCGTCCCATTGCAGCGTTGCCATGTAGTCGTTCTTCTTGAATCGGCAGCTGATGTTCGCGTCGGTGTGCAGCACGGGCATCACCACCGAGTAGCGGTTGCCCACCGTGCGCACGATGCCTACCACGCCTTCTTCGTTCCTCACGCCCATGCCCACGCAGATTCCGTCTCGCCGTCCTCGGTTGATGGTCAGATAGTTATGCGCACCCGTCGAGGTCGATTGCACCACTTTGGCGGGCAGATAGGTCACCTCATAGAGCGAGGCGCGGCAGGCGGAATCCATTCGCTGCTCCTCCGCTCGGTTTTCCAGCTCGTTCACTCGGTTTCTTAGCGCCACGTTCTCGGCGGCCAAATCCTCGTTCTGTGCTTTCAGTCCGAAATAGCCCGTAATCCCGCTCACCACTTGGTAGTTCCACGCCACCACACGGTTGCACGTGCTCAGCACTCGGCTGCGGGGATACATAGCATTCCTCGCCACCAAGAAAAAAGCAACAACTTCCAGTATCAGGAATACAAGGAAGTTGCTGTGCTGTCGTATGAACTGAAGCAGATTACGCATTCTATCGTTCTATTCCTACTTCATCAGGAATCCGAAGTTCTTCACGTTTTTCAGTGCGATACCCGTACCGCGCGCCACTGCCAGCAACGGCTCGTCGGGCACGTGGAACTGAATCGTTATCTTGTCCGACAGACGCTTTGCCAATCCGTGCAGCAGGGCGCCACCACCGGTCATGTAGATACCGTTTTTCACGATGTCGGCGTATAGCTCGGGCGGGGTCGATTCCAGCGCCGCCAAGATAGCACTTTCCAGTTTCGAGATACTCTTCTCGAGGCAGTGCGAAATCTCCTGATAGCTGACCGGCACCGACATCGGCAGTGCGGTCACCTTGTTCGGACCTATCACGATATAGTCTTCGGGCGCATCTTCCAGCTCGGGCAGTGCCGAACCCACTTGTATCTTGATACGCTCGGCCGTCGGCTCATCGATTTTCAGGTTGTGCATGCGGCTCATGTATTCGATGATGTCTTGGTTGAAATCGTCGCCGGCGGTCTTTATCGACTTGTTGCTGACGATACCGCCCAACGAGATAACGGCAATCTCTGTCGTACCGCCACCGATATCCACTATCATGCAGCCTTCGGCGCTTTCCACATCGATTCCGATACCCAGTGCAGCCGCCATCGGCTCAAATATCATAAACACATCGCGTCCGCCGGCATGTTGCGAGCTGTCGCGAACGGCACGCATCTCCACGTCGGTACAGCCCGAAGGAATGCCCACCACCATACGAATGCTCGGTGTGAATAGGTGCGGCTGTTTGGGGAGCATCTGTATCATACCGCGAATCATCATCTCGCAGGCTTGGAAATCGGCTATCACGCCGTCTTTCAGCGGTCGGATGGTGCGTACCATCGTTCCGCCGCGGCCTATCATCTGTTGTGCTTTGCGTCCCACAGCCACGCATTTTCCGTCAGCTGCAATAGCAACCACCGAGGGCTCGTTTACGACAATCTTATCATCGCACATGATAAGTGTGTTCGCCGTTCCGAGGTCGATGGCTATTTCTTGTGTAAAAGAAAAGAATCCCATTACTTACTTTATGAATTACAAATTACAAATTTACGAATTACATCC
>CAVHGD010000002.1:55212-67157 GCA_963635385.1 Dialister sp. CAG:486 | reverse complement strand
TTTTTATAGCAAAAACCTCCCCACTCAGATTTTTCGGGCTCATCGTTCCGGTGTATACAAACAAATCGGCGGTGCTATCCCTAGTACCGCCGACTTGCGCTCCCTCTAGGACTTGAACCTAGGACCCCCTGATTAACAGTCAGATGCTCTAACCGACTGAGCTAAGGAAGCAGTAGTCTAACCTTGCTTCGAGAATGGTTGTTTCTCAAAAGCGGGTGCAAAATTACTGCTTTTTTTCGAAATACCAAAGCTTTTCTCAAAAAAAATGATTATCTTTGCACGATTTTTCAACAAACAGCATTTTTCATTCCTCAAAAAACGCTTTTTACACAATGAAAAAAGTATTGGGCTTAGGTAATGCACTTACCGATATGCTTCTTCAAGTTTCCGAAGACGACTTGCGCGAACTGGGATTCCCCAAAGGTAGTATGAACCTCATCTCTATGGAGCAGGCAGAGCAGATTCAGATGCGCTTTGCTTCTGTACGGAAACGAATGGTAGCGGGCGGCAGTGCCAGCAACGCCATCAATACAATAGCGGCTTTGGGTGGCAAAGCCGCTTTTATTGGTAAGATAGGCAACGACGAGGTCGGCGATTTCTATCGCGAGGACATGATCAAAAACAACGTCAAGCCCATTCTGCTTACCTCCGACAAGGAGATGTCCGGCTGCTCCATTGTCCTTATCACGCCCGACGGCGAGCGCACCTTTGCCACCTATCTCGGTGCCGCTTCCGAGATGCAGGCGGACGACATCCAGAAGGAGGCTTTCCTCGGCTACGACATTTTCCATATCGAGGGCTATTTGGTGCAGAACCACGAGCTGATCGAGAAAGCCATTCGCCTCGCCAAGGAGTCGGGCTGTATGGTGTCGCTCGATTTGGCGAGCTACAATGTGGTCAACGAGAACCACCTTTTCCTCAAAGAACTCATTCGCCAGTATGTTGATATCGTCTTCGCCAACGAGGACGAGTCCTTTGCCTATACCCATCTCAACCCCGAAGAGTCGGTGGCCAAGATTGCCGAGCAGTGCGATATTGCGGTCGTCAAGGTCGGCAAGCGCGGCTCGTATGTCCAGCAGGGCAGCCAGCGCTACCATATCGGCGCCATCACCACCAGCTGTACCGACTCCACGGGTGCGGGCGACCTCTATGCGGGCGGCTTCCTGCATGCGTTGAGCGACGGCTTCGATATCCGTCGTTGCGGCGAGATCGGCACCATTGCCGCCGGCCGCGTTGTTGAAATCGTCGGCACCAAGCTTTCCGAAGAGACGTGGGATGAGATTCGCCGTATCTGCGCCCTCTACCGTGGTTTCATGATGAAATACAACATCAACTAACCCGACTCTATCAACGCCCCCACAAAAAAAAGCGGGAGCTACACTTCCAAAAACTACATAGCGGGAACAAACTCCCAAAATACATAAACGAAATACGCTTGCGCACGCAAGCCTCTCTCATGCGAATTCTCTATATCATCTATCAGTATTGCATCGCTTTCCCGTTGCTGCTGCTTTTGACGCTATTCACGGCGGTCTTCACGGTCGTTTGCTGTCCGTGGCGTAATTCCGAATTTGTTCATGCCGTGCAGGCGTTTTGGTCGCGTTCGTTCTGCTATTTGCTGTTCATCCCCGTCACGATGGACGGAGCGGAGAACATCCAAAAGGGGCAGTCGTACGTTTTTGTGTCCAACCACGAATCGATGTACGATGTCTTTGTCATCTACGGATGGCTGCCCGTCATTTTCAAATGGTTGATGAAGGCCGAGCTGCGTAAGGTGCCGTTTGTGGGCATAGCCTGCAAGGCAGCGGGACATATTTTTGTGGACCGCACCCACGCCAAAGCCTCAGCCAAGAGCTTAGCGGAGGTGGAGAAACAGCTCAAAGACGGTGTCTGCACGGTTATCTTCCCGGAGGGGACGCGTTCTCGGGACGGTCAGTTGGGTCGTTTCAAGCGGGGCGCGTTGCAGATAGCGCTCGATTTGTCGTTGCCCATCGTGCCCATTTCGTTGGAGGGCTGCTACGAGGTGATGAGTCGTAACTCAAAAACGGTACATCGTCATCCTATCCATATTCATATCGGAAAACCGATATTTCCCGAAGCACTCCCGAAGCAAGACCCTACCGCCGCCGTCGATCTCATCCGCCAAGCCGTTGCCGATGGCATATAGACCTCCCCGACCCCTCCAAAGGAGGGGACAAGACAATAGGGTAGAGACAAGACCTCCCCAACCCCTCCAGAGGAGGGGACAACAGGGGTGGAGATATAGACCTCCCCAACCCCTCCAAAGGAGGGGACAACAGAGTGGAGATATAGAAATTGTAGAGTATAATATATAAGAAAAATTTTGTTTCATTCTGCCTCCCCTCCTTTGGAGGGGTTAGGGGAGGTCTAATTTAATTAATTATAAAGATGTATTCCGATCCCAAAGACTGTCTGTATTGCCAGAACAATCAGACTCAGAAAGATTTAATGATTGAGATAGCGCATTTGCGTGTCTCGCGTGCTTTTCTTTTCAAAGAGCAGACCTACCATGGCCGTTGCCTCGTGGCGTACGACAAGCATGTCAACGACCTGAACGAGCTTTCCGACGAGGAGCGCAACGCCTTCATGGCCGACGTGGCACAAGTCACTCGTGCCATGCAGAAGCTGTTCAATCCGGTCAAGATCAACTACGGAGCCTATTCCGACAAGTTGAGCCACCTTCACTTCCACCTTGCGCCGAAGTATGTAGATGGCCCCGACTACGGAGGCACGTTCCAGATGAATCCGGGCAAGGTCTATTTGTCGGATGCCGAGTATGCCGAAATGGTTGCTGCTCTCCGCACCGCTCTCACCGAAGCCTAAAACCTACCGCAAAAGAAGAGGCTGCCTAACCCAAATCGTTAGACAGCCTCTTTTTTTGCCTTACCTACGCCTTACCAACTCAGAACCGCAGTGCCAACCCCACCCCGTTGGTCCCGGCGTTCAGGTTTAGCGTCACCTTTTGTGCCTCTTGGGCCTGCACGGGCGTGTGCTGATCCAAGTAGCACTTGTTATATACTTCGAACGACTTTTTCTGTTTGTGGCTGCCTACTGCCAGCAGCGGGATCGACACCACCTCGCAAGCCACACCGCCGGCCACCATTATGATACCGGCTGCCCGCATACCATATCCGTACCAGTAGTCGTGGTCCTCCGTCGTCGTTCCGTTCATCATCTTCTGTCCCACGCAGCAAATCGGAATACCGACCGTAGCCAGCACCAAGCCGGACCCGAAGAATCGCCATCCTATCTTATATTGGTGCTCGCCTTTTAGATAGCTCTGCCATGCCTCGGGGCAGTTATCCTCGATAAATTTCAGATAGGCCTGCTCGCTCATGCGCGTCACCTGCGTATCTTCCTTCAGGTAATACACATTTTTCGTTTTCGTAATCATGCCCGGCAGAATCGGTTGCCGTATCACATTCGCATATAGTTTCGGATCCGACAGCGAGTTGTTGAATACAAACACTTGCCCGCTCTCGTATAGCACCGCCACCACCTTGTTCAGCGGTGTTTTGTATATCGGTCCTTCCTCGTCGGGATACTGCCGATAGCCTATCTCCGTTTCCGTCACCTCCACGATGCGCGCGTTGATTCGTGTCGCGTCGGTGGTCACAATGATGTCTTGCCCGAGAGCGGTCAGGGCGCAAACGGCCCCCATAACAATGGATAGTAAGCGTTTCATGATTTCATTTTTTGGTGCCACAAAGGTAGTGGAATTATTTCTTATTTGCAAGCTCCGTGCCGCAAATATAAAATACGGAACATATTATCATAAATCCCGACCCGCCGCATACAACAAAAGACCGCCGGCTGAGCAGTCTTTTTCTTGTAGCGGGACCCGGGATTGAACCGGGGACCTCATGATTATGAATCATGCGCTCTAACCAGCTGAGCTATCCCGCCATCATGTCATTTTTGTCGAGAAGAGGCGACTCGAACGCCCGACCCCCACGTCCCGAACGTGGTGCGCTACCAACTGCGCTACTTCTCGGTCCTTTGGCCTAAATTGACATTTTCGCCAAAAGCGGCTGCAAAGGTACTATCTTTTTTTCACTTACGCAAATTATTTGCTGCTTTTTCGACGGAAATTGCGTTTTTGTTGTCCGGTGGGCTCAGTGGTGTCCACTATTTTTTGGCATTCTTCCGCTGTCAGCGCCTGCGGATCGGTGCCTTTCGGAATGCGATAGTTGCCGTTGGGTGCCTTTATGTACGCGCCGTAGCGCCCGTTGAGCACCTGAATCTCGCCGAATACGTGGATGGGGTCGTTTTGATGTTCTTTTTTGTCAATCAGTGCCGCTGCTTGCTCCATGGTGATGTGCATCGGGTCAATCGTTTTCGGAATGCTCACAAATTTTCCCTGATAGCGCACGTAGGGTCCGAATTTTCCTTCGCCTACCACCACTTCCTCGCCGCCGAGTTCGCCCAGCGTGTAGGGGAACGAGGTCTCAAACAGCGCAAGCGCTTCCTCCAGCGTAATCGAGAACAGCGATTGTCCTTTCTTGAGCGACGCAAAACGCGGTTTTTGTCCCTCCATATCGTTTGCGCCTATCTGAATGCACGGCCCCATTTTGCTTATCTTGGCCAATACGGGTTCGCCCGTCTTCGGGTCTTTTCCGAGCTCTCGCCCGGCCATTCGCCCGGCGGGAATGGCTTGCAGAGTCGGATGGAAGGTCTTGTAGAACGCATCCACGGTCTTCACCCAGTCGGCTTTTCCCTCGGCTATTTGGTCAAAATTCTCCTCCTCGTGCGCCGTAAAGTCGTAGCTCAGTATGTCGGGGAATTGCTGCACTAAAAAATCCGTCGTTATGCGGCCGAGGTCGGTCGGCAGCAGTTTTCGGCGGTCTGCGCCGTATTTTTCCTTTTTCTCTTCTTCTTTTATTTGGTCGCCTTCGAGCGTCAGCAGCGAGTATGTCCGCTCTTTGCCTTCCACGTCGCCGTATTCCACATATTTTCGGCTCTGTATCGTTTCAATGATGGTGGCGTAGGTCGAAGGACGCCCGATGCCCAGTTCCTCCATTTTCTTCACAAGCGACGGCTCTATGTAGCGAGCAGGCGGCTGCGAGAACACTTGTTGCGCCGTCACGCCCTGTCGGGTCAGCACTTCGCCTTCTTTCAGTTGCGGCAGCGTGTCCTCTTTCTCTTCGGGCTCATCGCTCGATTGCACGTACGCCCGCATAAATCCGTCGAACAGCACCACTTTTCCCGTTGCCACAAACACATATTCCGCTGTCCCGACGCTCACCTCCACACGGGTCGTTTCTATCTCCGCATCGGCCATTTGGCTTGCAATGGTGCGTTCCCATATCATTTTGTAGAGTCGCTTCTCGTCGTCGTTGGCACCGGCCGTTTTTCGGTCCATATAGGTCGGACGGATGGCCTCATGCGCCTCTTGCGCTCCTTTGCTCGTCGTGTGGTATTGGCGGGTGTGCAGATAGGCCTCGCCGTATTCGTTCACTATCTCCGTCTTGGCAGTGGCAAGTGCCAGCGAGCTCAGGTTCACCGAGTCGGTACGCATGTAGGTAATATGCCCCGCCTCGTACAGCGACTGCGCCAGTCGCATCGTTTTCGATACGGGGAAATGCAGTTTCCGCCCGGCTTCCTGTTGCAGCAGCGAGGTCGTAAACGGAGGCGCGGGCGAGCGTTTGCTCGGCTTTTTCTGAATGTCGGTTATCTTGCATTCCGCGCCTTTGCATTGCTCCAAGAATCGATATGCCTCCTCTTTGGTCGCAAAACGATGATTCAGTTCCGTGCGCAGCACCTCTCCTTTTTCGGTCACAAGGTCGGCCGTCACACGATATTGCGACACTGCCTTAAAATCCTCTATCTCTCGTTCCCGCTCCACGATGAGTCGCACCGCCACCGATTGCACACGCCCGGCACTCAGTCCGACCGTCACTTTTTTCCACAGCACGGGCGACAGCTCGTATCCAACGATTCGGTCCAGCACGCGTCGAGCCTGTTGTGCATTCACAAGGTTGTAGTCTATGTCACGCGGTTGCTCAATGGCTTTCAGTATGGCGGTTTTGGTCACCTCGTTGAATACGATTCGCTTTGTCTCTTTGCCGTCGAGCTTCAGCACCTCTTTCAGGTGCCAAGCAATGGCCTCTCCCTCGCGGTCCTCATCGCTTGCCAGCCAAACCGTATCGGCTTTTTGCGCTTCGGTGTTCAGCGCCTCGAGCAGGTGTTTCTTTTTCGGATCCACCACATAGTTGGGTTTGTATCCGTGCTCGATATCGATTCCCATGCTGTTTTTGCCTAAGGGTTCGATATCGCGAATATGTCCCTGTGAGGAAAGCACTTTGTAGTCTTTCCCGAGGAATTTTCCGATGGTTTCCGCTTTGTGCGGAGACTCCACTATGACTAAATTTTTACTCATTGCGCTTTGTTTTGCGTTGTCCTACTTTGGGTTAGCGGCATACGGCTTTTGCCAAAATTGGCTGCAAAGGTACAGCATTTTTTTTATCCGTGCAAATCCGGACCTATTCCGTCACTTTTCGATACTTTCCTTCTATGAGCAGCATACCGGGCAGAATCTCGCCGCCGCTCACTTTTTTGAAGGTCGTATAGTTCAGCTCCGAGCCCGTTCCCTGTTCCTTCACCGCATTGTATCGGTTGTCCCATATTTTTCCTTTCTGCGGCTTCACGGTGGCTACATATTTATAGGTAGTCTTTCCGGTCTCGGGATTCAGCACCCGCTGCACCACCTGAAACTTACTCGACTCCGATATGCCCTCTTTCAGTCCTATCTTGGCGGCATAGCCTTCCACTTTTCCTTTTTGCGTGTAGAGCACCGAGTAGATCGGCGTCTTTACCTTAAAGTCTTCGTACTGTTTGGCGAGTGCCACTATGTTTTTATCCATCGAGCGGGCGCAGATGGTGCGGCAGAGTTCCGACCGCTCATATTCTCCTTTCAGCGTACTTTTCTTGTCGTATTCGTATTCGTGCGCCACATATTTTACGCGAAATAGCGAATCGTTTGCCAAGAATCCGCGTATTTTTGCCTCGTCGGGCACATCCGTGTAATAGTTTTCGTAGAACACGGCGGCTATCGAGTCGTTCCACACTAACTGATAGAGATAGCTGTGCGTCTTTACTTTGAATCCCGTGAAGCTGTCCGCTATCGCTCCCACCGCATCCGACATTTGCTGCCCGGAGTGTCCGCCCACCAGCGCATCAAACACCGAGCCCAACACGGCAAACGCAATTTTTGCGCTTTGTGCTTCCTGTTCCGCCGTCGTGTAAGTAATATCATTCACCAGCACAAAGGTCTGTCCTATCAGCTCCTCGCCGGCGTCCGACAGCGTGGCCAATCCTTTGGTTGTGTGCAGCGCCACCGCCACATCCACATCGCTTGCGTTATACTGTCCGCGTTCCTCTATCAGCTTGATGTCGAAGGTCGCATTTCCGGCCGAGTCGCCCGTCAGGTCAAACCATTTCGCCACTAATGCTTTTCCCATTTGCACGTCGTTGAGCATGTTCTCGATGTATCGAGCATTTTTGTTCAGCTCCGTGGTCGTCAGCGCATGCCCGTAGGTAGCTTTGTAGAATCCGGAGTCGCGCGGTTGCACGCCTCCCACAAGGCTATTGTTGATCACCCGCATCGTTTCTATCGTGTGGTCGTCGTACTTGTCGGGCACGGGCAGACTGTCAAATGCCTCGTAGATGTTGATACCGAACTCGTCTTCGGGGTGATACACCAGCATCGTGGTCAGCGCATTGCGCCGATAGTCGAGCTTTGCCGCCGCACTTTGCGTGCTTTGTGCGCTTGCCCCACTCTGTGCGCTCACCCCACTTTGTGCAGTTATCGCACCCTGCTCACTTTGCGTGGTGTTTGCGGTTTGCGTCGAATCCGTTTGTGCCGTAGGGGCCGCACAAAGCAATAGCGACCCCATTAGAGTCGCTATTCCTACTACTAAAATCCTTTTATTCGTTTGCTTAACCATCCGATTTTTCTTTGTTGTCAATTTTGTTCCGCACTCGCAGCCCTTTCGTACCGCTTTCGTATATATCCTATTATCTATCTGTTATCTATATATATTTATAGGACTACTCATTTCGCCGCAAGAGCTACAAGCGTCACAAGCCTTTTCCTTATCGCAAGAATCCGATGTTGGTCGTCGTCGGTTGTTGTCCTTTGCCGAAGGCCACGCCCACTTCTCGCATGGCGTCAATCCGTTGTTTTTCGATATCCACGCCGTCTTGATATTGCTTCATCTCAAATTTCCAGTCGTCGAGCACTTTTGCCTGAATATCCCGAACCAACGCCGAAGCATCCCCGTAGCATTTCGCATCCGGCAGTATCTTTGCTATATACTCGCCCGCTTTTTCCGCCCCGGTTGCGTTCTGCTCGGCTGCCCACAGCGTACGAGCTTTCGCCAAGTTTATATTGCACTGATAGTCAATATATTGTTGGTAAATATCCAATCCCGCTTTCAGTGCCTCGTCATAGCTCTTGCATTGCGCGGGAATCGTTACCACCATGCTCAGTGCCTCCTCGTATTGCTTTTGGGTGGCGAGATACTGTGCCTTCTTGATGATGGTAGCGGCTTCGTGGTCGTAGTACGCAATGATTTTTGCTTTTCCTTCCTGCACAAAAGCCTTCATCTCGGGCGAATTCAGATTAATACCCTTCAACGCATTCATGTAGCATTTGGCCTCCGTATCGCCGATTCCGCGAATCGTGGTCGAGGTCGTGGCAAACACCACCTTGTTCGTATAGTCCGCAATGTACAGCGTCAGGTCCATCGTCTCGGCTATCTTGGCGGGCGCCGAGCTTACTATGTCTTTCTGTTGCGGCACCACAAAGGCGGTCAAGAAGAATTGCCCCATATAGTCCATCGAGGCGATGCCGTTCTTGGTCAGCAGCTGATTGAGTTTGTTTTTCACCTGCACTTGCGCAGCAGCCGGAAACGGCTCTGCCATCGATTCCACATACACCGAAATCGGCAGATACTGTGTCTCTTGCGCCATCATCGTAGCCGACAGGGCGAGTCCCAATAGTAGGTTTGTTATCTTTTTCATTGTCGTATTCGTTTGTTTGTTTTTGGTCGTCGGCGGTGGCTCACGGTCCGTTCCGCAAGCCTCAGCCTTGTTTTACTTCTCGCCGAGTATGATCACGGCGCGTCCCAATCCCTTCACGAGTACTTTGCTCGGAATGTTATACGGCTCCTTTTTGAGCATTCGAGCCAGCTTTTTGGCAAACGCATTCGCATCCACGGGCACTCCGTAGTCGTCATAGACGGGAATGCGCACTTGCGTAAAGTTCGCCACGTTTTCGCTGGCGTACGGCATCGAGAATCGCCCGCTCACCGTGTTTTGGAAGAGCCAACGGCTTATCACGTCTATCAGCTCATCCTCTCCGTATTCCGTCTCGAGGTCGATTCCGGCGGCGTTGTTGTCAAACACTTTGATGTCGAGCACAATTTCTCGGCCGATGGTCTGCATTTCCGTAAAATAGTCCTGCAGCCGAATGTTGAAATTGTCAATGTTGGCCACAATGGCTTCTTCCAGCAGCACATCCACATCGGCGGTCATCGACGGCGTGCCGGCACCGCTCACGGCTCCGATGCTCTTGCCCGTATAGGCGTCTTTTGCTTCCAGAATGTAGCTCACCGAGTGTTTCGGACCTTGCGTCTTCACGTCCCACGTCAGTTCCAGAATGATATCCGCTTTGGCGGCACGCGACAGCTCGTCGAGCGGGCTCTCGGCCACTATGTTGCCGCTTTTGCTTGTCGTCAGGTTGTCCTCCGTGCGACGCAGTTCCACATTCTTGATAGCTTGCTCTAAGCTCTGCAGCGGGAATTGCCGCTCAGCCATCAAGTCATTTATTTTGGCAATGGCGAGTTTCAGCTCCACATTTTCTTGCAGTGCTTGTTTGTAGTTCGGCACTTTTTCCGTCACGCCCATATTTTCCACTTCGGTGTAGTATCCGTTGTTGATACACCATGCGTCCGACGGAAATACCATCAGTTCCGGTTTCTTTATCTGTCCGAAAGCCAGCGTTGCCACCAGCGTTGCGGCTACCAGTCCAACTATCTTTTTCATCTCGTGTTATTATTTAGCGGATTTGTCTTATTTTATGTCATAACGTCCCTCGGCGGGAATGATTCCGTCGGCTTGCAGACGCTTTTTCAGTTCAGCGCGTTTCACCGTCACCGTCACATCTTGCACCATTTGTGTGCGCGAGCGCTGATAGGTCGAGCTGAAGGCGCGTCGGTCTTCTAACGAGCAGAACTCGGTCCAATCCCCGTTGTCTTTGAAGAAGGCGTTGAAGTAGTCCTCGTATTTCTCGCGCGCATTTTTGTCATACACCAGCGGTTTCAGGTCTTGCACGCCGTTCGAGCCGGCCGCCACGCCGTCGAATATCACTTCCTGCACGGCTTTGCGTTTGGCGTCGGCAAAAGCCAGTGCCGAGTTGCGAGCCCGCACCTGTGTGCGGATCACGTACGAGCCGTCGTAGTTGGCGGACATCACTTTGCTCGGCTGGTTGTAGTAGGCCTGCGAGGTACGCGAGCCGCAGCCCGCCGACAGCAACAGCACAGCCACCATCGCCGTGCTTGCCAATAGATATGCGTACTGTTTCATACTTTTTATCCCTTTCATGATACGCTATTTTCTTTTGGTTATGTATGCGTTATTTTCGGTTTCGTAAGTGTTTTTTCGGTTTCGTAAGTGTTTTTTCGTTTTTGGTTTTGTATGCGTTTTTTAATTTTGCATGCAATATTTTCGGTTTTGTTTTCGTTCATTTCCCGAACCATTCCCGAACCATTCCCGAACCAACGCCTTAGAATCCCGCATTCAGTGCCCGAATCACGCCTGCGGACTCCAATGCCTTTCTCAGGTCATCCTTTCGGACGCTCACTATCACGCCCACTTTGTATTCTTTCCCCACCTTGGTGGTCTCCGTTGTTCCGCCCACGATCGAAGCGTATCGTTGGAACTCGCCGCCGTCGGCAAAGAACTCTTTGAAATAGGTCTCGTATTCCTTCTCCGCACCGGGCACGCTGCATAGCGGGCGTTGTGCCACGCAGCCGTCGCCTCCTCCGTATCCTTTGAATATCACACCGTGTACGGCATTCTTACGGCACTGATTCTCAGCCACATTCGCTTTTTTCGAATAGGTCCATACCTTTACCAGATACGTGCCTTGTGTGCCGTTTCCGGCGCACTCTATCTCGTACCGATACTGTTGGGTGTCTTTGTCTGCTTTCTTTTTGCTCACCGAGGCGGTAGCCGCAAAGCATATCGACAAAGCGCATAGTACAGAAAGAAGTTTTTTCATTGTCCTATTGGTTTTTAAGGGTTTGCAAGTTACAATCGATAGCGCACCGAAACCACCAGTGCCCAGTCGAAGAACGAGGCGTGGTAGTTGTCGTTGAATGCCAAGCCGTAGCCGGGTCGGAAATCTAACGACAGGTTCACGGGTGCGTCAAATACTATCTCAGCGCCGGCAATGGCGTTGAATCCGAATTTTCCGTACGTGGGCAGATCTGTATTTTCTATCCACGTGCTCGAGTAGAGGTCGTGTGCCAAGCCGATGCTCAGTCCGCCTCCGGCGAACCAATCCACCCGTCCTTCGTCAAACACGCCTATCACGTTCTGATACAGCACGTTCGGGTTCAGCTCAAAGGTGAACATATCCCATTCGCCCGACACGTGTGCGCCTTTTATGGTCGTGCCGGCAGCGGTCGATTCCAGTCGAACGCCGAGGTCGGCTTGCAGGGCGAGGTGTTCCACGCCGAATACAAATCCTTTGTACGATGCGCCGTACATGCTGCCCACCATACCGCCGATGCTGTGTTGATAATCCTGTGCCGACAGTCCCAGCACCGAGAGGCACATCAGTGCCGAAAATATAAACTTCTTCATATAATTCCTAATTTTTAATACCCAATCAAACTAATAATTCCTAATTCCTAATT
>CAVHGD010000002.1:53998-55166 GCA_963635385.1 Dialister sp. CAG:486 | reverse complement strand
GATACGGTTGTCACCACGAGTTTCCCATCAGCATCCACGGCCGAGAGGATCATACCCTGCGACTCGATGCCCATCATCTTGCGCGGCGGGAAGTTGGCGATGTACAGCACCTGTTGCCCTACCAACACCGAAGGATCGGGGTACGACTGGGCGATTCCCGACAGAATCGTGCGCCCGCCCATGCCGTCGTCGAGGCGGAACTGCAGCAGTCGGTCGGATTTCTTCACAGGCTGACAATCCAGCACCGTGGCGACACGGATGTCGGCTTTGTCAAAATCGTCTATCGTCGTGGCGGCTTTCACCTCAGCGGGTCGCCAGTTCTTCAGCGCCTCCGCTTTGGCGGCCTCCTCGTTCTCCTGTTTGATACGAGCGAGGCGGTCGAGTTGCGCCTGAATGGCATCGTCCTCTATCTTTTCGAATAGCAGACTCACTTCGCCCAGCGTATGCCCTGCCTCGAGCAGGTCGGTGCGTCCGAGTTGTGCCCAGTCGGCATGGTCGATGTTGAGCATGCGGCGCAGTTTCTCCGACGAGAACGGCAGGAACGGCTCGAAAGCGATGGAGAGGTTGGCGGCTATTTGCAGCGCCAAGTTCAGCACCGTGGCGGTGCGCTCCATGTCGGTCTTTGCTAATTTCCACGGCTCGGTGTCGGCCAGGTACTTGTTCCCGATACGAGCAAGGTTCATCGCCTCTTTCTGTGCGTCACGGAAGCGGAAGTTGTTCAGCAGCTCCTCCAACTGTGTCTTTATGTTGCAGAAGTCCGCGAGCGTCGTTTGGTCGTAGTCGGTCAGTGCACCGCAGGCAGGCACCTTGCCGCCGAAGTACTTATTGGTCAGCACCAGCGCACGGTTCACGAAGTTACCGTAGATAGCCACCAACTCGTTGTTGTTGCGTGCCTGAAAGTCCGCCCAAGTAAAGTCATTGTCTTTCGTTTCGGGCGCATTGGCGGTCAGCACATAGCGCAGCACATCCTGCTTGCCGGGGAAGTCCACGAGGTATTCGTTCAGCCATACCGCCCAGTTGCGGGAGGTCGAAATCTTGTCGCCTTCGAGGTTCAGGAACTCATTGGCAGGCACATTGTCGGGCAGGATATACGAGCCGTCGGCTTTCAGCATCGAGGGGAACACAATGCAGTGGAAGACGATGTTGTCTTTGCCGATAAAGTGAATCA
>CAVHGD010000002.1:45808-53732 GCA_963635385.1 Dialister sp. CAG:486 | reverse complement strand
TTCTCGAGCCACTGTTGGTATTGGTCGAGCGGCAAATACCAGTGGGTCGTTGCCTTTTTGGTCAGCGGGTTGCCGTTCACGGCGTTGTACGGATTGATCAACTCATCGGGCGAGAGGGTGGCACCACACTTCTCGCATTGGTCGCCGTACGCTCCTTGCGCATGGCAGCGGGGGCACTCGCCACGGATGTTGCGGTCGGTCAGGAACTCTTGCGTCTCGGGGTCGTAGAACTGCTCCGTGGTCTGCTGAATAAACTTTCCGTCGTCGTATAGCTTGCGGAAGTAGTCGGCGGCAAACTTATGGTGAATGGCACTCGTGGTGCGGGAATAGATGTCGTAGGAGATACCGAACTGCTCGAAGGAGTCCTTTATCAACTTGTGGTAGCGGTCCACCACCTCTTGGGTGGTGATACCCTCTTTGCGGGCGCGGATGGTCACGGGTACGCCGTGTTCGTCGCTACCGCCGATGAAAAGCACGGGCTTTCCCTGCAGACGCAGGTAGCGCACATAAATATCGGCGGGTACATATACGCCGGCAAGGTGTCCGATATGCACCGGCCCGTTTGCGTAGGGCAGTGCGGCTGTCACTAATGTTCTTTTCGGTTCTGTCATCATACTTCTATTCGTCTTCTATATCTTTTATTCAATATTTCGCTTTTTGCTTATTTCCATTTTCATCATTTTTCCTCTGCACTTTTTCCGCCCACTCCCCCACAATACATAACACGCCGCAAAGGTACAGAAAAAAACGGACCTATCCAAATTATTTTGCGTCACACGCTTTCGGATAGGTCCGTTTTATGCTTCCGTTAGCCGTTATTCGCGCCGGCGGCTACTTTGTTTGCTATCGTTTATTGGGGCTGTTCCGTGCATATACCCAGTTCCTTACTTAGATCATCATAGAGATAGCCGACACTTTGATAGTAATAGCCTGTGGCCGTATTTTGCAGATGGCGGAACGTATCGGAGTTATAGACCGCATCCAACGCCTTCTCCATGGAGTAGTGTTGTTCCTCGATAAGGATTTTTACCAGCTCCGCCGTCAAATCCTCTTTCATACATTCTATTTGCCCTTCTGTCAGCATACAAAAGTAAGCGCTTGCAGTGCTTTCTCACTGCCGAAATAGTATTGAAATGTAATGCCTTTCGGGTAGCGTAGTTCACGCATCAGTTCTTCCAAAGTAATGTCGCCCAACTCAAACCGACGCATTTGTCGAACCACACGGTCATCGGCTATCGGCCCATAGACAATATCATACGGATGCGACGGATACGGATTTTTTCTGTCCCTGTTGTGCAAAACAAACTCAGCCCACTCTTCTGAATAGGTCTCAAATCGTTTTACCGACAGAGAACCATCCGTCATCACCGTTTCATCAAATTCAAAGGTAGAAATCACAGGCATCGCATTTTCGGACAAAGCGGCTTTCACTTCTGCCATAGCCTGCGCCTGCTCCAGATTGTCCGACAAATAGAACCCTTTGCCAAAGTCCTTATAGGGTTTTCCTTTGGCGAGTTCCGGTTGCGTAACTAATATGTCCGAGCCGTGGTACAATCTCATTGCAACGTTCCTCCATGGTTGGCGCACACCCGAATCAGGTTGTCCACGTTGTCGTCAAAGGAGAGGGTATGTAGGATGGCATAGTGACGGAAGTAGTATTCCAAGCCTTTGTAATTCCGAATATAGTTGTACGCAGCTTGCTGCGAAATACCCAATCGGTTTGCCAGCTCAGCCACCAACGCGACCAAGAAATCCAATCTGTTTTTATCCAAAAACGACATCATCGCTCCTTCTCCTTTCTCGCTGCAAAGTTACGACTATTTCCCGACATTTACAAATATCGCCCCAAAACACACAAAACACAACCCCACCCCAAAAACACACAAAACACAAAAAAAGGAGAAGCCCCTCGCCTTTCCTGCGAGTCGGCTTCTCCCCATCAAAACCATTCTATCTTTTTAGTACCTGTATTCCGCTTCGGTGCGTATATCCGCTGCCGAGGCGCCGATTTGTATCGCATAGTTTCCTTTGGCGGGTTGCCATTGGTGAGCCGCGGTGTCAAAATAGCGGAACATATCGTCTGTCAGCTCAAAGCTCACCACTTTTTCCTCCCCTGCCTGCAATTCCACTTTTTGGAACGCTTTCAGCTCTTTCACGGGTCGCACCACCTTCGCTTTTCGGGGCGCCACATACAGCTCCACCACCTCTTTTCCGGCCCGCTTTCCCGTGTTGCGCACGCTCACCGTCACCGTGTTTCCGTCTATCGTCGCTTGGCCGTATTCAAAGGTCGTGTACGACAGTCCGTAGCCGAATGCAAACACGGGTTTATGTTTCGGCGCATGAATTACAAAATTCGTTCCCTGTTCCGTATATTTCAGGTCTTTTTTGCGTCCGTACAGGTCGGCATAGCGATAGCCCACAAACAGGTCTTCTTTGTATTCCTCTTTGTCATCCACGCCCGGATAGGCTTCCGGTCCGTATTGATGGGCGGGGTAGTCCGTCAGCTCTTGCATAAAGGTGAACGGCAGTTTTCCGGACGGATTCACATCGCCGTACAGCACGTCGGCCAGCGCGTGTCCCGTCTCCGAGCCGCAGAACCACGCTTGCACCAGTCCGGCGGTCTTTGGCAGCCAAGGCGTTGCGTAGGCGTTGCCCGACAGGATTACCACCACTATATTCGGGTTGGCCTCGCCTAATTTTGCTATCAGCTCGCCCTGTCCGTACGGCAATTCGTATTGCAGTCGGTCGTAGCTCTCGGCGTCCTGATGGTCGGCTTTGTTCAGTCCGCCCACAAAGATTACGAGGTCCGCCTCTCGAGCCGCCTCCACCGCCTCGCGGGTCAGCTCCTCGGCGCTACGGTGGTCCGTCAGGTCTTGTCCCGTCGTCACGCCGTTGTATTCGCCGCCCGTGTCGCCCACGTAGCCGCGCACATACGTCACCGATCCGCCGTTTCGCTCTTGTATGCCTTGCAGCGGCGATATCTCATATTTTGCTTTCAGCGACGACGAGCCTCCGCCCACCGTCATTTGCTTTATTGCGTTTTCGCCCACTACCAATACCTTCTTTCCGGCCTCGAGCGGCAAAATGTTCCGTTCGTTTTTCAGCAGCACCATGCCTTCGGTAGCCACCGCACGACCTGTTGCCACGTGTTCCGCCGAGCCCATGTTGCCGAATCCTCGGTTCGGATTCATGGCGGTGCGGAAAATCAGCCGCAGCACGTTGCGCACTTTTTGGTCGAGCTCTTCCGTTCCCACTTCGCCGCGGCGTATCTTTTCGAGATAGGGTTGCGCCATGTAGTAGCCGTCGTAGGCGTTCGAGCGGCCTTCGGTCAGTCCGTTGGTCCACGACCCGAATTCCATGTCTAATCCGTTTCGGATGGCCTCATCGGTCGAGTGCGTACCGCCCCAATCCGATATCACCGCGCCGTCAAATCCCCATTCGCCGCGCAGAATATCCACCAGCAGGGTGTGGTTGTGGCAGCCGTGTTCGCCTTTGTATAGGTTGTACGACCCCATGATCGACCATGTCTTTCCTTTTTGCACCGCTGCTTCGAAGGCGGGCAGATACAGCTCGTAGAGTGCGCGGTCCGATACCGTCACCTCCACCGTATGCCGAGAGGTCTCCTGATTGTTCAGTGCATAGTGTTTCACGCAGGCGGCCACTCCGCACGACTGCAGGCCCTCAATATACGGCGCCACCATTCCGCCTGCAAGGCACGGGTCCTCGCCCATATACTCAAAGTTTCGTCCGTTGAGCGGTGTGCGATAGATATTCACGCCCGGTCCGAGCACCACATTTTTCCCTCTGTATAGGGCCTCTTCGCCTAAGGCACGCCCGTAGCGTTCCGCCATTTCCGTATTCCACGTGGCAGCCAAGCAGGTCAGTGCGGGGAAGGCGAAGCACGAGTCGTTGGTCCATCCCGCCTGATCCCATTCGTCCCATTTCACTTCGGGTCGTATGCCGTGGGGGCCGTCGGTGCACCATATTCCGGGAATCCCAAGCCGAGCCACGCCCGGCGACGAAAATTTCGACTGCGCATGTATCACGGCTATTTTCTCTTCCGTGGTCATGCGGCTCAGCGCGTCTTCCACACGCTGTTCCATCGGCGCCGTCGGGTCGAGATACACTTGCGCAACCGTACCTTGCAGGCACAGCAGAAACAGCCCGAGCGACAAAACAAGTTTCTTCATGGTTTGTAATTTTTCTGTTTTTTGTAGAGATCCGGAGCGGTAATCAGCCGCTCCGAACCGATTGCGTTTATTTCAGCACAACGCCCAGTGCATTGTAGCGAACGCCGTTCTTTATCAGCACGAGTTGTCCGTTTTCAATCACTTTCCATGCTTTCCGTGTGTCGCGTACCTGCTCTACGGCCGTTTCGTCGGTGTCTTCCGTGGCAATCAACACTTTTACCACCACATTTTCATAATCCACGGTCACCGTTATCGTGCAGTCTTCATAGGTGCGGTCTTTAACGGCAGGCTTAACGTTTTTTGCGCCCCTGCCATTTAGCACGCAGGTATATTCCTCGTTTGCTTTCCACGGCGTGTCCGCTGCATCGGCTACGAACTCCAATTCCCACGAGCCATACACCACCTTAAACTCGCCGCCGAACTCAGCAGCCAGCAGTTCGTAGGTATTCTCTTTTCCGGCAACGGGCGTCAGCTTTTGGGCAGCTTCGCAATGCCATCCGAGCTTATCACAGGGCAAGAACCAATCTTTCTCTTCCATAACAAAAGTACCTTGCGTCATGGTCAGCACTTTCGTAGCCGTATCGAGGGTCAATACCACATCTTTGTATCCACCGAACGGGTTAGCAAACGATATATTCTCCCCTTTTAACTTCAGCGTATAGGGCTTGTTGAGTTCCAATCCGTCGCCATTCTCGTTAGCACCGTATTGGGTATCCCACTTTTTGTCATACAGCACTTTGAATCCGCCGCTCATTTCAGCCACCGTAGTGGTGAATACCCCGTTCACTTCCTCAAATTTGGCCAGATTCTCTTCCAATGACCAGCCGTTGAACGCCCCGACAAGGTAATAGTAGATAGGCGTGGCGCTGTCGTCATGGTCCGTTCCGCTCACGAGTGTCAGCACGGGTGCATCCGCATTCGTTACGTCTAATGTCAGCACCGCATTTTCCCAGTAGTGCTTGTCCGCAATATCCACTTCAACATTTTCGGGTTCTTTGTTCTCATTTACCTCCTTCACCAATGTGTAAGGCGTATTCATCTTTAGTTTCGGGAAAACATCCGTTTCCGCCGTCTTTATGCCGGCGCCAAACTGCGGATGCCAACTTGCATCGGCAATAATTTTCAGCCCGCCGCTCAGTTTTGCCACTTCGAGGGTCAGCACGCCTTCTTTTTCCGCAAACTTGTAGTTTTCGTCACCGTTTTTCCAATTTTGGCACTCGCCAACGAGGTAATAATCGGTTGCATTCAGGCTCATAGCGGCCAGCAATGCCATTACAAAAGAAGTGATCTTTTTCATAATGTTTTGTGTTTTTAAGGTTAATAATTTGTGTTTTTTCTATTGTATTTCCATTGTGGAAATCGTGTTCTTTGTTTGTGCGAAGTTGGTTTTGTCGCCGCCTCGCAGCGGGCAGTAGAGTTCGAGGCTCGAGCGTAGCATCTTTCCGTCGGCAACGGCTTTCACCTCTCGTGGTGTCATGGCCGCTCTGTAGAATCGAATCTGATGCAGATTCTCCCCCCGCAGCCGAAACGTATCTTTCACTTGTTCTAAATTAGAAAAAGCCTTTACTACTTTCATCTCTGCCTGCGCCCCGTTTTTGTACCAAGTCGTGCGCCCCTCTCCGCTCCGATAGACCACCGCCAGGACGGTATCACGGCTTTCAAAGCTCAGCGTGTACGACTCGATTCCCGTTTCCGCCACCCATTGTACGGCCTCAATGCCGTTTCGGTCACCCTCGGTGGAGATGTAGTTCGGCAAGGGCTTTCCGTCTTTCAGTGCTTCGAATAGGGTTTGCGGGATGGCAGCCATGGTCTTTCCTTCGGCCCAATTGATGGTGGGAATGTCCCATTGTTGCACTTCTATATTGATGTCTTGCAGGTCGCTTAGGTCCACTTCGTTGAAGTTGTCGCTCGGGTAGCTATTGGCCACCACCACGATTTTTCCCGCCTCTTGCAGTCGAGCAACAATGCGTGGCATATTTTCCCGATACGATAGCAGCGCGCGTTCGCCCTTCTCATGCAGCCCTTCCTCCCCTAATCCGACACATACCACCACCCCCCTCGCTCTCTCCATATCCGTCTTCCCCTTCGCCCATTTGTTAGTTTTGACTGCCCTATCATCCCTCCCAAACAGGGATTTGGTTGTTTTGGCTGTTTCGGTTGTTTCAGTTGTTCGGGTTGTTATGTCGGATGTCCCGAGCAGGCTGTCCATCGCTGCCATTCTCTTGAAACTATCTCCTCCTTCGCAAAAATAGTACACATCCTTTGCCCCACATCCGGTCAGCATTACACATCCGAGTAGTGTTCCACATCCGAGTAGTGTTCCACATCCGAGTAGAGTTATATGTCCAAGCAAAGTTATGCGTCTAAGTAGAGTGATGTGTCTAAGCAAAGTGATGTGTCTAAGTAGAGTTATATGTCTAAGTAGAGTGATGTGTCTAAGTAAAAATAGAACATTTACTCGTGTAATCCCGAACCACTCCCGAACCATCTCCCTATCAAAACCGAACATTTCCCTTACCATTCCCTTACAAGTCCCAACGAACTCCCCTATAAATCCATTATATTTCCTTAGGATCTCCCTATAATCTACCTTACATCTCCTATTGTTTCCATATACAACTCGTAGCGCTCTGTGCAGGCAGTGTCAAACCAAACCACTTGTTGCCCGCTTCCACTCGCATCGAAACGCCCGACTCGTTCTTGTTCATCAGCACAAGACCGTATGTGCCGTCAGGATTCTTTGCCGCCAATGCGATTACGTTCGATGGTAGATATCCCTTAGTCCCTATACGAGTTGAGCCCGACTTGCATGCTTTCGATAGGTGCCCTATCGCATAGTAGTGGCTTCGTTTTGTCAGTGTTGCATAGTCGTTGGCGTTTACATCCACGCACCCATAGCAAGTGGAGCACGCTCCTTGGCTCCCATGAGGGCCTCCGTTGTTGTCTAACATGTAGTTCCAAACGATAACGGACTTGCACCACCGGGTAGCCGTCGCAAGACAGGTCTGCTCCATCTCTTGTAGGAAGGACTGCGAGAACGATTGATAGTTCCATGTACCGATAGATGCTTCGGTGAAGTATAGGTTCTTGGTAGGGGCTTGCTTGTGGATTGTCTCCAACTCGGAGGGAGAGCCACCGTAGTTGTGGTACGCTGCACCGTCTACGTATTGGGATGCTTCGGCATCCGCATAGATTTTTAACGGATACTGCTGCTGGTCCGACTTGTTGTCGTAGTTGTAATTATGGTCAAAGCAGATGATTTTTGTAGTGAGCCCGGCCTTGGCAAAAGCCGGTCCGAGAGCCGTTTTTATAAAGTTCCTTTCATGATCGTAAGGCATATAGAGCGACATGGAGTTGCCCCAGTTGAGCGGTTCGTTCTCCACCGTTACACTCGTTATGGGTACTCCTGCCGCCTCAAAAGCTTGTATCCACTTGACGAAATAGGTTGCATAATCTTGGTAGTAGTCCGGATTCAGGTATCCGCCAATCCAATTGTCGTAGGGCGTTTTGAGCGTCGTATTGCTAACCTTCATCCACTTCGGGCAGCTCCAAGGAGTTGCCATCACCTTGAGATTGGGATTGATAGCCAATATCTCCTTGAGCACAGGGATGACGTAGTCGGTTTCTTCGGTCGTCAGAGCGAAATTCTCGATGCCTTTTGTATCGCAGCAACTGTACTCGTAGTTGGCATGTGCATTGAAGTCGCTGCCACCTATCGACACGCGCACGTAGCT
>CAVHGD010000002.1:31924-45582 GCA_963635385.1 Dialister sp. CAG:486 | reverse complement strand
GCGGTGGTGATATAGGTTTCGACCTTGCCCGGCTGCTCCGTCTCGGCGGAATCGGGGCGAACAGGGTCCGGATCGTCCGTGGAGCCGGTGGTGTGTCCGTGACACCCTACGAGTAGTAAGGCTGCGAATAGGAATGGATACATGGTTGTCTTCATTTTTGCAAAGATTAGTTAGGATTATTTATCGGCGTAGCTTCGGGATAGGCTCGGCAAAGGGAGCGGAGACTATCGGCGGAGGTACTTGGATCCCTCCTCGATGACTATGCCGAGGTAGGAGGGAGCGATGGGGCGACCAAGGAGATCGTAGGGAGTTGGTTCGGGAGTGGTTCGGGATTTATCGGGTTTTACCTCATTATTTGAAGTCGGTTCGGATTGAAACGAGATCGAATTATTCGACTGCGCAAGATTCGAAATATCGCCTCCATTGAGGGAGCAATAAATCTCTAAAGAAGATTGTAAAAGTTTGCCGGATTCGAGGGCGGCGACTTCGTCGGCATTGAGCGCCGAACGCCACAACATCAGGTCGCTTACCTCCATCTCGATACCGCCTACCTCAATTTCTCTCAAAATACCGTTCATCTCGAAATTGCCGCCTGTATATTGCTTTGTATCCACCTGCGTGCCATCAAGGTACGTATAGGTCTTGCCGGCAGCGTTGTAGTGGGAGATGAGCAGCGTATGCCATGCGCCATCGGCGGCCGCCGCGGGGAGCGATACGGATTGCATGGTGCCACTGATACGAAGGCGAAGGAAGGTACCCGTATGGGTGGTGCGGACACGGAGCGCCAACGCATACGAACCGAGTGTGGCTTCGGGCGTGGTAAGAAGGCGCTCGGTGCTCTTGAGTTTCATACCGTTGCCCGTTTGGCGAGTCGGAGCCGGCTTGCCTGCGGCCAAGGCATCGAACAGAGAAGGCACGAAAGCTTGCATGAACAGGGTGTGGCCCGCCTCGTTGGGGTGATAGACATCGGCCTCGCCCGAAGAGTTGGTGGCCTGATAGCCGTCCGCCCATTGGCCGTTGCCCTGACAATTGTCCAACGCCCCCAAGAAATTGACCGTCGGAATGCCCCACTCCTGCATCTCGAGATTCATGCGCTTGACAAAGGCATAGTCGGTAGCGTTGTAGTCGCCGCGAGGGTAGTTGTTGGTGGCAATCACATACTTGTCCTCCGCTTGGAAGAGGCGTATGAGGCTGTCCATATTGTGCTTCCATTGGTCGTAGATGGCTTGTGGGTCGGCAGCGCCGTGCAGGCCCTCGTTGCCCAATCCCAAACCGATGACCACATAGCGGCCGCAATCACCGAGCAGATGGCCCTTGTAGCGGGCGAGCAAATTGGTGGTTTTATTGCCATTGACCGACGCATTGGAATACTCGTAGTCGGTGAGCAGTTGGCCGAGCTGCCAAGCATAGCCGTGCTTGACAATTCCGTCCTCGGATGCGCCCTGCCCATTGCAGACCGACGAGCCGAAGAAGGTGATCTTATTGTCCGTAACCGAAACACACTCAATGGAATAGGTGAAATGACGCATATCGAGCGTAACCTCTTTTCGGCCGTGCCGCATGGGGATGTCGCCCAAGGAGAGCGATGCCAGCGACTCGTCGGGCTTGTAGCCGACCACGCCCTCGACCCCATTGCGGGTCTTGACCGTAAGGTTCCACGACGAATTGAAGCAGAACTGCCCGCGCTCCTGATCCGTACCCGCCGTATAGGCCACCAAATCGATGGTGTCGCTCCATACGCCGTGCCCGCGATAGGTCAGCGCCACACCCGCTGCATTCCATCCCGCCGTGGTGACGTTGCCCACGATGCCGCAACGGTTGATCTTGACGAATTCGGGGGTGGCACTCAGGGTATTGAAACGCACATTGTAGATGCCGGTTTCCTCCGTAACCGTGCCGCTATACAGCGCCTCGCCCGCCTTGGTCAGTATGGAAAGCGTGCCGCCTTGGGTCAGCGTGCAGAAGGCCTCGAAATCGTTGCTCTCGGTTGCACCGTCCTTGGCGATACGATACATATCGATGGAGCCGTCCTCAACGCCTGTGCCCTTGAGCGTCAGGCTGTCGTATTGGATGGGCGGGGTGATGCCCGAAAACTCCTGCATACGCATACAGTTGATGGGCAGATACTGGCCGCTCGTGCCTTTGGACACTCGGATGGTGATTTGGGCCTTGGCGTCGGGGAAAATCGGATCGCTAAGATAGACCTCACTCACATTTTGATTGACGCCCGAGCCGCCGAGATCGGTGCCCGACACCTGCAGCGAGCCCGAGGTGGTGGTCAGCCCTTCGATGTCGTACTTGGACACACGGACATCCGTGGCGGAGCGACTGGCGAAGATCTTGAAGCGGTAGGCCTTGGTCTTGTCCAACCCGCTCAGCACCAAACCGCAACGCTCCGAATTGGAGGCAAAGAGATAGTCGCGCGTGGCATTGACAACCGCCAAATCGCCCAACTTGTCGGCATCGGGAGTTGCCAAACCGCCTGCACCGTTCCCCGTGAACAAATCGCCCGTGTAGGTAAGGTGCAGCGTGGTGGCCGCATTGTCGGCGGCAATCAGCGAATAGTCCGCCGAGCTGCTGACCTGCCACGGGGAGGCCGTTACCTCGGCACCGATATTGTTCCAATAATGGCCGTTGGCGTCCGGATTGGCTACGGCGGCCGCATTCTCACGGCCTACCACGCCAAAATCGAAATAGAAAGAGCGTTCGAGCGTCTCCTCCGCCGACAGCGTCAGCGAAGACAGAGCAAGAAGCGAGATCAAAAATGTGTGTTTCATTGATTCGTATTAGTATTGTTGGTGGATTTACCCGCGGCAAGGCGTGCTTAGCGCACCTTCTCGTAGGTGGTGGTTTTCTTGTTGGTATCGAGCGTGATGCGATAGACGCCGGAGAACGCCTCGTTGGAAGCTATCCAGTTGCCCTTCTCGTTGCCCTCGCTGCCGTCGCCCTTCTCACCGTCCTTGGTGATACCCGTACTGCTGTCGATGCCGTTGATAGAAAGGCCTACCTGCGTATAGGTGCCGCCGTCCTCTTCACCGCCCCAACCGTGCTGGTGGAAGAACTTGAAGTTGAGCGTACCGTACTTGGCATAGTCGGTGCTCTGCGCATTCTCCATATAGACCGTGAACTGATAAACGCCTGTCGATACGGGGCGACCCACGAAATTCTGGTTCGGGCTGTCGAATCCCCACCCCGAGGTGGCGGTAGCGGAATAGTTGGGCTGACCTAAGCCTGCGCCACAAAGATATAGGACATTCGGCTTCTCCACATCGTAGAGCGGCTCGATGACGATATAGTCGTTGGCGATGTCGTAAGAAACGTAGTACATGCCCTTCTCGCCCAAGAACTTGACCTTGGTGTCGCTCACATACGCCATCCAATCCATGTTGTAGGCTTTCTGCAAGTCTTGGCAACCCGTGATCTCGATCTCGCTATCCTTGTCGAAATAGAGCTTGGCGCCACGATAGAGCTTGCGGGCAGCGGATGCCGTGATATACGACGGTTCCTCCTCGAGATCGGTTTCGACATTGAGCGCCGAGATAGGCTGCGCCACCTTGCCGGAGAAGGTAAGCTCGAAGGTGAGCGGATTGAACTGAACGGTGTCGATGGTCTCGTAAGCATCGTTGGCGATAGTAATGGAAGTGGCCTCACCCGACTCGAACTGTGCCTTCGAAATCATGGCAAGCTCGCCGTTGAGCATACCGAAAACGGGATAATTCCAATCGACACGGCCGAACTTGTTGCCCACAACCGCCAACAGGCACTCGAACGACTTGGGATAGCCCAACTCGTAGGCAACGAAACGGCCATCCTCCGAAGTCATTTGCTTGCCCTTGCCGATAGCACCGTAGGAAACCGACGGCGGCATGATATACATCGTCTCCATGGCGGGGCGATGGCCGACGCAATCGGACAGAATCAGGTTCTTGGTCGTGCCCTCGACATTGGTGGCCGTCAGATAGACCCGAACCGGCTCGCCCTCCGCCATATTGGCGCCAAAGGGAACGAAATAGGACAGCGTACGCTCCCACTCATAGTCCTTGGTGCGCAGCGTCTCGGAAGCGAGAATGCGCGTACCGACTATGACCTTGACCGAAAGCGTGGAAAGCGGCGTCTCGGTCTCGGACACACGCACTTGGAAATAGATGCTATCGCGGCCGTATTCGACATCGGTGGTCTGCATCGTGGCCGACAGCTGCGGGTCGCCCGCCGGATAGACCGTACGGAACTCCTTTTTTTGGCAGCCTGCCAACAGCAACAGAGCCGCAGCTGCCATGGTGAAATACTTATATGCTTTCATACGATTTGTCTGATTAGAAGGTTAATACCCATCATTCTGTTTGAGGTTGCTATTCTTGTCGATGGCCGTCTGCGGAATAGGCATCAGCTTGTGGTCGTCGGTGAAAGGACGCGCCTGCGGGAGACGACCCTCGTCACGAAGATTGATACCGTTCATCACCTCCTGCAGCTTGCCGAAACGAATCAAGTCGAAGAGGCGTTGCCCCTCGAGCGCCAACTCAAGACGGCGCTCGTTGAGGATGGCGCTAAGCATCGCCTCCTCCGAAACGACCTTGTCGGCCGTCAAGTTAGGCAGCTCCGCACGCTTGCGGACCTGATTGACCAACTCCTCGGCGCCTGCCAAATTGCCCTGATGCGCCAAAGCCTCGGCCTTGAGTAAGAGGATGTCGGCACCACGCAGCTTGATGATGCTGTTATAGGCCGAACGGCACTTGTACATGAAGGGATAGTGGTCGGACGGATAGTAGTTGGACCACGTGCAATCGTAATAGACGATGGTCTGATTGCGACGCACGGTGTCGCCCGCCTGCTCGAAGGCGTTGATAAGGTCTCGGCTCGGGGTGATCCACTTGGCCCACGTGAAAGAGTTGTCCCAGTTGGACAAATCACGGCCGAACATCCACGTACACCAGTTGCCGCTGCCCGCAAAATACTGAATCTCGAGAATGGTCTCCTGCGAGTTGCGCAGCGTGGCGTCGGTGCCGTTGAAACCGAACAGATTGCGATAGTCGGGCTCGAGCTTGATGCCATCGGCAAAGACCTTGTCGCAATAGGAAACGACCTGTGCCCAATCGCCGAGCTCGGCGTACATCTTGGCAAGCAAGGCGTAAGCGACCGTCTTGGAGAGGCGCGTCTTGTCGCCGACGTTGAGGTCGGGCGCATAGGGAATGGCCTCGGTCAGGTCGTTGATGACCTGCTGATAGGCCTCAGCCTGCGTCGAAGGCTTGGGAAAATAGATGGGATAGACGGAATCGATGTTGGCCGCCGTGATATCGGGCGCCTCCGTCAAGTTGAGCGGGATATTGCCAAACCAGTGGGCCAAATCGAACAACATCATACCCCGGAAGATAAGCGCCTCGGCCTTCCACTGCTTGCGCTCGGCATCGGTGAAAGCCGGATCGGGCACGGCATCGATGTTGGAAATAACGACATTGGCCTTAGCGATGTCCTCCAAATAGCGATCCCAGTCGCGAGCGATATCGGCATTGGATGCATCCAGCGCATTGGTCTCGACGGGAACGACCTCCGCACCCGTGGTGCCCGCATAAGCATTGTCGGTACGCGCCTCGCCGAAGAGCAGGTAATCGACATACCAATGCTCCTGACGGTCGATCATGATCTGATAGAGGTTCTTATAGACCGCCTCCATAGCGGCACGGTCCTTATACTTGATACGCGAATCGGTGGTATCCTTGCTCGATATGTTCAGCTCCGATTGGTCCGATATCGGCTCTATATCCAAGCTGCATGCGCCCATGGCGGCGGCAAGAGCGAGGAAGGCAATATACATATACTTTTTCATATTCGTGTCTTTTATGGTAGTCGGTTATTAGAATGCGATGTTGATACCCAAAACAAAGGAACGGGTCTGCGGATAGGTACCGTAATCCAATCCCTGCACGGTGCCGCTATTGCCGCTCTGGTTCACCTCCGGGTCCATACCCATATAGCGAGTGAGCGTGAACAGGTTCTGCGCCGAGAAATAGGGCTGGAGCTTGGTCATACCGATCTTTTTCATCCAATTGCCCGAGAAATCGTAGGCAATGGTCAAATCCTTGAGGCGGATATAGCTGCCGTCCTCGACAAAATAGTCGCTGATTTTCATATCGAAACCGGCCTTGGGGATATCGGTAATCATACCGGGACGGCGCCAACGGTCGAGCACGCGGCTCGATTGGTTCTTGGCATCGTACATTCCTTCGGTCTCGATTCGGCTGGCATTGAAAATATCGTTGCCGTAGGAGCCTTGCAGCATGAAGCTGACAGACACACCGTAGAAGCGGAAGGTGTTGGTCATACCAAACGTGAAATCCGGATTCGGGTCGCCGATATAGGTACGGTCGGAGGCCGTGATCTTGCCGTCGCCGTTGATATCGACATAATTCAGCTCACCCGTCTCGGGATTGACGCCATTGGTCTTGTAGCCGTAGAAGGAGCCCAACGGCATGCCCGGCGTGTTGCGAACACAGTACTCGGCCAACACATCCGTCACCTTGGCATCGTAATAGACCTGACTGGTGGCAAGCTTCTCGAGCTTGTTCTTGTTGTGCGAGATATTGAGCTGCGTATCCCACTGGAAATTCTTGCGCACGAAATTGTGGCTGCTGATAGTGAATTCGACACCCATATTGCTCATCTCGCCCTCGTTGCGTTGGATGCTGCTGACGGCGGCACTACCCGCAGGCAGGCTGACCCACATCAACATATTGCGCGTGTATTTGTAGTACCAATCGAAGGTGAAGCTCAGGCGGCTATGGAGCAGCGTCCAATCGAGCCCGACATTGCCCTGCGAAGTGGTCTCCCACGTCAGGTCGGTATTGCGGAGCGAGGACTGGCTATAGGTGGGCACCGCATGCTCCTTGCCGCTCTCCCACCAGTTCTGGCGATTGATAGAATAGCGCTCGAGGTAGGCGTAATCGCCGATGCCGGCTTGATTACCCGTCTGACCCCAACCGCCACGCAGCTTGAGGTCGTCGATCCACGTCACATTCTGCATAAACCGCTCGCCCGAGATACGCCATGCGGCACTCACCGACGGGAAGAAGCCCCAACGATGGCCCGGCGCCAACTTAGACGAACCATCGGCACGGAAATTGGCCGAAAGCAAGTAGCGGCTGTCGTAGTTGTAGCTGATACGCGCAAAGCCCGACATGATGGCCCACTCGCTGGCCGTGGTGGAAGTGCTGCCCGGATCGATCTTGTTGGCGGCATTCAGCGTCTGGATGGTGCCGTCGGCATAATGGCTGCCATAGATGCCCGCCCACGTGTAGTTGGAATGGGTGTAAGAGCTACCCGCCATGATGTCGAGTCCGTGCTTGTCGAGCTGCGTGTTGTAGCTCAGCACATTGTCCCAAACCGTAACCAAATCGGAGGAGCGGGTGTCGGTGCCCTCACCGTACTGGTTGCGCCCCCAGCTGGTCTTGTCGGGATCGAGGAACGAGGTGTAGTTGATCATGCGCAAGTCCTCCGTGAAGGTGGTGGTGAACTTGAGCGAATGATTGTAGGTGTCCGCGCGATTGAAACGCTTGGTGTCGTAGAGCGTGAAGATACCCTTGCCGCTGGCCACCATACGATGGGTCTTGGTGTGCTGATTGCGATAGCGCTCCATGTTCTCGAGCGGGCTCGTGATGTTGCTCACGCCATAGAAGTTGGTATAGAAATGCGACGGGTTTTCGGGGTCGTAGACCGGCGCATAGGTCGGCGTGTTGATAACCGACAGCACCAGACCGCCACGGTTGGCACCCGTACCCGAAGAGATACCGCCCTGATTGTCGCTATAGGAGTAGGCCACGTTGGCGCCCACATTGAGCCACTTGGCCACATCGGCATCGACGGACGTACGGAAATTGTAGCGAGAATACTTGGTGGTCGGCACAACGCCCACCTCGTTGGTGTAGCCGCCCGACATATAATAATTGACCTTATCCGTGCCACCGCTGACCGACACCTGATAGTTCTGCGTCGAACCGGTCTTGTAGGTCTCATCGAACCAATCGGTCTCGTCTTTCAGCCCGTCGGGCAGCACCACATTGGAGCCGAGATCTTGCAAATACTCCTTGTACTGCTCAAAATTGAGACTCTCCATGCGTTTTGCCACGAGCGTCCAGCCGCCGTACATCGAGAAATCGACATGAATCTTCTCTTTGCTGGCCGAGCCCGCCTTGGTGGTGATCATGATCACACCGTTGGCCGCACGCGAACCATAGATGGCCGCCGAGGAGGCATCCTTCAGAATCTGAATCGACTCGATGTCGTTCGGCGTCAGGAAATCGATATCCGTCATCGGCACCCCGTCGACCACGTACAGCGGGTCGTTGGAGGCATTCATAGACGTAGTACCACGCACACGAATCACCATACCCGCACCCGGCTGGCCGTTGGGCTTGACCACCGTGACGCCGGCCGCCTTGCCCTGCATGGCCTGCGCGGCACTCGTGATAGGCACTTTCTCTATATCCTCGGTGCTGACCGAGCTGACGGCGGTCGTCACATCGCGGCGCTTGACCGCTCCATAGCCGATGACCACCACCTCGTCGAGCGCCTCCGTATCGTCGGTGAGCGTTACCTTAAGGGGCGAGCCGCTCCCCGCAGCCACCTCGATGGTCTTCATGCCCACATAGCTCACCTCCAACACCGATTTGCTGCTGCTGACCGTCAGCGTAAAATTACCATCGAGATCCGTCACCGTACCATTGCTCGTGCCTTTCTCCAAAATACTGGCACCGATGACCGGCTCGTGCTTGGTGTCCTGCACCGTTCCGCTGACCGTGACGCCGGCCACCGCCGACATCGCCTGCAGAAACAGTACCGCCACTGCGAATAAGAATTTGTGTTTCATGGTAGTATTGGTTTTGTGTTTTTCGTACTGCAAAGGTACAACAAATATAAATATAAGCGATTCATCCGATCGGCCGTAGTGGGGCGGAAGTGGTATGTTTAATAACATATTCAGTCTATCGTGCTGATTATCTGCTTTTTACACATTCGCCCTAATCCGAAAAAAGTGGAATATTCACAACAAAAAAATCCGTGTGAAAATCAAATTTCACACGGATTTCCGTCTATTTTTACACTTTTTGCTGTTAGGCTCGCCGCAGAACCGACTGCCTCGGCAACCTCAGCAGGGCTGTTCAGTCCGCCTCGGCAAGCCTACACGCCTATCAGCGAACGAACACTTTCTCGCGCGCTATCGTGCCGTCGGCGAGGCGAACCTCAGCCACCAACACGCCTGCGGGAGCCGCCATCGTCAGCACGGGCGAACCCGAAACCGACTTCTCTGCCACGAGCAGACCGGCCGCATCGTACAGCCGCACGGCGGCGATGTCGGCGCTTGCGGTGATATTCACCACGCCTGCCATCGGCGAGAAGACACTCACACGGCTTGCAGCGTCGGGCGTAACCACCGCACCGTTGTCCGTCGGCGTGTCATCGCCCTTCGATTCCTGTTTCGGACCCTGAATATAGTAACGCAGCTCGTGGTTCTCGGGGATGTCGACCATCAGTTCCGTACCATTGATGACGCGCGTCTTCGTACCCGTCTTTGCGTCAATCAGATAGCACTCCTGCGACCAGTCGGTGAGCGTAAATTGGAGCGTCATCTTGCCGTCGTTCACCTCGCGGGCATCGTTGCTAACCAAGAAGGCGAGCGGCACGATACCGATCTGCTCGCGCACATCCACGGACAGACCCTTGCTGCCCACCAGCGAGTACATATTCATCTCCGATGCACCGTTGCGGGTCGTTCCGTCGTCGGCGATACCCGTCGAGATAAACGGTGCGTCCTCGCTGACATCGTAGCCGTCGTTGGCAAAATCGGTTGCCACAAGGTCGAACACCGCCGTGGCCTCAGCCTTCATCTCGCCGGCGTAGCGCACGCCCGCCGTGATATGCATCAGTCCCTTGCTCAGGTAGTGTCCGTTGTCGGCATGGGCATGGCGCGGCGCTCTTGTAACAAGGCTCGGCGTGTAGTTGGAGCGAGCGCCCTGCATATTGGAGGTGGCAAGATGATTCACATCCAGCGTCACCTCGAGGTCGGTCAGTTTCTCTCCGTTCTTGGCGTAAATCAGCACCGACTGATAGGGCTTGACGAAACGCGTCTGATAGGTCACGTTGTAACGGTTGCGCGTGTACCACACCCCGTCGGACATCACCTTGTAGTAGGTCTCCAGCTTGTCGCTATTGGTATAGAAGAACGCCTCGGCATCGACATACGCCATCGTCGGGTTGCCCCAGAGGAACCACGGGCTCGGCGTCTCGTTGTGCAGCGTCACCTTCATCTGTCCGTTTTGGTCGGGCTCGAAGGCGAACTTGTGCGCATTGGTGCGGTCCACCGTCACGCTGTCTTGCACATAGCCTGCCAGATACATATAATATTTGGTGTCGGGCTTGGGCAGACGAATTACGATTTGGTCGTCGGTCAGGGCGTCGGGACCCCAAATACCGAGCTGCGTTCCGTGGCAGGGCTCAATCTTCTTGACAAGCGTGTTGCTCGTGTAGAATACGAGGTCCGACGAATCTTTCAGCACGTTGTAGGTGTTGTAGTTGCCGCTCGGGCTGTAGTTCTCCGTTCCCACTTTGTCGTTGTAGTAGGTGCTCCACGCCGCAAAGGCAGCCGACGAGTCGCGCACGCCGTGGAACGAATTGACGTGGAAATACTCCTTGCTCTCTAAGCTCTTGGCCGTCGGGTCGCTAAAGTCGGTTCCTTCGAACGGCACGTAGAAGTCGCCGCTATATACATCCTTCAGCGGCACGGAAATAGAGCTCCAGCTGCCATTGTCCATCGTCAGGTCGACATACACCGAGTCGTACTGCAGCTTCTGCTGATTGAGCAGCGTCGAGTGGTATTGGAACTGAATCTTGTGGCAGCGAGCCGTCACGTAGTTGGCGTCCATCGGATAGAACACGCTGTCGCACAGGTACGGGTACTGACGCACGTCCGACAAGGTGGGCAGCACCACATCCGTCTCGGCCAGCGGCACCTTGCCCGCCTCGGTCTCTTTGCCGTTGATGATGGCGTGCCAGTTGTCGTCGTCTCCCCAGTAGTCGTTCGCCGTGGGCGCCCAAATCACCGTATCCGGCACCACAACCACCGTGAAATAAACCGTACCGATTGCGCAGCTTGCATCCACACCGGACTCTTGATCATGCGTTTGCAGCGCCGCGTTGAGCAGCGTCACCATCATGGTGTATTCGTATCCGGGGCGCATGGTGTGCGTGTTGGCGTGCCAGAATCCGGGTTGTCCCTCCTTCCAAGACTTTTCCGCCTCCTCATTGCGAGTTTGCTTCATCGCCGCTACGTGAGCCGCATCCACCGGCCGGAACTTGATGGTAGAGCCGCTCGTGTAATATCCGTTTTGTCCGACATACTGATAGATTCGGTCTTGCGTGTAGCGCATGCTGAATTTATCCACGCCGGCTCCCTCGTCAATCAGCTTTTGCACCACAGGGTCGGTCGAGCTTACCACGCGGCAGCTGTCCCAGCCGAATACCACACGATCCGTTATCTCCGTCACGGGAACCGAGAACTCGGTGTTCGCCAGCTTGGCTGCCACACGCACCCGCGGGATGGCATGCTTCTGCTCGTCGGTCATGTTGCCGAGCGCTATCGGCGACAGATTCACCGTATGGTTGCTCGTGCCGGTGCATGCCCGCAGGAAGGTACGGCTCGAGCAGTTGTCTAACGTGTAGTCTATGCCGTTGTGGCTCACCTTGGCCGTTCCGGCGATAGGGAATATCCAGTAGCGCAAGGTGTCCTGTTGGCGCATGTAGAACTGATCCGAATCCTTGTAGAGTTTCAGCAGCCCGCGGTGGCACAGGTCCACTATCAGGTTGTAGTGCTCATCCAGCAGCACGTTATGCTGCTTGCCGTCGGTGCCGATGGTGTCTTGCACTATCTGCGACACGTCGTTGGCGGTAAAGTTGCTGATGTTCGGGTAGCGGCGCAGCTCCGACAGGGCGTCTTGCACCTTGCCTCGCGTGTAGCCGTATTTAGCCACGAATGCCGCATCGGCAGCCGATTTCTCGGCCTCGGTCATGTCGTTTATGTGGTCGGGGTCGTACACATCGTCGAATGCGTAGCCCAGCAGCCAGTCGGCTTTGGCCAGCGCCGTCAGCGTCACCGTCTGATTGTCTATGTCCAGCGTGTTGCTCACATTCACCGTCACGGGATACAGGCCGTTGGCGCAAGCGCCCAATCGAGTATCCGTCTCGCCGTTGCCGAATTTGATGTTGGTCTTGCCGAGAATCGACAGGTCGGACATCATGGCGCAATCGGGGTTGCTCAGCTCTTCGAGCGTGGCGGCCATGTTCAGCCGATACTTACCCGTCGAGGGCGTGCAGCGGTTGCTGATCAGGTGGGCCACATACAGTATATAGCGGTCGCCCGTCTTGTCGGTGGTCTTCACATAGCCTTTCAGCACATAGCCGTCTTTCACCGCATTGTTGTTTTTGTCGGCCATGTAGAGCGTCTCAAGCGAGTCGATCATCATCGTGGCGGAGTTGAACACCGCAGTTTTCTCGCCGCCCGTGGTCGGGTTGTATCCTTTTTTCGGGATGTAGATCACGCCATAGCGGTCGCTCTTCGTGCCCGTCCAGCCCGATGGGTAGTGATATACGGTCCCCACCAGCGTATCCGGCTCGGCCTTGGTGTTCTGAATGGCGTAGTACAGGTTTTGGTCGGTGGCGGACGAGGTCATGTTGTCGTAGTCGATTCGCGCCACGGCCACCGTCATATTCTCCACGTCGCACGAGGTGAACGCCTGATAGGCCTGCAGCGGCAGCTTGGTGGAGTAGAGGCACACATCATCTATCAGGAAGTCGTTACCGTCCACATTGTTCGCAAAGTTATAGATCGCAATACGCGTCTGGCTGTAGTTCTGTGCCGACACCACAGGGAAGTTCACCTGTTTCCAGTCGCTTTGGAGTGCCAGCTCTCCGGCAAAGTACGCCCCCGCCGACTGCCATTCCTCGCTGTCCGAGTTGCGTCCCTGCACATCAAATCGGAATATCGGCAGAGAGCCGCCTGTTTGCGGGTTGCATATCCAAAGATAGCAGTACATCAGCTGTCCGGAGCAGAGCTGCACATCGGTCGATATGGTCGTTACCAATCCGGGCTGCTTCTTTCCGTCCACATACATCATATATCCGTTGGCAGCGCCGCCGTGCTGTTTGCCCTTCGCCCAACTGTAAGCCGTAATTTGATTTACCAAGCAATACTCACCGTAATATGGGAAGTTCTGCGCATCATTTCCCGCTTTTTGACGGCTCCGTTGGCTTGTACCGCTTGCATTCGTATAGACAAAACCGAACGAAGAGTTCTCAGCGGCCAACGGGCTTGTATAGAATACCTGCGTATCCGTATCGAGGCTTCCCGGCTTGGTGCTAAAGTTAAAGTCTTGCTCCGCCAGCAGGTTGTAGTTTTCCACCACTTCTTGCCGCGACATCAGCTCGGTGCTCGAGGGGCCGTATAGGCTTTTCGGCACGTAAGTTACCGTAAAGAGCGCTATATACAGATCGTTCCCCGCTGCCACACTGCTGCTCGGAACGTACAAGGCATACTGCACCTTCTGTGCCGTATTGGAACTTACTTTCTGATAATCATTCGTGTAGTTTGCGCTCAAAGTAGACCAATCGCTCCACGT
>CAVHGD010000002.1:28734-31481 GCA_963635385.1 Dialister sp. CAG:486 | reverse complement strand
CACCATACGGCAGAGCATTCGTATTCGTACAATAATATCCCCGCGAGGTACTTGGTTTATTCTTATTGATAGCCGTGAAATTACTTCCGTTTTTATCTTTTGGCAGATTTTTCCAAAAACCGGATGTTGTCCGCACTTCTCCGTTATCCCAATAATACTGCGGGTCGAGGTCGGTGTCGTAGTCATACCACCGCCAGTAGCCGCGCATATTAAACTCGTTAGCAACCAAAGCTATTTCTTCGCCCGAGGTGTAATAAATCGTTTTCTCCACCGTATGCACCCGCTGATACTGTATGTCTCGCGCGTTTTTGGGCATCAAGTCCGCATACCCGCCCTTGGTGTGTACAAAATTGATATCGCCTTTCTCGGTTGTAGTATACTGCCGAATATAGTTAAACGAGGTGCTGTAATACTTGTCCTTCTCCGCCACGCAAACTAACTTGACATCTCGCATGTCTACGCCCTGATTTTGCGTAAAAATGAAAGTAACCTTGCTATTGGCCGTATCCACTTTCATATCCGTTATCCAATCCGCCGAAAATGTTTGGTTGTCGGCGGTCAGCAGTTGGAACTGTACCTTGTCCAGATCCTTCATCGCCACCGCTTGGTGGACCGAGCTATATACCGAGTCTATCGTACCGGCGGCGGTGTAGCGTATCTCGGTCTTCACTTCCTCAAAGCTGTACGTGAATGTCACCGTTCCGCCGGCGGCGGCCAGCATCGGGTTGGCAGGATCCACCGTCACATAGATCGAATCCGACGACTGTACCTGTCTGTACGCCGTACGCGCAAATCGGGTCGCGTTCGAGTTCATCACAGAATTCGTCCCGTTCATCACCACGTCGCAGTAGAGCAGGTCGGCAAAGTTGGTCGGCACGCCCTTCGTTTGCTCAGCGGTGTCCACCACGTTGTACGGGCTGCGTCCGTTGGGCGTCACCGTCACTTTCCAGTGTCCGTTGTATGTCTCCTCGCTGCGAGTGAGCATCGTGCGGGCGCTATCGTTGTAGCCCGCCACATTCGATAGGGCATTGTTTATCTGTGCGCTCTTGAGCGCCGAGCTCAGCATGTCGTACGACCTCTTTCCGTTCGATGCCCAGTAGAACTTGGCGGAAATGCCGCTCTGCTCCAGCTCCGTGGCGTTGTCCGTCAGCACGGGCTCTCGCAGCATGATGTTCGACGATTCCATCCCATGCTCACGCGCATATTTGCAGTATAGGTTCGCCGAATCGATCATCGTGATGGCATATTCCTGCACGATGGCTTGGCTCTGTGCGGCGGCGTCATCTTTGGCGTAGCCGAAGGTCGTCGAGAAGGGCAGCGACTGAATGTCAAACGACAGGCTCGCGCCCTGTGTCCATTGGAAGCACTGCATGAATCGGTCGGCCACCGAGGTCAGTTGGAATACGAAGTCGCGGGTGCGTGTCGTACGCATATAGTTGCCCGCCTGCTTCGTGCCTTCTATCGACACCTCTTTTCCGTTCGCGTTACTCTGCAAGAAATAGAGATTACTGTTATCAAAGAACAGCGGCAAGAACGAGGTTGCACGCTCATCGTGGTAGTAGTGGTAGTTAGCCTCTTCCTCATCCATGTAGTAGCCGAATGCCTGCGATTGGGTAGAATCGGCGGTCAGCGACAGATCCACGTGGGTGCCCTCCACGGTGTAGGTCAGCCACAGCCCCGTTCCGATGTTTCGCGCACGCATACGCACACGCTCACGCGGCCAATACATATTGTCATCTGGGCTCACAGATGGTCTATATGGCGTCACATCTATAATCTTCCATAGGTCGTTCAGCGTTGTGGCACGCCCTCGGTATCCCACCACTTGGTAGTCGCCCGAGTAGTCTTTTTGCGCCGAGAACACCAGCGTCACCGTGTCTTGGTGCGACTCGGTGTAGAAGTAGTAGGTATTGGTCCCGTCGGTTTCCGTATCGTAAATACCTTTCGTGCCGTACGACTTGCTGTCGTATTCGTCTTTCGTAATTTGTCGCTCCACTTCCGATATGGTGATACGCGGATAGCCCAGCGACACCGTGTCGCCGAATACGTACCAAACATGGTCGGGCATCTCCTCTGCCTTTGCGGGCATCGCCCATAGCATCATCCATCCCGCCAGTAGCGCAAAATATCTCGCTGTCTTTTTCATAGTCATTATTGTTATAGCGTTTTTTTCCAATTCATTATTTTCTTCACTGCTTTTGCCATGGCAAACAGCGCCGCATATACAAGCAGCGGCACCACCACATCGCCCACGGGCACCAATTGTCCGTCAGCTTCCGTGTGCGGTCGTTTCGATCGCATCAGCCCCGAGCCTTGTTCCACTTCTTCCCAGCTTGTCACGCCGTAAGCCATTTGTTCGTTTATGGCGACAAACGACCCTGTGCCCACGGGTTGCAGCATGCCGTATCCCGAAGCAGCGCCGAACGACCCTGCGGCTCGTTGGCTGTACCCGTATTGTTCATTATCTGAAAATCTATTCTCAACACCTTGTGCCGTGCGATGATTCAGATATGCACTCGTGCTCTGCATCGTGTGTCCCACGCTGCCCGCCTGTGCATTGCCGGTGTATGCTGATCCTGTTGAATTTAGCCACACACCATGGTTTAAGTTACCTTCCGTCATTTTATAGTCATTAAGTGCCCGCTGCCGTTCAGATTCGCATCCTTGCGGTGGCGGGTAGGTTTACCAATTTTGTACCTTCATTCGTTTTGTTCTAACAAACTCTTTTTGGGGCCTACGCCTTTTTT
>CAVHGD010000002.1:0-28581 GCA_963635385.1 Dialister sp. CAG:486 | reverse complement strand
TCGCCCCGATTTTTTTATTAGCTTACAATCGAATTTCCGCCGAATTTAGCTCGTACAATATATATTGTCACAATATAAACTTCCCTTCGATATTCGTTTTCCGGTCGTTTTATATTGTATTTTTCCTAAAATAAGTACAATTTTCCCAACTCTATAAAAAAGCGGGTGCAAAGTTACTACATTTCGCCCAATCTGTCAAATATATTTTGCAGTTGTGTATCATTTTTGCCGAAATCAAAGTCGTTTTAGTACGGTTATGGGGTCTTGTCTTGCACAAAAAACGCTTGTTTATCAATTTCTTGCAATAAAAACACATTCTAAATTCCATCTAAACTCGCCACTTCCAACTCCAAACTAACAACTCTCATCTTCACTCAACACTCAACTCTCAACACTCAACACTCAACACTCAACACTCAACTCAGTAAAATTGAAAAAGAGTTGCTCTCGCAACTCCTTTTCAATTTTACCTCACCATCACCTTTCCGTGTCCTCTCTGCTCATTCCTGAGCCGCACTTCCACCATCGCCACGCCCTTGGGCGCCGTCAGTGTGCAGACGGCCGTTGCCGCCGCAGGCTTTGCTTGGTTCACCAATCGCCCGGCGACGTCATACACGCGCACTTCGGCGATGTCGCTCGACGCTACCACCACGATGCGTTCCGCCTCGTTCGAGAACACGTCTATCCGTGCCGAGCCGTTTGGCTCCACGCGTGCATCCTCGTTGTCGGTCGGCGTCGGGTCGGGGTCGTACGCCTCGCCTTGCAGGTAGTAGCGTATCTCGTGGTCGGCGGGTGTCGCAATGCGGAAACGCGAGTCGTTGTAGATGCGTCGTTTCTCCCCCGTGTAGCTGTCGCAGAGGTAGCACTCCTCGCTCCATGCCCGATTCGTTTGGAAGAACAGGTACAGGCTGTCCGAGCGGTAATCCGGATGGAGCACAAAGCCAAGCGGCACGATGCTCATCTCGGGGCGCAGGTCGGCTGCCAGCAGCGTGTTGCCCGCTATGGTGTAGATGTTCACCGGCGTGGTCGAGGTCGATTCTTTCCGTCCGTATTCCACACCCGACGAGATAAACGGAATGTCCTCATCGGCGTCGTAGCCTGTGCTTGTAAATTCCGATAGCTGCAGTTGTGCCTCGCCTTTTTGGTAGAGCGGGTTGCCGTATGCATCCTCTCCGCCCGACACCACGGTGATATTCATCCGCTCCGGCGTCAATTTCCGCCCTTTCGCGCTTCCGGACACATTTTTACTATAAATTTTCTTTCCCTTAGCAGCCTCAGCTCCCGATTTCTCAGCTCCTTCCGCAGCCTCAGCAGTTCCTTCCGCCTCTGAAACCATCGTGCCCTCATCCGTTTCTGCCACGGTCGTAGCTGTATTCCGATCTCTCGGCACCAGACTCAGGCAGCTCGGGTACAGTTTTACCTCGATTTCCCGAACCGTTCCCGAAGCATCCTTACTCAATACCATAGCCGACTGCATAGGTTTCAGGTAGTGTTCCGTTCCCTGCACATTACCTGTCACGCTCTTCCATGCGCCATCCACCTGTATTTGGTATCCGCTCGGCGATAGCACATCCGTATTTGCCGACAGGAACCGTACCATGTCGATGTATGCCATCGTGGGATTGCCGAATAGGAATCCTTGTTGTCCCTGTATGGGTGTCCCCGTCCCGTCGGTCTTTTGGTTCTTGATCGACAGACGGATCGTCATATATTCCTGTCCCTCGTCGGGCACAAATCCCAATTGGTAAGCGTACGTGCGGTCTATTTTCTCTTGCAGCCCTGTCGGCTCCCCGCCGGAGGTGTAGTAGTCGTACTCCGCATCGGGCTTGGGCAACCGAATGTTCAGTACCTTCGTGTCGTCAGCAGGTCCGAAACCTGCCACGGCCAATCCCTGTCCGGGCTCTATCTCCATGCCCATCGAGTTCGATTCGGTGAAGTGTGCCGTCTTGCTCACCACCGTCTCTTTGCCGTAGTCGTGCACATTTTCCACATCTTTATTATAGTACGATGCCCACACCGCGTACGCCGCCGTGCTGTCGCGCGACCCTTTGAACCCGCTCACCACAAAGTCCTCCGTGCTTTCGAGCGACGAGCCCGAACCGTATTTCCCTGTGTGCGGCACAAACAGGTCGCCCGAGTAGGTGGCCCGCAGCGGCGATGCCACCGTGTACCATCCGTTGGCGGGCAGCGTGGCATCCACGTAGGCCTGATCATATTTCAGATTCTCCTGTCCGAGCATCTTCGCTCCCGAACGGAACTGAACCTTCTTGCACACATTGGTGTGATAATGCACATCTTGCGGGTAGAGCAGATTGCTTTCCACGTCGGGCACGATGGTCGGATATTTCATCTCGTCGCACCCCACTCCGCATTCGGGCAGTATCGCCATGGTGCTTTGTAGCGGCGTGTAGCCCCGGCTCATGGTCTGTCCGTCCACCACGCCTCGCCAGTTGCGGTCGTCGCTCCATAGATAGACGCTGTCGTCGGTCATGGCCGTCGGGGTCCAAACCAACGTATCGGGCACCACCACTACATTTATATACGCATACCCCACCAAGCACCCCGTGTTGTTCGGGTCCGACATAGCATTGGTCGTTTTGGTCATCATCTGCAGTCGGAGCGTGTATTCGTAGCCCGCCCGCATGCGGTGCGTATTCGTTATCCACAGTCCGGGGTGTCCGATTGTCCAGCCCGACTCCGTACGCTGAATCGTTTTCATCGAATCCACGTGGTGTTCATCTATCGGTCGGAAGAACAGCGTATCGCCCGATTGATAGTATTTTTGGCTGTTGTGTCCGAGGAACATATTCTGCGTATAGTGCATCGACAGACTTCCCGAACCTATCAGCGGGCTCACCACAGGGTCGGTCGATAGCACCACTTGCGTACTGTCGTAGCATATCACCACGTCGCTGCCTATTTCCGTGATGGGCACGGCAAACACGCCGTTGGCTTGCGATTCCGACACGCGCACTCTCGGCACTTCGTTGTTGTCTATGTCTTTGGTGGCGAGTCGGCTGAGATTCAGGCTGTATTGGCTCTCCACGCTGAATACCATGATGTAGGTCGGGTTGGCGCACTGATTCAGTATATACGTGTTGCCGTTATATTCCGTCTTTGCCGTTCCCGCTATCGGGTAGATCCAGTATCGGCACGTGTCTTGCGAGCGCATATAGATGTGTTGCCGTTCTTTCCATAGCGTCAGCTTGTTTTGCGCCACCAGATTTTTTATCACCTCATAGTGGCTTTGGTCGTCCCAGTATTCGATGTTTCCGTTCACCTCGCTGATGTCTGTCGCCGGATAGTTCGATTTCTTGTTGCCCGTCGTGTCGCGGCGCAAGTCTTTTATGGCGGCATCCACTATCGTTCGGCTATATCCGTATGCTTGCTTGAAGGCCGAATCGCATTTCGCTTTCGTTACGGAGTCCATCTCGTGATACTCCGCCTGATCTTCATCCAGATACGAGTAGTACCACGGATCATCGCCTTCTATGCCCGTCAGCCAGTCGCCCTCAGCGTAGGCATTCAGGTCCACTTCCTTGTCGCCGTCTATTATTTTGTCCGTTACCAATATCTCTAACGGATAGAGTCCGTTGGCGCACTGTCCGGCGGCGGGATAGGTCTCGCCGTTGAAGATAAACGCCGTTTTCTCAAATACGGGCAGCTTCGTTCGCATCGCGCACTCCGCCTTGCTCAGGTCGTCTTGCGAGTAAGCGGTACGCACCTCGTAGGTCTTTTTTGCGGCAAGCGGGCTCTCGTGCACTAATTGGGCCAGATAGAGCACCCAGCGTTCCTTGCCGGTCTCGTAGTTACGGATGTAGCGCAGGCAGGTGGTGTCTCGGCTAAACGAGTTCATCAGCTCAACTAATTCGCTCAGCGAGCCGACCACTTCTCCGTCTTTCGGCGTAAAGTTCTCAGCCGGCGTGGTCAGATAGCCGTACTCCGCTTCGGCCGAGTGGTCGCCTTGGTAGTAGTTCGTTTTCACCACTTTTCCCGTCGAGGTCTCATAAATATCGTAGAACAAATCCTTTTCATATTTATTGATACCCGTAAACTGCGTATAGTCCGCCTTTATTATTGTCACGATTTGGTCGCCGAGTGCATTTCGGTTACACGAGGTCGTCGCTTGGAACGACTCGATGGGCACGGGCGAAGCGTACAGCATGATGTCGTCCAGCACAAAGTCGTTTCCGTCGTTGCTCGACGCGTAGTTATACACGCTGATTCGTGTCTCCGTATAGTTTTGGCTGCCCACAATCGGGAAATTCACCTGATTCCACTGTCCTCCGTTGTCCAACGGCCCCGTACAAAAGGCGCCTATCGATTCCCATTTTCCGCCGCTGTTGCGTCCTTCTATGTCAAATTGCAAGATCGGCGAATCGTCTTTTTGGTTGGCGCGAGCCACCCACGCCGAGCAGTAGAGCTGCTGTCCCGAGCAGATCGTCGCATCGGTCGATAGCGTTACCACTTTCCCC
Organism: Dialister sp. CAG:486; assembly: GCA_963635385.1. Taxonomy (GTDB): domain Bacteria; phylum Bacteroidota; class Bacteroidia; order Bacteroidales; family Paludibacteraceae; genus Colicola. The sequence continues at coordinate 24,106 of CAVHGD010000002.1, read as the reverse complement.
GGCAGTTGCGATCCGTCCACATAGAGGCAGTATCCGTTCTCCGCTCCGCCGCGTTGCTCCATTTCGTATCCCCAGAACGAGTATTGTCCTTGTTCCGTCGGGCGTCCCACGCAGTTCACAATGGCATACTCGCCGTAATACGGGAACGGAATCCTATCGCCTTCTCCGCTAGCCACTGCTGTTCCACGATGCGACTTGCCTTGCGATTTCGAGTAGGGGTAGCAGTAGCCGAAGCTGCTCTCTTCCGCGCCCAGCGGTGCGGGGTAGATCACGCAGTTGGTCGTTCCGGGCTTGTTGTAGTTGAAGTCTTTCTTGGCGAGCAGCACAAAGTCGCGCGCCACTTTCTCTTCCGTCATCAGAGCCGTCGTCGAGGGTCCGTACAGGCTTTGCGGCACAAAACGCACTTCCCAACGAGCGAGCAATATGTCTTGATTGGTCGTTCCGTTTCCGTTCAGCACCCGTATTCCGTTATATTTGTTCCATATATTCTCGCCGAACGAGCCGCCGTAATTATCCTCTGTCGGCGCCACTATGCGGTATTCATACACCACCGTGTCGGCCACGGCGCTCTTTATGGTTCGATAGTCGTAGTACGAGCCTAATACGTGCCGTGCATTCTTATAAGCGGTTCCGTCAGCGGTCTGCATAGCGGCGGTTTGCAGCTCGCCGTCTTTGTAGAACTGTACCTCCACTTTGTCCAAGTTATCGCTCATCGTCAGCCGCAGCACCGTGTCGCGCGGTGTTCCCTTCGTGTTTATCTGCACGGGGATGAAGTAGCATAGGTCGCTCGGGCGGGCCATCGTGGCGTTGTCGTTGTACGGATAGGCCGAGGCATATTCCGTCTGTATCACCACCTCCTTATTAATAGGAGCCGTCAGCAAATAGTTCTCAAAATATTCTCCCCGTGTCGCAGTAAACTTAGCTAACGAATCCGCCATTTGGCTTGCGGGGCGTAGGTGATAGATCTGTCGATAGCTGATGGTCGGTTCCTCTATCAGCGTATCGGTCAGCGTATAATCCGCATAGTTGCTCAGGTCGACGGCAATATCTCGCTCCGCCGGCAGGTCGTTGCCCGTGGTGTCCCATCCTATCACAATCGGCACCAACATATTCGAAAGACTCGCTTCCGTTTCGCTCAATTTTGCATCCTTATCCGGTCCATCCCACATCCATCCTGTCGGTATCATGGCATAGTACAATCCCTGCGAGGTAAGTGCCTCGTTGTTGATGGAGTCATACCGCCACCACTCCGACAAATTATTATGCACATTCTTCAGCGGCGGCCGCTTCCAGAAATCACTCTGCAGGTTCATGCTGTTGTCTTTGCGGCTGCGGTAGAATCGCGGATCCGTCCCCGTTGCATAGTCGTACCAGCGCTGCCAACTCAAAAAGTTACGCTCACGCGGCCGCAGCTCAAACACCTGTCCGGGATAGTAGTATATAGTCGTTTCGTGTGTATGCACGCTTTGGCGTCCGTCTGCATCGATGTTTGCATAGCCCATACCCGCTTGCGGTGCAAATTTCACTTTGCCCGCCGAGGTGCGGCTCTGTTGGTTCAGGAATATCACCATCGAATAGACCCAATTGGTCTTTTTGTAGGTGAACGACTGTACCAGTCGGTTCGAGCGGGCCAAGTTTCCGTCATTCCCCGTAGCCGTCAGTTCCACCCATGTTCCGCCTTGGTCTATTTCCTTGTCTTTGTTGCTCACCGTCAGCCACCCGCTCTTCTCGTCGTCAAGATTGGCGGTGTGCGACACACGGTCCAAACAATCCTGCGACCCTGCCACCAGAGTCTCTCGCCCGATGGCGCTCTCGCTCATCTCGTTGCGTTGGAAGTCGTATAGTCCTATCGTGTGCTCCACCACGAGCGAGTCGTACCGAACCCGCACCGTACCGCCCGCAGCGGGGAAGTCGTAGCTCGTAGCCTGTTTGTAGCCGTCCGTCTCGTTTCCTATGCTGATGTAGGGCACCACTTTCTCGTTCTCGTAGTAGTGATACGATTCGCGCGTCACCTCCATCGCATAGCGCTCCACCAATGCTCCGTTTTTCAAGAATCGGATCGCCACCGTATCCACATAGTCCGCCCACACCACGCTGTCTTTTTGGCTTGCCGCCTGTGCCGACACTTGGTTGAGCGGGCTTTTCCCTTCCGGCTTCACGGTGATGGAGAGATAGGTATATTCGTTTCCGTCAAAATCCGTTTCGTTTTTCTCCGTGCAGGTGGCGCTCAGCAGCGTACGAGCCGCATCGTGATACGCCGTGCCGTTGTAGGCGGGCTGATTGTATATGCCGCTGCCCGTTATGCTCTTTGCCGTCGTATATACGGTTTGCGTCGCTCCGCCTTGCCCCGTCAATCCGTCAAAGCTATAGCTGTATCCCTTTGCCGACAGTGCCTGCCAGCCCTCTTGGCTCTCATATTTTCCGTACAGATAGTCCGTGTCGTAGCCTTCGCTCTCGCCGGCCACCGAGTAGAAATAGCTCAGCGTCTTGAGGGTCGGTGTCAGCGATAGCACGAACGCATTTTGTGCCTTGGCCTCCTCTGCGGTTTTCACAAATGTGAAATAGTTCATTCCGGGGTAGTACCAGTCAAACAGCTCTATCCGCTCCTCGTTCTGCCGCTCCGACCACTTCTCGTAGTAGGCGGGGTTCACATTTGCCACCGTCGCATCGGTCGTGTAGGCCCAGCGGTTGTTGGTCTTGTCAAAATAGAGGAAATACTCCGTCGCCCCGCTTGTCACCAGCGGATAGGCAAAGGTACGGTGGTCCTTGTCGTAGTCAAGCACCGTTGTCCATTGATGGTCAATGGCGGATGAGTTGTTCTCGTCATCCACCAATGTGATAGTCACCGTTCCGCCCGTGGCACCGGTCGAGGTCGTGTTGGCGGTGTTCACCTCCGTGCGCACCCATTTTCCGGTTTTCAGGTTTTGGTATCGCCGTTGATTGGCTCCGTCGCCTGCGGTCTGCACCACGCGCCAGAGGCAGGTGCTGTCCGTCGGCGTCGTCGAGGCGGCTATGGTATAGGTGTCGCCCTCTTGGCCCACCGTCATATATACATAGTTCACCTCGTAGCGGTAGTACTTCACCGTCTTGGTCCCGTCGGTGGTCGTGTCCGTGTAGTAGAACAGCGTACGCCCTATGGCGGGCTTCCCGCCGCTCTGCAGGTCGTACACCTCTTTGCTTATCTCCGTGGTGGTCGAGGTCAGCGGGTAGCCGAATACAGCAGTGTCGCCGGCGGGGATGGGCACGCCTGTGTTGGCGTTTGCATTATCCACCACCAGACCCGTAACCGCAATCGGTGCTATATTTTTTGCCATCAGCGGCCACAGCGCCACCGCCGTAGCCAATCCTATTGTCAATAGACTGATTATGAGAAGGGTATGTTTTTTCATAGCGTTTCTATCTTTTTGCGTCAGCGGATTGTATTCTATTCTTTTTTCGGCGCACCCATTTGATGAGTGCGAAGAGAGCGGCATAGAGCAGCAGCGGCCATAGTCCGTCGCCTATGGGGTCCGATTGTCCCACGGGGTTAGTGTGCGGACGCGGTATGCGTGCGAGGCCGCTTTCGCTTTCTTCTGTCGTGCCCCATTGCTCCAGCGTTCCATTCATCACCTCGTTATGTATTTGCATAAACGAGCCGGTCGAGCGAGTCATTAGCTGTCCCGATGCCGATACATACCCGCCGTAGCCGGTAGTGTTATCGCCTATTCCGTTTGTGGTAGAACCGTATCGGCTCTGTCCGATACTTCCGATGCCCTTTTGCTGCACCCCGTCTATTCTCGACTGTGTGCTTCCGTAAGCAGCCCACGCGGCTGCCTCTTTTTCATGATTCATACTTTCTTAGTTACCCACAGAGCGAATTCGCTCGCTCAGCATACAAAAAATGCACAAGTTACCAAAACTCAAAAATGCCAACTTACGATGCTAATTCAATACGCCTTATTTGATTTACTACGCCATTTTTAGACCTGTACGACCTTTACAAATTTACAAATCTACAAACTAATGAACTATAAACTCATAAACCTATAAACTCATAAACTTCTCGATTTACACACCGCTTTCGTATTCCATACAATAGACACGCAGTGTATAAACCTACCTTACAATAGACAAACCGCCCGTACGAAAAAGCACAATCGGTGCTTCATTTTTTCGAAGCACCAAGACTGTTTTTTCCGACGATCGTATCCTCATCTAAAAACCGTGGCAAAGGTACAGCTTTTCCGTCAGCAGGGCAACAGAAGAACCGGACTTTTTATGTCCATTTCTTCCGTAAGCTTGTCGCTTTTTTAGGTTGAGCGCCGTTTTTTATAGTTTAGTGAAATCCAAGGTGGCGAGGTATTCCTGTTCGCTTTGGCCGGGCGTGGGTATGAGTTCCGCACGGCTCAGCACGCCGAGAGCGTCAAGGTCCATCAGCGTCGAATAGCCCGAGCGGGCAATAATCCGTTTTGCGCCGAGCAGCGCCGCCGCCATATCCGTATCGTTCAGGTGCGCCATGCGCGTGATGTTTCCGTGTCGCATCCGTGTCGGCGGCCGATTTATCTTGCCTTCCACTAACAGCACCTTTTCCGCCCGCCCCGCATAGCGTTCCATTATGGTTTTCTCGAATAAGCTCCGTTGCGGTTCCAATCCGCTCAGCACGGCCACCACGTCATAGCCCGCCGCATAGTCGCTTTCTATCTGAATGCCTTTGCAGCCATCGAATCGAGTCAGCGTTCCGATAAATCGCACGCGAGGGTCTTGCGTCACGCCGTGGCTCAGCGCCCCGCTCAGTCCGTGTTCCGCGCGGTCGGGCACCCACACCTCCGCGTAGTGTTTCCAAATCCGTCGGTGCGCCCGTTCCGCTATCGGTTCCGCCCATTTCCACCCTCTCGGCAGCATGATGTGCAGTTGGTGCGTAATATATACCGAGCGCACCCGGTCCGAGAACAGTCCGAACCGATTGTCCGACACCACGAGGTCTATTTTTTCCTGTTTGAGCAGTTGCGCCAATAGCTTGTGGTCCTGTCGAGCCGACCGAGCGAGCTTCGGCAGGGCGCGCACCATGGCCCCCACTTGGCTGTTTCCGTCGGAGTAGGTCAGCTCCAATGGAGCGAGCTCCACCCACCGTAGATCGGGAAAGTGCCGCCGCAGTAGCACGAGCGATTCGCCCTTGCCGCCTAATAGCACCTCATCGCCCGCCGAAAGGTATTTCCGAACGAGTGGGACACACCGTGCGGCATGCCCCAATCCCCAATTCAGCGGTGCTATCAATATCTTCATACGGAAAACAAAAGAAACTCTAAACTAAAAACACTCCACTGCTCTAAACTCTAAACCCTCAACCCTCAACTCTCAACTCTCAACACTCAACTAAAAGCTACGCACACACCACCACCTTATATCCTTTTTCTCGCAGCGGAGCGGCAATGCGTTCCATTTCCTCTCGGCTCACTTTCTCGAGCGTATGCACGGGCGTGGCGCGGTCTATCACGTATATCATTATCTCTCGCGGCCGCAGCCGGTCGACGGCAGCGTACCACGCCTCCAATTCTTCGGGGGTGGTGTTGTCTATCCGTGCCGTGCCGTAGGTCGAGTCGTTAAGCTCCTCGCCTCGCCCCACGGTTCCGTCTTGGCGCACGCCCACGGTCCCCCGCAGGAAACAGGTCTGCAATATGAAATCGGCAAATCCTTCCTCCCCCGCTTCGTTTTCCTTCGCCTCTTTCCCGAAGGACTCCCGAATCAGCTCCTCGATATGCGCCGCCGTCAGCTCCGTATTCACGGGCGCATCGATAAGCCGCATCGTTTGGTCTATCGCCGAATCCAATTTCAGAATCCGATTGTCGCATAGCCTCAGCGCCTCCACCACATCGGCACGCCCGAGCTGTGTCGAGTTCGACAGCACGGATACCTTCGCTTGGGGTGCGTAGTGGTTACGCAGGGCGCAGGTGTCCTCTATGATTCCCTTGAATTCGGGGTGCAGGGTCGGCTCTCCGTTCCCGCTGAAGGTGATCACGTCTATCCGCACGCCTTCACGGTCTAAAGCTTGCAGCTTTGTTTCCAGCGCCACCCGCACCTGCTCCCGTGTCGGCAGTTTCACCTTCTCTCCCGCTTGATTTAACTCCCCCTTATGGCTCGCCCCTTCACAGTTCACCCCCTCTTGATTGCATTCCCCCTCACTCAACTCTATTTGGTTGCATTCACATTTGTGGTTAGACACATCTCCCCCACCCTTACGGCTCGCCACCGTTTGATTGAATCCGCACTCGCAATACACGCAGTCAAAGGTACACAGTTTATGCTCCAATGGCATCAGTTCCATTCCTAACGACACGCCCAGCCTCCGTGAGTGTATCGGACCATATACAATCTCTCCAAACAGCACTGTTTCTAAATTTTTACGAATTTTGAATATCAAAAGACTTACAAAAAATGAATTACAAAAAAATGAATTACAAATGCCTTACAAACGCACCAAAAATCCCAAAAATCCCAAAAATCCCGAACCACTCCCGAACCATCTCCGGAAAAGACAAAAAAAAATCCCTACAAATCCCACCCCAAAACCGAACCACTCCCCACAAATCATTCCTAATTCCTAATTCCTAATTCCTAATTCCTCACAGGATTCCCCTGTTCAGCTCTTGGCACAGCATATTTCGGAAGTTTAGCAGTTGCGTTCTCAGCTCCATGAGCGGCCGCAGTTGGCTTAGGTCCGGCTCGTTTTGCCGTTCTTTCAGCTCTCTCTCCACCTCGTCGAGTCGTTGTTCCACCACCGTCACTTTTATCTCGAGCAGCAGTCGCCGCACTCGGTCCGCAAGGTGCCTCCTCTCCTCTTTTTCCTCTATCGAGAGTCCCTTCTCCTCCTCGGTCTCTTGCGGCCGATTGGGCAGTTGCAGTTCCGGCTGTTCATAAATTTGGCTCAGCTGATACGGGGCGGACAGCAGCTCTATTCCGAGTTGGCTCACTTCCATATCGCTGTGGAACTTAAAGAATTGCTCCGCCTTGAATCCGTCTTTTTTACAGTTGGCCTTGTATTCATCCACCATTTTCTGATACAGCGCATTGGGTGCTGCTATTTGGTCGCCCTCCAGATTGCCCAAAATATAGTCGCCAACGGTCCAAATTACACCGTTTTCATCGGTGTAGAAAGGCAATTCTCCGTATCGTACAATCAGCTGCAGCAGGTTTCGATAGTTTTCCGCCAATCGTTCCGCCATCGGGTCACGTTTCACCCATTCCTTCTTGTCGTTTTGGGTCGATGCCGCTTGGGTTGCCCCGGCCTCAGCCGTTTGAGCGGGAGTGGCCGCCGGAGCGCCGCCATTTTGTGCGTTGCCTGCCGCTTGTGCCGTTCCCCCGGTCGACATCATTTTTTCGTATCGTTCCCGCTCTTCTCGTTTTTCCTGCTCATTTTTCAGCTCCGTATATTTTTCATGCCGCAGCCGAACCACTTCCTTAGTAAGAATTCCCTCGTTCATAGTCAGTTGGTCTGCCGCATCCTTAATATACACTTGTCGCGTTATCAAGTCCGGTATCAGTGCCACCGATTCCACCACACTTTTCACCACGGCCGCTATTTGGGCAGGGTCATTTTTCACTTGTTCTTTGAGCAGCTGAATCTTGAATCGAATAAAATCCGTCTTGTGGCGGTCGATAAACTCGATGAAATCGGACGCATTGTGGCTTTGTGCATACGAGTCGGGGTCTTCTCCGTCGGGCAGCAGCACCACTTTCACGTTGAATCCTTTTTCGAGAAACATATCGATTCCTCGCAGCGCCGCGTGTATGCCGGCCTTGTCGCCGTCGTACAGCACCACAATGTTTTGCGTCAGTCGTGCTATCAGCAGTATCTGTTCCTCGGTCAGTGCCGTACCGCCGCTTGCCACCACATTTTTGATGCCCGACTGATACATCGATATCACATCCATCTGCCCTTCCACCAAGTAGCAGAGGTCTTTTCGGCTTATCTCGCTTTTTGCCTGATAGAGTCCGTAGAGCTGCCGACGCTTCGAATATACGATGGATTCGGGCGAATTGGTATATTTTCCGGTGTTTTCTTTGTTGCGCATTATGCGCCCGGCGAATCCCACTACCTTTCCCGAAATGCTAAAAATCGGAAACATCACACGGTCCCGAAAGCGGTCGTATATTCGTCCGTCCTCGCTGCGCCCGCACACCCCTACGCCTATTTTCGTGTCGGGGTCGTTTAGGATGTATTTCTCGGTGAATCCGTGCTTTTTCAGTGCTACGGCCAGTTGATTTCCTTTTTCCGGCGAATAGCCGAGCTGAAAAGCCTCGATGGCATCGTCTCTCAGTCCTCGCTCGTGGAAGTAGGCCAATCCTATCGCCTGCCCTTCTTCCGTCTCTTTCAGCTGTTTTTGGAACCACTTGTTGCAGAATTCATTCACCGCCGACATCGATTCGCGGTCGTCTTGTCGCTGCTGCTCTTGCTCGGTCAGTTGCCGTTCCTCTATCTCGATGTGGTATTTTCGAGCCACCTGTTTCACGGCTTCGGGATAGGAGCATTTTTCTATCTCCATCACAAATCCTATTGCGTGTCCCGACTTGCCGCAGCCGAAGCATTTGTAGATTCCTTTGCTCGGGCTGACGGTAAACGAGCCCGTTTTCTCCGTATGGAACGGACAGAGTCCGATCAAGTTTGCGCCCCGTTTGTGCAGGGTCACATAGTCCCCCACCACCTCTTCTATGCGGGCGGTGTTTATCACTCTTTCAATTGTCTCACGAGGTATCATAGTTAATTATTTAGAGGTACATAGTTAATTATTTTATGGTTTGCGGTCGGTCTTAGGAATATTCTCTTCGAAAAAAATTCTTCTCACTTTGAAAAAAATTCTCTTCTAAATAGAAAAACCTTCTTCTCTTTGAGAAATCTTCACGAGAACTTTTCGAAAACTATGAGAAACTATCAGTGAAAACTATTGGGTTACTTTCAGCGAAAACTATTGGGTTACTTTCAGCGAAAACTATGAGGTATTTTTTTAGCCTTTTGGAACTCTCTTCAGCGTCTTTGCCTTACCGCTGCCATAGGTAGATGCCCAGTCGTATGTTCCATTGGTCCAGTCGTCCCCTTGTGTATCGGTCTATTCCACCGGTTGTTTCGTTGAAATTCTTTATTTTGTACGGATTCATCAGTCCGAAATCGTATCCGCCACGCAGGTAGTACCGCTGATATTGGAATCCGGCGCCCACGCCCCAAGTCACATTCAGCCGCTTCAGGTCCGACAGCTTGTCCTCGTCGTCGTAGTCGTAGCGCGATTGCGAATCGCCTTTTTCCACTTTTCCGTCTATGCTTTTGGTATAGGTGCGTTGGCTGTAGGCCAGTGCGCATTGGATGGTCGGCCCCGAATAGAGAATGATGTAGGTCTGCTTGGCTATCTCAAATTTGTATTGCCAATCCACAAACAGCTCCAGCTCCTGATACACACTTTTCGTGCGGGTCTGCGGATACATCTGCGTGCTATTTTTCTGCACCCAATCCGTATGCCCGGCGGCAATGGTGTAATTGACTCCTATCGACGACCCGAATCCTTTGATGTAGCTCACGTCATACACCAATCCTAATTTCATACCGTTCAGCTTCACCTTGTTGGCTAACGAGTCGGCTTTGTAGTTGCTATTTCCCGTGTTCAGTCGCAGTATAGGCTCGGCGAACCCTATCTGCACGCCTAACCCTTGCGGCAACTCCTGTGCGCTTGCCGTTCCTAAGAAGGCCGCCAGCATAGCAGCCAACACGCATTTCACTACCTTTCGTTTCATCTTGTCAATCCGTTTTTTGTTATTTTGTTTTCAGTTTTCGGTGCTGCATTTCTTCTCCTCGATGCTGATTTTTCTCGATTTCATCGGCATTTTTCGTCGTTTCATCCGCCACCGCACTTTGCATGCCGGCCGTCGGTCTCGGCGTGCGGCGGGGTCGGCTGAATACGTCTTGCGCATCTCTCGGCCGTTCTTGTTCCGCCCAGAAAAATCCGCCCAATCGGTCTTTCCCGCTCGGCACTTGGTCCAACGGGTACAGCACGCCCGTCGTCTCGGCGGTGAAGAGAATATGATGTATTTTTTGTTCTTCTAAATACACTTTCACATAGCTCGATTCGGTCGTATTCACCCCGATAAAGGTGCTATCCTCGTCTTGCGGATAGAAAACGGTCATCGCATTTCCGTTCACATCCACTTCTTTCATTTCTCCGTCACGAATATACGCCACCATCTCTTTGCCGCCCATTTGGTCGTAGAATTCGCGTGTTTCTTGTTTGATAGTCAGCGCATTCCCTTTTCCGTGCGCATAATCCACTTTTCCGTTTCGCACATAGATTCGTATCGTGTCGGCAGATATCTGATTGCTCTCGCTCCAGCACACGGGGTCCCGATAGAGTGTCATCACCGAGTCTTTGCCGATGTAGTCGAGCGAGTCGCACACCGCCTGCATATCGGTTCGGTACACGCGCACGTTATGGAAGGCTCGCATGCGCCGATAGGTCGTGTCTATATTCATCGTGTCGGGCGCTTGCGCCACCAGTAGGCTGTCTTGCCACACGCTGTCCCGAGCCACGATTCGTGTCAGTCTGTACGGAATCTCCTCCGTGAATAGCGTGTCCGCATGCATGTAGGCGCAGGCGGTCGAATCCGCCCAATCCACCATTAGGGCGCTGTCCGTGGCGTATCCGGCCTCGCCGTCGTGAAACATCTCGCCTCGGTTGCCCATCAGGGTAGCTTTGTTCACGGTATCTTTCATCACCATTCGCCCGAGGATGCGCCCGTAGCCGATTCGCTTGTCGTAGAATATGGTGTCGCCCGTCAGCGATTTCCCGTCGGTCTGTTCCACCACCGAGCGTTGCAGCAGCATCGATCGTTCCGTTTCCGTGTTGTACCACCCGCGCGACGAGTAGATATTCGTTTCTTTCTCATACACGATTCGCGTCGGACTCACCAAGTCGGCAATATGCGTTTCCGTGTTGTATAGCAGCGTGTCCGAGGTCAGTTCAAATTTCGGATTGGTCAGTTTCACGTCATGGCTGAAAACCGCTTGTTTGTTGTTGGGTGTATATTGTCCCCATTCCGAATTGAGGGTGTTCAGGCTGTCCCGAATCGACCCGAAGCTAAAATAGTACGCCACGTCACGCACGCGGTCGTAGTTAAGGCTGTCGGTAGTCAGTATGGTCGGATTTTCCGTTCCGTGTACAAGCCGCACATTTTTCCGCAGCCGTGCCAGTTTGGTGTTCCCGTTATAGTAGAGTTTGTCTCCGTAGCCCAGCAGCGTATCGCCTTGCACAAATCGGATATGCCCGAAGGCGTCTATCGAGTTGGTTTTCTCGTAGAAATAGGCGGAGTCGCAGTACATCAACGCATCGTCGTGTCGGAATCGCACGTCGCCGCTCAGTATTTGTGCGTCGGCTATGCGGTCCTCGTCAAAGCTGAGTCGGTCGGAGTGCTCCAGATACACCATAGTCTGTGCGTGGATTCCGGTCCCCGCACTCAGTGCCAATAGCCACCCCAATAGCCTTTTCCTTTTCCCCTTCCCTATCCGCATAAATTCCAAATTCCTAACTCCTAATTCCTAATTCTTAATTCCTAATTACTCCTCGCCCGAACGGCTCGCAAGAGCCGCCATGCTATCATTTGAAGAAGGTCAGAGGACATGCATGTTAATTGTTAATTATTAATTGTTAATTGCTCAATCATGCTTCCATCCCGGATATTCAAAGTCGCACCCGGCCCATTCGGGGTCTATTTGGATGAAGGTTGCTTTTTGTTTTTTGAGTATCCAGTCGTGCAAGAACTCGGCGGACTGTTTCTGTTCGAGCATACCTTTTATGGTCTGAAAGTCGTCGGTCAGGTTGGCTCGGTGCACATCGGTTTTCTTGCGCAGTTTCACGATGGCGCACACTTCTTTGTTTTTGGTTTGGTCCATCATCACAAAGGGCGCCGACACATCGCCTTCTTGCATCGTGTATATCTGTTTGGCTATTTCGGGCGCGAGGTCTTGGTATTCGAATCGGTTGCTACCCGTGTTCGGATTGGTCATTATGCCCGCATTCATCGCGGTATTCTTGTCTTCCGAGTAGCGGATGATGGCTTGCTCAAAGCTTATTTCTCCGGCTCGTATCTGTTGGGCGAGCGTGTCTAATTTCTGCAACGCGTTTTGTTTATCCACGCTGCTCACGCGCGGGCGGAGCAGGATGTGGCGGCAGTTGATGCGTTCGCCTTTTTTCTCTATCAGTTGAATGATGTGGTATCCGTATTCCGTTTGCACGATACGCGACACCCGCTTCGGGTCGTTCAGGTTGAAGGCCACATCCGCAAACTCGCTCACTAATTGCCCTTTTCCGACAAAACCAAGCTCTCCGCCTCGTTTGGCGGATTCCGTATCTTCCGAGTACATGCGGGCGAGCATACCGAAATCGGCTTTTCCCGAATTCACGCGTTCCGTAAAGTCGCGCAGCTGACTTTTTATACGCTCCGTTTCCTCCACGGGCACGGGCGGTTCAAACGACAGTATCTGCACCTCCACTTGAGCCGGCATCATCGGTATCGAGTCTTGCGGCAGCGAGTTGTAGTATCGGCGTATCTCGGCGGGCGTCGGCTTGATGTGTTCCGTCAGCTTTTGCTGCATTTGTTGGATTATCATTTGGTTGCGCACCGTGGTCATCATCTCTTCGCGTATCTCGCTGCTTGTCTTGCGGAAATACTCCTCCATTTTCTCTTTCGAGCCAATTTGTGAGATGTAGTAGTTGATACGCATATCCACCTGATGGCTCACCGACGATTCGTTGGCCACCACCGAGTCTATCTCCGCTTGGTGCAGAAACAGTTTCTGTATGGCTATCTGTTCGGGTATCACGCAGTACGGGTCGCCCGCAATCTGTTGTCCTTCGTATTGCGCACGCAGTCGTTCCTCTTCCACCTCGCTTTTCAGTATGGCCTCATCGCCCACTATCCATATCACCTCATCGATCACGTTGTTTTGTGCCGATAGTGTCAAGCTGCCCATTGCGGCAACTGCCAATAGGAATTTATTTTTCATAGAAATGAATTTGCTTTTTCTTCACCGCCTCGTCGTACAGGTTTTCCCGTTCTCTACGCAGAAAATCCACTTGTCGCCGGCTCAGTATGTTTTTTTCTATCTCCGGTCGGGCAAAGTCGAACGGCATTCGTTCGCCCGCCATGTATTTGTCCGTCACTTGCAGTATGTAGGTCGAAACCGAATCGCCCAGCACGATGCGTTTCTGTTGTCCGAGCAGTCGGTTCAGTTCGCTTGTCTCGGTCGGCAGATAGAGTTGCAGCTGCTCGGCGGACTGCCAGCGGTCGGTAAACAGCTCATACACCGTGGCGTACTGATACGCATATTTCTCGATATGTTCGAGGTTTTCCGGGCTCAGGTCGTCGAGCCACTTGTATAGTTTTTTCTCTATGTTCGGGGTCCCGTTCGGCACCACCAATAGCAGACCTTTCACTATGCTTACCTTCAGCCGGAATCGATCAGCGTTCTGTGCGTAGAGTTGCTCCGCCACGCTGTCTTCCACGGTCTTCGGCATGCGTCGTGCCACTAATTCCGACTCGTATTTATGCACATAGAGCGACCGGCGGTAGTCAGCCACCATCTCTTCTATCTGCTTGTCCATGCCGTCTTGCGCCGCTTTCGAGAAAAGGATGTCGTTGGCCCATTGCCGCACATAGCGTTCCGCCACAGCGGCGCTGTCTTCGGCCGACAGGTTCGCCGTCAGCGAGTCGAGCGTGGCGTACGACAGCAGGTGGCCGTCTAATTCCACGGCCATACCCCGATGCCGCTTCTCGTTGATGATCGTACATCCTCCGAGCAGCCCCACCGCTACGCACAAGGCGCATATCGTTCGTATCTTTTTCGCCATGCTTATCTCTTTTTCCACTACAATTTGCTTTTTTGTTCAAAAACCACGCCAAAGCCCGCGTTATTCGTGCCGTATCGTGTAGAGCATCCGCCCGTCGATACGCTCCGCTTGGGCGGGCAGCGTTATTTTCGGAGCCGCCACGCCTTGTCCGATTCGCTCCGGCGACACTTCCACGTGCAGTTCATCATACAGCCCGCTTTGCAGTATCGATTCCAATAGCGTCGGCCCGCCTTCCACCAATATCGAATCGATGTTTCGCTCGGCGAGGTCGGCGAGCACCGATGCCCAATCCGTTTTCTCTCGATACACTATCGTTTCCGCATCGCCCGAGAACAGGTTGCTGTCGGCGGGTATTTTTCCCGCTCTATCCACCACCACACGTATCGGATTTCGACCAATCCAACGGGTGTTTAGCAGTTTCGGGTTGTCGAGCAGGGCCGTGCGGGTGCCCACCATGATGGCCTGATTTTCCGCCCGCATTTTGTGTACTAACATTTTGGTCAGCGGGGTCGATATCCGCACCTGCTCACCCACTTCCTCGGTGGTGCGCAGTCGGTCCACAAATCCGTCGGCCGTCTGTGCCCATTTCAGCGTCACGTACGGCCGCTTCTTCTCGTGCAGCGAGAGGAACCGCTTGTTCAGTGCTCGGCACGCCGCTTCTTGCACGCCCACCACCACATCTATTCCGGCCTCTCGCAGCCGATTCACGCCGCGGCCGGCCACCAGCGCATTCGGGTCTTGCATGCCTACTACCACACGCCCCACGCCTTTTTCCACTATCAAGTCGGCGCACGGCGGCGTTTTCCCGTAATGGCTACACGGCTCAAGGCTCACAAACAGCGTGCAGTCCCGATAGTCCGGCTTTGCTCCATTCGCCTCGGCGTCACGGAAGCAATTCACCTCGGCATGCGGGCCGCCGTATTGTCGGTGCCAACCCTCGCCCACTATCGCCTCATCCGCATTGCGCACCAGCACGGCGCCCACCATCGGATTGGGGGCCACGTAGTACTCGCCCAATCGAGCGAGAGCGATACATCGGTCTATGTATTTTGCGTAATCCATTATTTTTGCGTACTTTTGTGCCATGAATCAAACCATTCGATACATCCAATCTCAGCTGCAAGGCCTCTACCCGGACTCCGAATTGCGCGACATGGCGTGGTGGATTTTAGAGGAAGTCAGCGGCCTTACCCGCACCCAACTCCTTAGTGGCTGCAAAGATACGAAAAATTATCCGGATATCGAAATCATACTCTCTCGTTTGCGCAAAAAAGAGCCGCTACAGTATATTTTCGGCCATACGCTGTGGCGGGGGCTCGACCTTCGTGTCACGCCCGCCACGCTCATTCCGCGCCCCGAAACGGCAGAATTAGTCGATTTCATCGGCCAAACCTTACGCCCGTCGGCCGCCTTGCCGCTCCGTGTGGCGGATGTCGGCACGGGGAGCGGCTGCATCGCCTTGGCGCTCAAGCAGCTTTTCCCCGCGTGGCAGGTCACGGGCTTCGACATCAGTGCCGAGGCGCTGACGGTGGCGCGCGACAACGCCGAGCGCAACGGCCTTTCGGTCGACTTCCGCCAAGCGGACATTTTTTCCGATGAAATCGGCATTTTTGATGTCTTAGTGAGCAATCCACCGTATATCTGCGAGCGGGAGCGAGCCGAGATGGATGCCACGGTTTTAGACTACGAACCGGCGTCGGCGCTCTTTGTTCCGGATACCGATCCGCTGCTGTTCTACCGAACCATCGCCGAAGCAAAAAAGGCGCCGTACCTTTTCTTCGAGCTAAACGAGCACTATGCCGACGCCACGTGCCGTCTCCTCACCTCGTTGGGCTATACCGACACCGAGCTCCGCCACGACATGTTCGGCAAGCCCCGCCTCCTCTCCACCCGCTATATTTCCCGAACCACTCCCGAACCAACTCCGAATAAATCCCGAATATATGCCCAACAACTCCCTTCCCTCCCCCGAACCACCGTTGAATTCGGATGAATTCCGCTCGCGAGCCGAAGCGTATTGCGCCCGAGCCGAGCATTGTGCGGAGGAGGTCCGCACCAAACTCTACGCTTGGGGATGCCCGTCAGAATCCGTTGATTCCATCATCGACCACCTCTACGCTCTCCGTTTTCTCGACGACGCCCGCTACTGCCACGCCTTTGCGCACGACAAACTGCTCTACCAGCAATGGGGAAAAAACAAGATACAAGCTCACTTGCAGGCCCGTCGCCTTCCCTCCGCTGCCATTCAGGAGGCGCTCAGTTCTATCGATGAAATCGAGTATAATCGCATTTTGCAATCGCTCATCTCGCAGAAATCCCGTTCTCTCCGCCCTTCTCCCAAGCCTACGCCCCGCAACGCCTCGCCCGGCCGTACGCAGAGCCGTTTCTCTCGCAGCGATGAGCACAACTCGCAGCGCGACCAACTCATCCGTTTCCTTTTGCAGCGAGGCTTTTCCTATTCCGACATCCTCTCCGCTCTCTCGGAGTAAACCTCTCGGAGTAAACCACTTGGAGTAAATCGTTCGGAGTAAACCTCTCGCAGTAAACCTCTCGGAGTAAACCTTTCGGAGTAAACCTCTCGGAGTAAACTTTCTCTTTTCTTTTCGTGTGCTTTGTTGGTCTGCCGAACGACTCCCGAAGCATCGCCCGTACAACTGCACACAAAAGAGAAGCTACACCAAAGTATATTCTTAAACTGACCATTAAAAAATACTTGGTGTAGCCCTCTCGTCGGTACTAAAAACTATGTAACTTATTTGTTTTTCTTCTTCGCTCGACTCCCCGTCGAGTCTTTTTTTGTGTTTAGTTAGAATTGGTGGTAATTTATTTACTTAGGGAGCTCAATTTTTATACAATAGGATCTCGGCGTACTCCCTAAATGCTTTCCATGGATCAGACTTCGGATTTGTATTGCCTTACTTCTAAAATCGAATGCAAAATTACTACTTAAATATAGATTGCACAAAAAATAAACATGCACAAAACACGATGTAACGTACAGATTATCAGTATTGCATTTTTTACACTATGCACACAGCCTGTTATTTGCGTGCAGGTATAAAATTTTCCGACGGAAAATAGTACCCCTATCCCGCCTCCAAAATACAAACAGCGCCGAAAATAGTTCATTCCTATCTCCGGCGCTGTTTTTCTTCCGTTTTATCGATTAATCCGTTTTCGCTGCCAACCGCACGCAGGTCTCGTAGAGGTCGGCCGCCGAGCAGCCTAATTTATGCGACACACGCTGCTTAAAAGTCCCTATTCCGTTGGGAGAGTAGCACAGATAGTCGGCAATCTGTTTCGACACGGCATCTTTGTAGAGTATCAGGTAGATGCAATAGGTCGTTTCTCTATCGGTCAATTGGTATTTTTTTGCGCGTGCGGCAAATAGTGCAAATACCGGTTGCGTGTCTTGATACAGACAGTTTATTTGCTGCCAGCGTGCGGGCGGTTCCGGGTAGGTGTTACGTAGGGCCTCCACTTTGCCGAGGAACACGCTCATTTGGTGCAGGTAGCTCACATTTTCTTGCGCATATTGTTGCTCCATGGAGCGTATCTGCTCTTGATGTTCCGCCTTCTGCCGCTCCATTTGCTGCTCTCTGTGGTGAATGGTCTTGTCCTTGTGCGACAGCAGCATTTTGAAGTTATATACCGCAAAATACAGGATTCCTATCAGCACCAGTCCGACCACGGCCATCAGTATCACCACCGTCAGCCACGGCAGGTACGGATAGGGTGTGGCCGAGTAGCTCCGCAGCTGTTCCACGGCGCAGGTATATTTTTCCCGTTCAGTTCGCAGTTTTTTCTCAGCCTCAATGCGCGGCCGAGCGTATTCCACGGGCACATTCAGGCTGTCGTCTTGAATGTGAATATAGAGCAGCGTCGAATACGCTTGCGCCAGATACGCAGCTTCCGTCGAGTTAGCAATCACTTGTTTTGCCGCCTCTTCCGCGCGCTCGTTGTTGCCCAACGCATAGTAGCAGCGCATTTTCTGTTTTTGGTAGAACACCTGTTGTTGGGCCCGCAGCCGCTCGAGTTCCACTTGCTCTAAGTAGTACAGCGCCGAGTCCGGTTGATGGGCTGCCAAGAAATACGATCCCCGCACACCCATAAGTCTCCCGAAGAAAGCCCGATCCATCTTTTGCGTGTAGGTCTCCGCTTCCCTCCATAGGCTATCGGCTGTCGCCATATTGCCCCCATTCAACTCGCAGCTGCATCGGTTCAACAGCGCATGTGCATAGTAGTACTCCTCGCCCGCTGCTTCCAAATAATCGAGTGCCCGTATGCAATATTCGCACGACAACGCATAATCCTCCTGCAGGGCGCATATATAGGCCATACACGAGTTCGCCCGCCCTCGCAACAAGTCGTTGTCTGGCCGCAACTTGTCGCAGTCGATATAGTCAGCGGCAGCAGCGCAAACCTGCTCTTTGTTGCGTTCATAGTTACGCCCCCTGTAGTAGTGCGCTTTGGCCAGCAGCTCACGTGCCACCAGTTTGCCCCATAGGTTGTCCATCGATTCGATGGCGGTAGTCAGCGCAGCCGTATCGGAATAGAGTTGATGACAGGCATCCAAACTATCCGCCACAGCGATAGTTTGTTTCGAATCAGAATAGGGCACACACGCCCCAAGGAGCATAGAAATGCAGACAGAAAAGAATCCAACAATCAGCGGATAGAGACTCCGACACATAATGGTTAGTACAATAGGTTAGGTGTTTAATGTTAGCGATTGGCTGCAAAGATACAACTATTTGTACATAAAACCAAATCGAATGTAGCATTTTTCACATCTATATGCTCAAAAACATAAAATCTTGTTCAAATAAAACCTCCCCAACCCCATTTTCCACCCATTTTCAACCCACTTTCCTACTATTTTTCCCATTTTCTTCCCCATTCCCCTCCAGTTTTTTTTCTAAATCAACCTTTCTAAATCCACTCCCGTTTCTTTCCAAATCCTATCCCATTTCCTTACCTACTCTTATCTTACTTCCTTTTCGTATTTTCATTTCTCCCGCACTCACATAGAATCACAGTTCGCCCCAAATCCTACCCCCCAAAAAAAAATAGCAGCTACTCCCATTACCCGCACAAAAAAATATAGCTTGCCCAAAAAAAAGACTGCCCGACAACATTCCGTTGTCAGGCAGCCCAATCCGTTTCAGTAAGTAACTAAATTTCCCCCCCCCCTATTTTCCACCTTTTAATAACTGAAACAATCCTCCGATTAAAATCGGTAATCCAAATCCCAACAACTTTTTCCAAACTTCTTTGTCCTTTTTCACTGTCGTGATTTTTTCATTTTCCTTTTCCATACGAATAATTTTTTAGTGGTTTATAATTCAACATATTCAGCGTTTTCCGCTGAATCTTTCCATTTCACGATACGCTCCTTATAGTGCTCCAATTCATTGATTTTTTGTTTCAAACTCTCTATTTGCTGATTCTTTTCCGCTACCATTTTGCAAAATTTAATATACGACGGCGCATAGTTCTTGAAATAGCTCTCGTCATCATTCAGAGTCTTCAGCACCTCTTTATGGATAGTTGATACCGCACTACATAGTTGTTCCTTCAGCTTATTTAATTTCTTCTCGTCCTAACATCTTTTTATCCATTTCCCGATTTCCAGAGCAATCGTAATGATTCTACCTATCCACCCCAAAACTTTTGAGATTTTTGTACCCCACTTTATGGCGCCCCAAGGCTTAAACTTGTACGATTTTGCTATTACATCTCGAACCGCCTTCACTTGTTCTCCGCTTATGGTTACGTTTTTCAACGACTTCGCCCCCATAGCCAGTGCTTCATTCAGTGCCTTATATTCTATCTCATAGCTTTTCTCGAGTTTCATGGCTGCACTATCCACGGCTTTGCCATTTGTTTCGCAGCATTCATTTATCAGACTTTGAATCTTATTTGTAAACACATAGAAGGTCACTTGCCCGTCTTGTATCCCCAATCGAGATGCAATCACATCCTTGATGGTTTCGCCACTTGCCCCATTGATATCACGACAAATATCATCTTTCGTGCTTTGTAGAGATTCTGTGAGCTCTGTTCGAGCCTTATTGAGCTTTACTCTCAGTTGCTCTTGGTCTTCTTGCTGCTCCGGTAAGTTTCTTTCTATTTTTGCTATTTCTTTTTTTACCGGCTTTACGGTCCCGTCTATAGCATTTTTCAGTCCGTCAAGCACATCTTCTATCGATGTTTGAGTGGTCAAATCAGCCAGCTCGTCACGGTCGCTTTGGTCCACCACTCGATTCACGCAGTCTCTCAGGTCTTTGATGTGGGATCGGTCATAGTATCCATCTATTTTCGTGAACCAATATTCCAGTCCCTTTCCTTTCGGGTCTGCCGCAATACAAACCACATTCAATCGTTTCTCTTCATCGGGAGTCAAGTTGATTGTACTACGCAAGCGAGAAACCAAATTCTCTTTTTTTATCGCGCAGCCTCTTTTGAAATCCACCTCATCGAGAAGGTCAAAACCGGCTTCATCCATTTTGTTGATCACAAATATCGTGTTGTCTAATTTGTGATAGTCCCGCAGTATGCGTCGGAGGATTTCCACGTGGCTGTCTTTCAGTGGCACCACCGCATCGCAAACATAAATTAGGATGTGCGCTTCGGATATATAGTTTTCCGTCAGCTGCGAGAACTTCACATTCTTTCCGTCTATCTCTCGTTCCTTGGTCCCGAATAACCCCGGAGTATCCACTATCTTGAATCCTTTCCGCAACCCTTTGGGGCGATAGATGGTCAGCTCATCGGACGACTCGTCTTGGTCTATCTTCATGTTGTCTTCCAGTCGTCCCAGAAGTCCGGCGATGGTACTTGTTTTTCCGTCCGAAAAACTACCCAGAAGCACGATGCTAATCTCACCATCCTGTATCGATTCGCTGATACTATCTATTTTGTGAAGATAGTTCGTAAGGTCCGGCAGTATCTCCGCCCCTTGCTGTAAAAGTGTTTTCAAGCTTTCCAGTTTCTGCAACTTTCGGCTTTTGATATCAAATTCTTCCATATTCTTTGTGTTTTAATGTTTTTGCATAATCAAGAATCGTATCGCTCACCTCGTCTAAACTCTCACGAAGTTGAGTAATGTTTTCGAGTTCTGTACTAACCAATTCTTTCAGGTGGTTGTTCTGCTTACGCACCCCATTGCAAAAGGGTTGCAATCGTTCAGCCATATTACCTTTCGTCCTTTTCTTGGCTTCCGCTATGGCATTACCTATCTGATTCCTTGCATCCGCCTTACCATCGTCGGACGAAACAATGGCGTATGTTGTACCGATAACACCCCCAACTACTGCACCTATAATATTACCAATAACCGGGACTAAAGAGCCAATAGCAAATCCACTCATGGCAGAACCTGTAATCTTTCCAAGAAAATCCACTACATCACCAAAATCGACGTCTAAGTTTTCCAATGCCCCGGAGAAATCGATTTCATTATTCGATGCCCCTTGTACATCATCTATGTTTATCGGTCGAATCGTTAAATGCATACCCTCCAGTTCTTTCATCGTTTTGGTGGCAACTTCCACAATAGAACGCCTTTCTTCATCCACAATATATTCTACTTTTCGTTCAAGTTTCTCTAATGCCTCCTGTTGCAGCTGCTCTGCTTCTGCTTTAATATTGTCGGGCTTCCTATCAATCAGTCCGAAAAGTTTTTGCTTTAGCGAATCATACACCCTATCCGTTTCGACATTGACTTTATTCTGAAGTCTCTGCTCCACATTCTCAAGACAATTCACACAAACCTCTTTTCGAATCGCCTTAAGCCGATCTTCCAGCTCCGTGAGTTTTTCTTTATTCTCATTTTTGCCTTTCTCTATTTGGTTCACTATTCGACCGGATAGGGAAATCAATTTCTGCTTATTGGCTTCCACAATCACCGGTTCGAAATTAGCCGCTTTTTCCTTTACCAAATCTATTAAGGTTCGGAACTGACTGAATTGTAAAACCTTTTCCGGGTTATTATCGAAATATCTCAGCAGTTTTTGTTGTCCTCTTATCAGATCATCTCGTTCGGGGGCAAAACGAGCTTTCGCCGACATCGCCAGTAGCCCTTGCAGCGTAATGTGTCCGGCATATACATCCCCTAATATGGTTTTGAATTCCGACCGTATCAACTCCTCTGCTTTCCGAACGCCATCGGTCAAAAGGGTCTCTCGTTCCTCTTCTTCGTCATAATTGCTCACGCCGCCTCTCACATTGTATATCGAATACACTTTCACCCAATCGCCGAGATACTTTTTTATTTTCTGAGCCGTCGCCACATCCGGCTTTTTATTGTGTCCCTGTACATAGAATACACAGTGCGCCTTCCCCAAAGCCATTTTTATGGTATCTTTGAAATCAACCTCATCGCCTTCTATACCGGGCACATCAATTAGCGTAAACGGAACACCTGCTATCGACAACTTGTATTCATCGTAGGTCTGCGTAAAGTCGTGCCGGCCGTCACCCACAATCAATCCGTCACATCCTTTTTTTCGTTGGTTATCAAACAAGATACGAAAAGTCTCGATGATGGTGCTTTTACCGGCATTTGTTTCTCCGAAAAAGGCAACTACCAGATTGTCCCACGTCGTATGCTCACGGACGGAATCCAGCTCGCTTTGCACTTCGCGTAGGTTGCATTTCAATACACTGACCATAGCGTCTTTCAGGGTATCAAATTGCTTGTTTACGCCTTCCTGTTCGTTTAAGTCGGTCAGGGTATCTTTCAGCATTCTATCTAATTTCAGATAGGCGTCGGAAATTTGTTTCTTCACAGCCGAAGTCGATTCTCCTCCCCGCTTATCCACCGCACCTCGAATTCTGCCATTGTCCTTCATGCTCTCATTTTCTTTCATACTTTCACTATTATTGATTCTCATATTGTTTTCATTCTATCATTATCTTTTTCATTCTCTCAATATCTTTCTCTTTCTCATTATATATTTCATTATCTATCTCTCATTATCTATCATCCCGTAAATCATATTCTTAAGTTCCCATTAAAAGAGAAACTTGTTGATTTACTAATCCATTATTCTCTTCGTCTTTTTCAAAAGTCTCGCAAAGTTACACAATTTATTTTAATTTTACCCCCCCCATGAAATATTTATCCTTATTTATCCTTTTAATACCATCTAAATAACGCATATTAATAATACAAACCAACGACACAGTTTACAACCTCCTCATATCCACCATATAATAACCCTAATTCATAATCTAACAAGCTGAATTAGTAATCTAAAAGCACAAGACTACTAATAAACCACCATTACTTTCCGCTCTTTCTCAGTATAAAGTACTCTACTTACACATAAAAAAAACGGCGTAATGTTCATTTAGCAGTCGGAATCGTTAGGCAGCCCTGATTTAATGGGATCTGCAGCGATTCAAGGTACTTGAGACAAAAATCAATGAACAAAATTGCTCTAATTCATTTGCAGGCTAAAAACTTGCGCAAGTCCGATGAAAGCAGTGCATAGAAAGCATCAAAGTACCCCATGACGCTTTTGCGATAGGTCAGATTGAAGCATCCGCCCTTAAACATTAAAAGTTGAGGATTGCGTAGTATGCGGCTTAAGGAGCCACGTAAAAATTTATTTTGGGTGGTATTAGGGGAGGCAAAAGCCAGACTGCAAAATTAATATTAGAAGGCTATATCCTTTTACAGACTGCAAAATGACTATTCGGTCTAAAAAACGCACAACACACACTAATTTGCCCCACCCACCACCATACAAATACCAACAAAGAGTGCAAATACATTCCTATCGTATTACAAAAAACAAAGAACCCCGAAGATTTCTCTTCGAGGTTCTAAAAGTGGCGGCTACCTACTCTCCCACAACAAGTGCAGTACCATCGGCGTGATTGAGCTTAACGACCCTGTTCGGAATGGGAAGGGGTGGGACCTCAATGCTATAACCACCTTAACTATGGGGTTGACATATTGATAAGTAAGAGAATGTTGTATGCAAGTTGTAAGTTGCTATGGCGTTGCTAGCATTGACGGCAGATTGCTCTACCTTGCTCAATACAAACCATAGACTTTTGTTTTTGTGCATTGCTGCACTAGAAAAAGAATTCGGGCAATTAGTACTGCTCGGCTTTATGTCACCATTGTACACCTGCAGCCTATCAACGTCGTAGTCTACAACGACCCTTTAACGAGATCTAATCTTGGAGCTAGCTTCGCGCTTAGATGCTTTCAGCGCTTATCTACACCG
>CAVHGD010000001.1:56082-77870 GCA_963635385.1 Dialister sp. CAG:486 | reverse complement strand
ACCGGACTGCGCCACATCCCGTGGCTTTTTGGAAAAGCGGCTGCAAAGGTACAGCGAAAAAATGAAATGTGCAAATTTTTTGCAAATAATTGAATAATTTATTCCGTATTAGTACGAAAAAAGACAAGAATATGACGAAAAAATTCTATATAGAGACCTACGGCTGCCAAATGAACGTGGCCGATAGCGAAGTGGTGGCGGCCATAATGCAGACCGCCGACGCAGAGATGACGGACAACTGGCAAGAAGCTGATATTGTGTTGCTTAACACCTGCTCGGTGCGAGATAATGCGGAACAAAAAGTGGTTTCCCGCCTGCGGGAACTGAAGTCTCGCAGCGTGCAAAGCCGCTCGGAGGTGGTGCAAGAAGGGCGACACATCACGCTCGGCGTAATCGGTTGCATGGCGGAACGCATGGGAAAAGAACTGATTGAACGCTACGGGGTGGATTTTGTGGCCGGACCGGATTCGTATATGGACATACCGAATCTGCTGGCGCAATGCGAGGCGGGCGAAAAGGCTATGAACGTGGAGCTGAGCACCACGGAGACATATCGAGAGATACTGCCGGCGCGTATCGGCAAGACAATCAGCGGATTTGTGAGTATCATGCGTGGGTGCAACAACTTCTGCTCGTACTGCGTGGTGCCCTACACACGAGGACGGGAACGAAGCCGCGACGTGGAAAGCATACTGGCCGAGGTGCGTGACCTTGCCGCACGAGGCTACAAAGAGGTGACGTTGCTGGGACAAAATGTGAATTCGTATCGGTTCTGCCGTGAAGACGGAACGACGGTGGATTTTGCCGACCTACTGGAGGCTGTGGCGGAGGCGGTGCCCGAAATGCGGGTGCGATTTACGACAAGCCACCCGAAAGATATGTCGGACAAGACGCTTGAGACCATTGCACGGCACGAGAACCTGTGTCGATTTATCCATCTGCCTGTGCAGAGCGGGTCGAACAAGATACTCAAACTGATGAACCGAAAATATACGCGCGAGTGGTACTTGGAGCGGATTGCGGCCATACGGCGCATCCTGCCCGACGCGGCTATCGGCACGGATATTTTCTGCGGATTCCACGACGAGACGCTCGAGGACCAAGCCGAGACGCTGAGCCTGATGCGAGAAGTGGGATTCGACACCGCATTTATGTTCAAATATAGCGAGCGTCCCGGCACGTACGCCCAAAAACACTTGCCCGACAACGTGCCCGAGGAGGAAAAGGTGCGGCGACTGAATGAGATCATTGCACTGCAGAGCGAGCTGTCGTTAGAAAGCAATCGGCGAGAGATAGGCCGCACGGTGGAGGTGCTGGTGGAAGGCTACTCGAAACGCAGCCACGAGGATATGTACGGACGCACCTCGCAGTACAAAACGGTGGTGTTCCCGCGCGAAGGACGCCATATCGGAGAGTTGGTTCGGGTGCGTATAGTGGATGCTTCGGCAGCCACCCTAAGAGGCGAGCTCGTGAAAGAGGCGTGATTTTGACAGGTGGACTTTGCAAAATGGTCGAAATTTCGAACGATTAGCTGCAATTATCCTAAAAAATAACAAAAAAGGCGTTTTTTCTCGGCAAAAAATTTGTATGGTTCGAAAAAAGGCCGTACCTTTGCAGCCGAAAACAAATAAAATTTTCATAGTTAAGGTTTAGGTTTAATGGCAATAGGAGGCTGTGAAGTTTCCTATTGTTTTTTTCAAACTCAAACCGTAACCGTGAAAGTGTGTGCTCGAAAAAACATATTTGATACCTTAAACAAACAAAATCCGATAAGGCTTTAATAGTATGAAAAACAGTCGTTCTTTGTGGCAATCGAGCTACTATGTCTCGGAGGAGCCGACTTCGATGAAACCGAACGAGGTCGTGCCGCATACGGAAGAGCCGGAAAGCGATGCTGTGGAACGCAATTCGTTGTTGCCCGATTTTTCGGATATAGACGAGGTGCGCAAAGCATTTGTGATGAGCGAACTCATCAATCGGAAGTATTAGGCGGCTTGGACCTGAAAAAAAGAAATAGAACTGCCGTTCGAAAGGATGGCGGGAATATAGATAGTGAAATAATTTATACAATTACACATATTAAATACTAATCAATATGGCAGTAACTTATATGACTGCAGAGGGTCTGCAGAAACTGAAAGATGAACTACGCTTTTTAGAGAGTACGGAACGCCCCCGCGTGATTGCAGCAATTGCTGAGGCTCGCGACAAAGGCGACTTGAGCGAAAATGCGGAATATGATGCCGCAAAGGAGGAGCAGGGCGTATTGGAGAGCAAGATTGCCCAACTCAAAGGAAAAATAATGGATGCCCGCATCATAGATCAGAGCTCAATCAAGACCGATGAGGTGCAGATACTGACCAAAGTGCGCGTACGCGTGAAGAAAACCGGTGCCGAGAAGACCTATCAGCTGGTGACCGAAGGCGAGGCAAACATCATGGAAGGCAAAATTGCCGTTACCACGCCTATTGCCAAAGGACTGATGGGCAAAAAAGTGGGCGACGTGGCCGTAGTGCAAGTGCCCGCCGGAAAAATGGAACTCGAGATACTGGAGATTTCGTTGTAAAACCATGGTACGATTGCGCTTGCTCGAATAGGGCAGGCGTTTTTTTGAACCGACAAAAAAGAGAATCGATATGACACTTTTCACACGCATTATCAATGGGGAGATACCTTCCTACAAGGTGGCTGAAGACGATCGCTACTATGCTTTTCTGGATATAAATCCGCTGACCAAGGGGCACACATTGGTGATCCCGAAACTGCCGGAGCCCGAGGCGGACTATATATTTGACCTCGATGACGAGACGTTAGCGGGGCTGATGGTGTTTGCCAAGCAAGTGGCTCGGGGAATAAAAGAAGCCACCGGGTGCAAACGCGTCGGGGTGGCCGTGCTGGGCATGGAAGTAAATCATGTGCATATCCATTTGGTGCCGATGAACTCGGAAAAAGATATGCTCTTTACCAATCCGAAACTGCAGCTGCCCGCTGACGAGATGGCGACTATTGCGAACTCGATAGCGGAGGCCATAGAAAAATTATAAGCGAACGGAAAGCGCTTAGTTGGCAAAAGGGAGGTGCTTGCAGGGGAGTGCCTCCTTTTTTGTTGCGGAATAGTAAGGCGTTGGTTCGGGAGTGGTTCGGGGTTTGGCACAGGATTTTGATTTGGACTTGATAGAATGCAATTTTTTTTGTACCTTTGCAGGCTGATTGTTGAATGGAGCGGGGGGATTCGGAAAAGAATAGGTTTAGTGAAGTAGAATAGGGAGAAAAACAGAGTTGTTTTTTCGAGGGGATGGAGTAGAATAAATTTGAAAACAGAACAGGTTTAGAAAACGGAATATGCAGTTTAAGGATGTGATAGGGCAGGAGGAGGTGAAGGCGAAACTCCGTGCAGCCGTGCAAGAGGGACGAATCCCCCATGCACAGTTGTTCTACGGCGCGCCCGGCTCCGGAAATTTTGCGCTGGCTCTCGCCTACGCACAATATATCAACTGCCCGCATCGTACGGCGGAGGACTCCTGCGGCGTATGTCCGACCTGCTTGCAATACAGCAAACTGCAACACCCGGATTTGCATTTTGCCTACCCGCTGGTGGCGTCTCGAACGGTATGCGATACCTACTTCAAGAAATTTCGAAAATTGTGCTTGGAGAAGCCCTATTTTGACTTGACGGATTGGTACAAGGTGCTTGACGTGAAAAATCAGCAGGGGCGTATCTACGACGAGGAGAGCAGCGAGATAATGCGGAAACTGAGCCTGAAAGCGTTCGGAAGCGGCTATAAGGTGATGATAATCTGGCAGGCAGACAAGATGGGCGCGGAATGCTCGAACAAACTGCTCAAGCTATTAGAAGAGCCGCCCGAAGGCACGGTGTTTATTCTCGTGACGGAGCATACGGATATGCTGCTATCGACCATTCTGTCGCGTGTGCAGCAAGTGTGCGTGCCGAGACTGAGCGATGAGGAAGTGGCGGCGGCGCTGGTGGAGCGCATAGGCGTTTCCGCCGAGGAGGCTGCCTATCTGGCGCGGGTATCGAACGGGAATTTTGTGGAGGCTCGCCGTGCCATAGAAGAGAAAGAAGAGGAAGTGGTGGGCATGGTAAAGCGGACGGATTTCGGCGACTTCAAGGACTTGATGCGCAATGCCTATACGATAGGTATGCAGAAAGATGCGCAAAAAAAATACAACGCCCTTGCCGCGCTCCGAGAGTGGAGCCGACAGATGGCGGCCCTCGGGCGGGAAACGGACAAGACCTTTCTGCAATATGCGCAACGGCAGGTGCGGGAAAACTACATCTACAACCTGCAACAGCCGGTGCTGAACTATCAGTCGGATGAGGAAGCGGAATTCTCGCAGCGGTTTGCGCCCTTTATCCACTCCGGCAATGTGGAGGAGATAATGAACGAGCTGGACAAAGCGGAACGGCAGATTACGCAGAACGCCCGCGCGGATGTGGTGCTTTTCGACTTGTGCCTGCAAATGATAGTGCTGCTGAAACGCAAGCCGGTGTAAGCTCGCGGCTGCTTGTCGATGGGGTGCGCTTGTCGGCGCTTGTTGCCGTTCGGTGCTTGCCGGCGGCAGTGAAAATGAAAACGATATAAATTGATACTATATATATGGAAGAAGATTTTACGCTAAATAATGGTTCGTGTCGCTTTCGGGCATGCGGATGTAAGCGCAACTCGGCGCATACCCTGCCCGTGACGGATTGGCTGTGCGACCTGCCCGAGAACGTCAAGGAAACGGACCTCGTGGAGATACAATTCAAGAATACCCGCAAGGGATATTTCCATAATAGCGCCCAACTGCCGTTGGAGAAAGGCTCGGTGGTGGTTGTGGCTGCCAATCCGGGAACGGATATGGGCGAGGTGGTGCTGACGGGCAAGTTGGTGCTGCTGCAGATGAAGAAAAACCACATCGACACGACCCGCTACGAGATTCGCGAGGTGCTGCGGTTTGCCACCGAACACGACAAAGAACTGGCGGAGGAAGCGCATGCGCGGGAGCAAGAGACGATGATAAAAGCCCGCCAACTGGCCAAGTCGCTCGGGCTGGAGATGAAAATAGGCGATGTGGAGTATCAGGGCGACGGGTCGAAGGCGATTTTCTACTACATAGCCGACGGGCGAGTCGATTTCCGACAGCTGATTCGAGTGTATGCCGAGACATTCCGCATCCGTGTGGAGATGAAGCAAATCGGGGCGCGGCAGGAAGCCGGGCGCATAGGCGGTACGGGGCCTTGCGGGCGAGAGCTGTGCTGCTCGACTTGGATGACCAATTTCTCGTCGGTAGGCACGGGGGCGGCTCGGCTGCAAAACATCTCGCCCAATCCGCAAAAATTAGCGGGTCTTTGTGCCAAGCTGAAGTGCTGTCTGAATTATGAAGTGCCTGTATACGAGGAGGCGATGCAGCAGATACCCGCTCGCTCGATAGCGTTGGAAACGAAAGAAGGTACGTACTATCAGTTCTCGGTGGATCCGCTGAAAGGCGAGATAACCTACTCGACGGATCAGCGAATACCGGCTAACCTGCAAGTGCTGACACCGGCGCGCGCCAAAGAGGTGATAGAGATGAATAAGCGGGGCGAAAAGCCCGATACGCTGGGCGGAAAATCGACCACGTCGGTGGAGGTGACGGAAATCGGCTACCAAAACGTGGTGGGACAAGACGACTTGACCCGCTTTGACAAGAAAAAACGCAACGGAGGCAATCCGAATCGCAACCGACAAGACAACGGCCGAAATCGGCCTCGCCGAGAGGGCGGACAGGAGCGGCAGAACCGCACTGAACAGCCTCGCGACAGCCGACCCGTTCCGCCTCGCGACAATCGACAAGGGCAGGGACGCAATCAGCAGCCGAGAGAGAACAGACCCAATCAACCCCGCAACAATAATTATGGGAAAGGCAATCAAAATAGCGGTCGCAATTAGTCTGCTGCTCGGCACGTACGCCTGCACGAGCAAGACGGTGTATTCGGAGTTTCAGTCGGTGCCGCTGCGGGAGTGGCATACCGACTCGGTGCTGACCTATCGGTTTGCGATAGAGGACACGACGGCGAGCTATGAGATACAGATTTGTGTGCGCCACACGCAGCAGTATCCGTATCAAAACATGTGGCTGTTTGTGACCAATCGACCCGAAACGGCTTGTGAGCGAGTGGGGCAGGACACGCTGAAAAATCCGTTGGATTCGATAGAAATCGCTTGTCCGATGCCGCAAGATACGATTGAGTTCTATCTGGCAAACGACCGTGGCGTGTGGCTCGGGAACGGCAAAAACGGACTGACGGAGATGCCTGTGCTCTACGAGGAGGCGTATCGATTTGCGCACAGTGGCGAACAGGTGATAACGATACAACACGGTATGCGGGAAGAACCGCTGCGAGGCGTGTCGGATGTAGGGGTGATTGTAACCAAAAACGACTAACGACATGGGAAAGAATAAGCTGAAGAAGTTTGCGGAGATGGACACTTTTCGGAACGTGTTCCAATGCGGCGCGCGAGAGGTGCTGTCCGTAAGCGAGGCGGGCGTGCGCGAGGTGTCGCCCGAAAATGAGGTGGTGAAGATGGCCGGACACTGGCGGGAGCGATACTTTCAAAACGAAAATCCGATCGTGTTGGAGTTGGGCTGCGGGCACGGCGAATACACCGTTGGATTGGCGCAAAAATACCCGAACAAGAATTTTATCGGTGTGGATATAAAAGGTGCTCGGATGTGGGTAGGGGCAAAGCAAGCGGAAACGGCCGGCATGAAAAATGTGGCTTTTCTGCGCACCAATATAGAGATGGTGGAAAGCTTCTTCGATACCGATGAAATCGACGAAATTTGGATTACTTTCCCCGATCCGCAGATGAAAAAAGCAACCAAGCGGCTGACTTCAACCTATTTTATGCAACGCTATCAGCATATTGTGCGAGAAGGAGGATTGATACACCTGAAAACAGACAGTCCGTTTCTATACACCTATACGCGCGAGATGTTGCGGCTGAATGACTATCCGGTATTGGCGGACACGTGCGATCTATATAATAAGGAGAACGAAACGGCGAAAAATCGAGATATGGAGGAGGCGCGAATGCTACAAACGCACTACGAAAAACAATGGCTTGACCGAGGACTGACAATAAAATATCTTTGTTGGGAGCTGGCTCGGAAAGAGAATTTTGAGGAACCGGAGATAGAAATAGAAAAAGACTCGTACCGCTCGTATGGACGAAATTATGTAGCGCAAAACTAAGATTTACAGTAAAATTGCAAAATGGCCGAATTATGTTGTAAAACATATTCGGCTATTTTTGTACCCAATATGTACGATTTTATACCTTGCTCTTTTGGTATTATTATACCTTTGCCGCGAAACAAAAACGCAGGGCGGAACGGATGGGATGGAGAGCGTAAGCGTTGAGTTTTCGACAAACGCAAAATCTAATACCATAAAACCATAAGTTAGTATGAAAAAACTTTTCTTCTTTGGAGCAACGCTTTTGCTCAGTACATTGTCCGCAGGAGCGGTGGATTTCTTGGTCCAAACCGGTGAGGATACGGATCCGAAATGGGATCAGAGTGTCATTACTGCAACGGGGGCAACGGTGATAGACCTGAAAACGCAAGCTACCACTATAGATGCTGCTTTAACCACTGCTATAACCACAAACAAAAAGGAGATTTGGTTTGCCGGCGGTACCTATACTTTTGCGGCTTCGTACGCAAATAAAAACGGAACGCAGTTCGTGGGCGGATTTGCCGGTACGGAAACAACGAAAGACGCGCGTGCTTTAATTGCAGGTAGCGAGGCGTGGGATTATCAAAACAAGACCATTTTCGATGGAAACAACTCCGTGCAATTGTTTTCGACTGGGGGCGCTGCGAATACAGTCCTTGATGGACTGACTATTCAGCATAGCAAGAGCGCAGCCAATGCGGGTGTAGTTCGTTTGGGCAACGGCTCGACTGTACAGGGCTGCCGTTTCCTTAATGATACGGCTGCCAATCAAGGTGGGGCTATACAAATTTACACTGCGAGTGCTACTATCTCGGATTGCTATTTTGAGGGCAATGCCGCCAAACAAGGTGGAGCTGTATATGTGAGTAATAATGCCGCAACATACGAGGTAGTCATTTCGAATTGCTTATTTCATGCCAATCAAGCAGGCGGTTCTGCCAATGCAGGCGGTGCTATTCACGCGCAGAATGCCGGTCTGGTTACGATTAAGGATTGCTATTTCTCGGAGAATAAAGTAACAGCGGATAACAATGGTACTGCCGTCTCGTTTGCCGGGACCAATGAGGCAAATACCATTCAAAACTGCTTGTTCTATGCCAACAAGGGAAAACGGCCTGCCGTATATATGGCAGCGGGCAACTTCTACTACAACACGGTGGTGGAGAACGAGGGCGGTGCCATGTTTGCCACCAAAGGCAAATTTACAAACAATGTGTTCTGGGCTACGGAGCAGGCAAAGGCTGCGATGTGGGTGGATACGGTTACATGCGTTTTCGACCACAACGCCGCTATCCTTTCGCTGACGGGCGACGGAGGCAAAGCCGTTGTGACAAACCATATCGTTCTCTCGACCGAGAACACGGGCAGCGAAGCGGACGTGAACTATCCGAAGTTTGTGAACGTGGAAAAGGGCGAGTTTGCTCTGCAAAAGGGCTCGGCGCTGATTGGGAAAGGTATCGCCATTGAGGGCATCACCACCGACCTTGTGGGCAAGACCCGCACGCAGGCTGACCTTGGCGCATTTGCATACATAGAGGATTCGACAACGGCTATCGACAACGCCCGACCCACAGCGGTGGACATTGAGGTAGCGCTCCGTGCGGGCGAGGTATATAACCTGCTCGGACAACGCGTCGGCGAACTGAAAGTGGGGAATGTATATATTGTACAAGGAATGAAGGTGCTGGCTAAGTAAAACTCGACCTCCCCAACCCCTCCAAAGGAGGGGCTAGCCGAGCGGGTGACCTCTCCTGTTCAAAAAAAGGAGAGGAGCAAAAACTCCTTCGCTGTAAGCATGGAAACAAAAAACTCCTATGCCGCAAGCGGCAAGAGAAATAAAAGAAATTAAGGAGCGGGAAAAAAAGAAAAATATCTAACCAACAAAAAACTACAATACAATGAAAAAGTACGCATTACTTTGTGGCATATTGCTGTCGGCTCTATGCATGCAAGCACAAAATGCTGTGGTCTATGTCGCCGCTGACGGCGCAGGCGACGGCTCTTCGTGGGAAAGTCCGCTGGGCGACATCCAAAAGGCTATCAACCTCGCAGGCGCTGACCGCGACAACGTAAAGGATGTTTGGATCAAAGCAGGCACTTACAATCTCACAAAGCGTATCAACCTCAAAGACTCCGTGAATGTCTATGGCGGCTTTGAGGGTACGGAGAAAGATATTACCGAGCGTACCAAAGAACCCGGTGCGTACGCTTGGGAGTTTGATAACCTCACCTTTATTGATGGCGGCAACAGCGTGGCTTGTATGGCAGCCACAAAGGCGATGACCAAATCTATCGTGGTGGATGGCGTCGTACTGCAAAATGGTGCGGCACTGAAAGCGAATAGCGATAATGGTGGTGGTATCCGCTTGAATACAAATGTAACACTCCGCAACTCGGTGGTACAATTCTGCTATTCCGATAACGCAGGCGGTGGTATTCAAATCTTTCCCGGTGGAGAGGTTTATGACTGCCTTATTGCTTACAACCGCCAAGAAACCGGTGCCAATGGTGGTGGCGGTATCAATAGTAATAACAGTACGAACGGTACGCCTATCGTAATTGAGCGTTGTGTTTTTGTAGGCAATACCTCCTCGGTGCGCGGTGGTGGTATCAATACGCAAGGGGCTATGGGGACAACTATCAATGCCTGTACCTTTGTGAACAATACCGCTATCGATGGTGCAACGCTGAAAGGTGGTGCTGCTATCTTCGACAACGGGCAGAACAAAAGCCACATCACCAACTGCGCAATTTACAACAATACGGGACTGACTACTGTTTACTTGAAAGCCAATGAGTTTATCAACAACACGGTGGTGAAAAACATCGGTGGTGTATATGTTGCCGCCGCTGATAAGGCGGGGGAGATATCCAACAATGTTGTTTGGGCATGCGTTACCGATGCTGCAGGTGCTACTGCGACTAGCATATCCGGCGTAGCGGTAGACGGATTGAAGGCACTCTATAACTACACTTACAATCCCGTTCCAACCGACAAGAGTTGGGTGCTGACCGATACGCCCGATGTCGAGAATACCAACAAACAGTTCTATTCCAATCAGTCGAATGGCGACAGCGAAGTTCCCGAAGGAGAAGACCCGGGCGACAAACTGACCAGCGGTCCTCATTTCCGCAAGGTGACGTCCTTTATCGGAGCTATACCCTCGGGCTTGAGCGAAGCGGACAGTCTTGTATTAGTGAACGAGCTCGACAGCGTCAATCTGCAGCTCAACGCAAAATCGCCGCTCGTCAATGCGGGTAAGGATGTGGCTATGGCTGCCGACTGCGCAGGCAACGCCCGCAAGCAGGGCACACGCACCGATGTGGGCGCTTACGAGTTGAGTTACTTCAATGTGAATATTGCTGACTACAACTTAGAGTTGGGCGCAGTCTATAACGAGGAGGGCGACACGGTCCGCCCGAATGCCAAGTTGGTGGCTGCTTATGGCGACGAGTTGGCACTGCTGTTCTATACGACCAGTGGCGAACCCGTAGCCCAAGTGACGGCAACCACTTCGCTCGACGGTGGTCTGACCTTCGGCGGCGAGACAGTGGATGTAACCGACCAAATTGACGAAGAAGGAAATCTGCGCATCAAGGTCTATGAGCCGCTGCTCATCTCCGTCGTTTGGGAGAAAGAGACTGCTATCCGCAACACGACGGCCGCAACCCTCCACTACCGCAACACCCAAGACGGTATCTGCCTGACGGGTATCGAGAGCGGCAAGGCAGTCGAGGTATTCGACCTCAACGGACAGTTGGTGGTTCGCCGCATGGCGAGCGCCACAACGATGAACCTCTCGCTGCAGGCCGGGCTCTATGTGGTTCGCCAAGGCGACGCACACTGCAAGGCAGTGGTACGCTAATTTGACAACAAAGGATGTCGCTCGCCGCCGGGCGTGGCGGCATCCTTTTCCTATTTTTCTATGCAGAGGCGGTCGCCTCTCGTAATTCGGAGCGATGGCTCCTTCGGATTCGGCGGATCACACAGCCGAAGACTTCTTAACCGAAAAATCAGAAACACAAATCCGTATTTCTTCGTATGAAAAAACAACTACTGACTTTGCTCCTGTGCCTGCTCGGATGCGCCGTGGGCTATGCCCAATCGCTTATCACGGGTACGGTGGTGGACGACTCGGGAGAGCCGCTGGTGGGAGTGAATGTGCTTATCAAAGGCACCTCTACCGGTACAATGACCGATTTTGACGGCAAGTTCAGCCTGTCGGCAACGGCCAAAGATGTGCTTGTCTTCTCTTACCTCGGCTTCAAGAGCGAGGAGGTGCAAGCCAATACCAAACGACCGATGTCCGTCGCCCTGCACGAAGACAAGCAGGCGCTCGACGAGGTGGTCGTTATCGGCTATCAGGATGTGCGCAAGCGCGACCTGACGGGCTCTGTCGCCAAAGCCAACATGGAGGACATGCTCAAGGCT
Organism: Dialister sp. CAG:486; assembly: GCA_963635385.1. Classification (GTDB taxonomy): domain Bacteria; phylum Bacteroidota; class Bacteroidia; order Bacteroidales; family Paludibacteraceae; genus Colicola. Next base: position 66,213 of record CAVHGD010000001.1, on the reverse strand, counting down.
GCCGTGCCGAGTTTCGACCAAGCCCTTGCGGGGCGTGTGGCGGGTGTGAATGTGTCGTCTGCCGAGGGTATGCCCGGTGGCGAGATGAACATCGTCATCCGTGGTAACAACTCCGTCACGCAAGACAACTCGCCGCTGTATGTGGTGGACGGTTTCCCTGTGGAGGACGCAAGCATCGCCTCCGCCATCAACCCGAACGACATCGAGAGCCTCGACATTCTGAAGGATGCGTCGGCGACGGCTATCTACGGCTCGCGTGGTGCGAACGGTGTCGTCATCATCACCACCAAGAAAGGTAGTGTCGGTGCGCCGCAGGTCAGCTACGACGGTAGTTTCGGTATTCAGCACATCTCGCGCACCATTCCGATGATGAACGCCTACGAGTTCGTCAAGCTGCAGAGCGAGATTTACACCACGTCCGAGATTCAGTCCAAGAGCAGTTATTTTCCGTTGAAATCGGACTTAATGAACGAATACGGAAGCATTCCCAACACCTATTTTGCCTCCCTGCTCGAGGGCAAGTCAGACGACTATCGCGTTACGCTCGACGACTATATCGGTGCGGATCAATACAACTGGCAAGACCTCATCTTCCGCGACGCATGGCAGCAGAACCACAGCGTGTCGCTCACGGGCGGTACGGCCGAGGCACGCTACAACGCCTCGGTGTCCTATTTCGGGCAGGACGGTATTGTCAAATACAGCAACTACAACCGTTTCCAAGGTCGCTTGGGACTGAATGTGAAGAAGAATCACCTGACTATCAACCTCAAGGCGAACTACAGTTGTGCTACCACCAACGGCTCGTCGCCTTCGCAGAGCCAGTACAGCGGTATGAACAACCTGTTCTACTCCGTTTGGGGCTACCGTCCGACCACGCAGCCTTCGACCCCGCTGTCGAACCTGCTCAATTCGGACACCGACGACAATGTGAATGCCAACAACGACTACCGCTTCAACCCGATCAAGTCGCTGCAGAACGAGTACCGCATGGGGCGCACCCACAACGCGCAGTTCAACGGCTTCCTCGAGTACGAGTTCATCAAAGGGCTGAAACTGCGGGCAACAGGCGGCTACACTATTTATAATAAGAAGAGCGAGACGTTCAACAACAGCAGCACCCGCTACGGTATGCCGACCTCGACCAACAAGGTGAACGCCACTTACGGCGACTACGAGCGGCACACTTGGCTCAACGAGGACTACCTGACCTATCAGACCCAAATCAAGAAAGCGCACAACCTGAGCGTAATGGCGGGTGTCAGCCTGCAGGGGTCTAAATACAAGTACTACTCGATGATGACGACCCAGATTCCGTACGAGTCGCTCGGCATGGCGGGTATGCAAGACGGTACGCCCAACACCATCACCTCGGGCGAGACCGATTGGACCATGTTCTCCTACTATGGGCGTTTCTCCTACGACTACAAGTCGCGCTACTACCTGACCGCCACGTTCCGTGCCGACGGCAGCAGCAAGATGGCCAAGGGGCATAAGTTCGGTTACTTCCCCTCCGTCTCGGCGGCGTGGTCGTTGAGCGAGGAGCCGTGGATGAAAGTGGCACAGCCTTGGTTGAGCCACTCCAAGATTCGCTTCAGTTGGGGACAGACGGGTAACAACCGTGTGGGCGAGTACGATTCCTACGCCAAGTTAGCCCAGCTCAAAGCCCTCAGCAGCGGCATCTATTCGGGCGTCTATGGCACGAACAACACCATCAGCACGGGCGTTGTGCCGGTATCGCTCGCCAACGAGAACCTCAAGTGGGAGACCACCACGCAGATGGATGCGGGTCTCGACTTGGGCTTCTTCAGCGACCGCCTCGAGTTTGTCATCGACTGGTATCGCAAGATTACCGACGACCTGTTGCTTGCCGCCGATATGGCGCCCTCGAGCGGCTATCCGACGGCTACCAAGAACATCGGTAGCGTGCAGAATATGGGCTGGGAGTTCACTATCAACGCCAAGCCCGTCAAGACACGCCATTTCCTTTGGGATATGTCGTTCAACATTGCCTTCAACCGCAACAAGGTGCTGGCGCTCACGGAGAACCAGTTGGCGATGCTCACCAACGCTCGCTTCGACCAGAACTACACCAGCGCCAACTACATCGCCAAGGTGGGCTACCCCATCGGCATGATGTACGGCTACGTTTATGAAGGCACTTACAAGTACGAAGACTTCGACGGCGGCGAGGGCAGTTATACGCTCAAGGAGGGCATTCCTCATTTCTCGTCGGAGAACAGCACCCAGCCGGGCTATCCCCGCTATGCCGACCTCAACGGTGACGGCGTCATCGACTCCAACGACCAGACTATTATCGGTCGCGGCGAGCCGAAGCACACGGGCGGTTTCACCAACAACTTTACTTTCTACGGCGTCGATATCAGCGTCTTCTTCCAGTGGAGCTACGGCAACGACATCCTCAATGCCAACAAGTTGTTCTTCGAAACCGGTACCAAGAACAAAGACCTGAATATGTACGCCACCTACGCCAACCGTTGGACACCTGAGAACCCGACGAGCGACATCCCCGTGGTCAGCAACTCGAGTTCCAACAAGGTATTCTCTTCTCGCTTGATCGAGGACGGCTCCTACTTGCGTCTAAAGACTATCTCTATCGGCTACACCTTCGACCAGAAACTGACCAAGAAGGCGCATATCAGCAAGGCGCGTATCTATTTCAGCGCCCAGAATGTCTGGACATGGACGCGTTACACGGGCTACGACCCCGAAGTGTCCATCAAGACTTCTGCGCTTACGCCGGGGCTTGACTTCTCGTCGTATCCTCGTGCCATGTCGTTTAACTTTGGTCTGAACCTCACTTTCTAATCCTTGAGCAATATGAAAAGCAATCTCTATATGTTCGGCGCCGTCTTGTGCGTGAGTCTGCTTGCGGGCTGCAATTTCCTCGAGAAAGAGCCGCACTCCCTCGTGCCCGACACCTATTTCAATACCGAAGCCGAGGTCAATAGTTTCCTCACGGGCGTCTATAGCCCCATTATGCAGGAGCGTTTCTACGGCAACTACTATCCGCTCTATATCAGCGGCGGCGACGACCTCTCGTTCTATCAGCGCAGCACGGCGCCCACTTGCATGATGTGCGCCAACACCAACAGCGGCGATGCGTACCTCAGCCAGTTATGGACGCTGCTCTATCAGGGCATCAACCGTGCCAACATGATGATCGAGAATGTCGATAACAACACCGCTATCTCCGAGGGCGTGCGCAAGCGTGCCAAGGCGGAGGCGATGGCGTTGCGCGGCTTCTACTATTTCAACCTCGTGCAGGGGTGGGGCGATGTGCCTTTTGTGCTCGAATCGACCAAGACCGTGACGGGGCAAGACCGTCCTCGCACCGATAAGCAGAAGATTTATACGCAAATCGTCGAGGATATGACCACGGCGCTCCCGCAGCTCCCCGCCTTGACCGATCTCACCACGCCGGAGACGCTCTCTCAGACAGCGGTGCAAGGTCTCTTGGCGCGTATCTGGCTATTCCGTGCGGGCGAGTGCTATCGTGATAACCAGACGCCCGACAAGGCATGGCGCGACAGCTGTTTCAGCGAGGCACGCCGTTGGGCGAACGAGGTCTATACGAGCGGTATCTGCAATTTGGCCAAGCCCTATAGCCGCGTCTTCCTCGACTACTGCGAGGACAAGTACAACAGCACGGGGGCTATCGAGAGTATTTGGGAGGTTGCCGAGACGGGCAACAACAGCGGTGCGGAAGCGGCTGCTGGGCGTATCGGCAATATCATCGGATTGGGTCTGACCGACAATGTGGTCGGCATCACGACTCATGTTGAGGAGACGGGGCTTGCCAACCCGGGCTACGGCTACGGATTTGTCTACAACTCGCTCAAGCTCTACCAGCTCTACGAGGAGAACGCCGATACGGCGCGCATGGATTGGAATATCGCGCCGTTCACTTATACCACCTCCACCGTCGATGGCGTCAAGAGCGTCACGGGTCGGAAGTACTACTACGGCAAGTTGCGCCCCGAGTATGTAGCGCCTGCGGGCTATACCTATACCGAGGACGGCGAGACCACCAGCAGCAACAACAAGACCCGCTGCTGCGCCAAGTATCGCCGTGAGTACGAGAAGGTGGCGCCCAAGAACAAGAACTACACGCCCATCAATTTCCCCATTCTGCGCTATTCGGATGTGCTGCTGATGCTTGCCGAGGCGGAGAACGAGTTGAACGGTCCCTCTTCGTTGACGTATGCTTGCATCGATCAGGTGCGTATGCGTGCCGACATCGATCCTCTGCCCACGGGGCTGACCCAAGACGAGATGCGTGCCAAGATTAAGGACGAGCGGGCCATGGAGCTCTGCTTCGAGGCGTTGCGCCGTTGGGATTTGATTCGTTGGGGCGATTTCGTGCGCACAATGCGTGATATGCAGGGCTATGTCAATCAGACCGGGTGGGGCAGTGCCTACCAGCAGTATGCCGCCGACTACTACGATGTCAGCAGTGCCTACAACTACTTCCCTATTCCCGACTCGGAAATCTCTATCAATAAGTCCATTACGAGCAACAACCCCGGCTGGTAAAATTCCACAGCCTCAGCGGTTTAACATCTAACTTCTAACATTCCAATGAAACAGATTCGATATACTATATTGCTCTTGGCGGTCGTGCTTACGGCCTGCCAAGATGCGCTCAAGCAGCCGCTGAAATTCTCCGTTTCGGTGGCGCCGAACGATTCCGTGCAACAAGTCTCCGACACTTCTTATACCGCTCCCGTCGGCACGAGTGTCAAGTTCCTGTTCTCGGGTGAGCCCGATTTTATCTCGCTTACCTATAACATCTTCAACGAGACGCGCCCGACCTTGTCTTTCGACCACACTTTCAGTTGGAACAAGAATAACAACAACCTCCAACTGCTTATTTCTCCCGAATTCAACGGCCTTTCCAAGTCCGATGCGCATGCCGATTCCGCTTTGTTGCGCAACCATGCGTGGATTGACTTGACCGACAGCGTGGTGTGGGCAGAGGGGCTTAACGAGGTTAGCCACAACGAGATTGACCTCACGCCCTATCGGGGCAAGAAACTGACGCTTGCTTTCCGTTACCATGCGCCGGCGGGTCTGCAGCCGATGTTCACCCTTTCGGGTCTGCAGATTCAGAGCCGTTTGGTCAAGACGGGCGCCATCAGTTCCACCACCGAGATGAGTGCCATGGGGTGGCAGGCGTTCGACATGCTCTCGCTCACGCCCGATTCGGCGGCCTACCACACGGGCAACGGCTTTGCCGAATGGGACTTGTCCGACCTCACCTCCATCAAGTATCGCCAGAACAAGGCGCAGCGTGCCGAGAACGAGGATTGGCTCCTGACGCGTGCCGTCTATATCCCGCTCGGCAAGGACGATGCCTCGGTGTCGGCGGCTATCAAGAATATCTATCTCAACGTCGAGGAGTACGACTTCACTTTCTCCGAGTCAGGCGAATACATCCTCGTTTTCTATGCGTCGAATGCTAATTTCGAGCAGCGGCTGCAGACCACACGAACCATCAAATTTGTCATCTATGAATAGGCTGACCGCAGTCCTCGGCCTGTCCCTTGCCGCGTTGTCGGCCATGGCGCAGTCCTACACCTTCGAGCAGAACTACACCAACTGGACGGCGCAGCAGGGTACGCTTGCGCTCACCGCCGACCATTACAAGCAGGGCGCCAAGAGCCTCAGCTGGACCACTTCGGGCAAGTCGGTGCTGTTGGTTTCGGGCTTCACCAAGTTCACCGCCACCTCGTCCAATAGTTGCTTCATGCAGGTCTATCTGCCTGCTGCCACGCAGGACACCCTTGTCGTCGAGTTCCTCAACGGCACGTCGGCGGTGCGCACGGCCCATTTCCTCTGCAACTACACCGGTTGGCGCGAGTTCAGCCGTGCCTACTCCGAGTATGCCACCACGAGCAGCTCGCCCGTGACGGCGGTGCGCATGACGCTCTATCCTACTGACAGTCAGTCGCGTACGATTTGCTTCGACGATGTGTCGCTCTCCAAGACTTCCGACGCCGCTCGGGTGCCGGGCACGCAGTGGGTGTTGGACGCCGCCTATTTCTCGACCAACGCCACGCCTTTGCAGCTGTGGGCGAACCCGGTCGATCTGCCGCTCACCGCACCCACGGCGCAAGAGTTGGCCGACCTCAAAACCATCATTTCCCGAACCAAGACCGAACCAACCTACAATGCCGCCTATGCCATGCAGGCGAGAAATTGGGTGAATAACAACATCACGGTGGTGCGCAATGCCGACGGCACGCTGCTCAACGGCACGGTGCTCAATACCTCCGCCGCAGGGCTGGCGACCGATTCACTCAAGACCATCGGCTCTCGCCTGCAGCATCTCGCTGCGGGCAAGACCAAAGGGGTTTCCGGCATGGAGCAGGCGTTCAACAACTACCTCGACCTCTTGCTCGACCAAGGCCTCGGCGCGGGTGCCAACATCGTTTATCAGAGCAATTCCTATACGGCGCCTCGTGCCGTTATCCCGCTTTTCGTTTCTATTCTCCCTGCCTGCACCGATAGCCAAAAGAAAGGCGTCATCGGGCTTATCAAATGGCTCTCGTTCTACGGAATGTGCTACTACCCCGAGGACACCTACCTGAGCCATCTCTCGTCGGACGTCATCTATCTCTTCCTGCCTTACATGTATACAGCAGTGGCGCAGAACCCCGATTCGGCTGAGGCCGTGCGTGATTTGCACGCCGTGCAGCGCTTCATGAATCGCTCGATGGACTATGTGCCGGGCGGCGGCGACATCCTCAAGCCCGACGGCACGGGCTTCCACCACAACAGCCACTACAACAACTATATGTACGCCTATCAGACGTTCGTTTCGGGCGTCTATGCGTTGCGCGATACCGAGTTCTCGCTCTCCGAGACGGCTTACACCCACTTTGCCAAAGCGGTCGTGAGCGTCTATCTCATGGCCACGGGCGGCACTGCTGACAATCGTTTCTTTGCTACTTCCCTCTCGGGGCGCAATCCGTACGCAGCGGGCAGCAAGTTGGCGTTCAACAAGACCAATTTTCAGAATCTGATTGCCGCGGGCGATGCCTATCCCGAGGTGCAGACCGAGCTCAAAAAAGCCTTCAATTACTTCTACCAATCGTCGAATTATACCGATGAAATCGGCATAAATTACGATGGCGTCTATCAGTTCAACTATAGTCCGATTGCCGTCGTGCGTCGGGGCAATTGGGTCGCCACCATGCGTGCGCCCACTTCCAAGTTCTGGGGGGCGGAGATCTATAGCAAGGAGAACCGTTTCGGACGCTACCAGAGCCACGGCTCGCTCGAGGTGCTGTATGCAGGCACTTCGCTTGCGGCCAGCGGATACCCCACCAACTCCACGGGCGGCGGTTGGGATTGGAATGTCGTCCCCGGTACTACCACGGTGCATTACACCTCGTGGCAGGAGATGATGCCCAACAAGAACCTCACCCAGCGTATCGATCAATATAGCAACGGTACCAATTTTGCGGGTGCCGTGGCGGGCGATAAGGTGGGTGTTTTTGCCGCCAACTTGAGCCAAACCGACCGTTGGGGCAGCTCGACCACTCTCTTTACGCCCACCAACCTCACGGCGCACAAGTCGGTCTTTATCTTCGATAGCCTTCTCGTGGCGATAGGCTCTGACATCAATTCCTCGGGCACCTATTCCGACGACCGCATTACGGCCACCAACCTCTTCCAAACCCTTATCACCACGGGCTCGGGGGCGTTGGTAGTCAATGGTACGGAGGTCAAATCCGACTATTCCGAGACGCTGCCGGCGGGCTCCAATTGGCTGCTCACGCCGGCGGGTACGGGCTACTACCTGCCCGCTACCAATAGCGGTGTTGAGGTGTTCTACGGCTCGCAGACCACGCCTAAGGAGACGGGCGAGGACTATCAGTCGCCCACTACCAAGGCCACCGCGGCCAAGGCGTATATCAATCACGGCTCCAAGTGCAATGGCAAGCAGTATGCTTTCGTGGTCGTGCCCGCCACCACTTCGGCGGCCATGGCGGATTTGGCCAAACAGATGGACGCAGGCACGGTCTATCGTATCTATCAGCAGGACGCTTCGGTGCATGCCGTCGGCTGTGGCAATACCATAGGCTATGCGTTCTATTCCGCAGCGCAGAACCTGTCGTATGGCATTGTGCGTTCCACCACGCACCAGCACTTGCTGACGGACACCTACGATGCGGCCACGGAGACGCATACCTTTGCGGCTTGCAATCCGAACCTTGAGCCCAAGTCGGACGCCACCTATTCATGGCTCTCCACCACCACCGAAACCACCCTCGTCCTCGACGGCGAGTGGTATATTCGTGCTATCAACGAGGGCGACTATTCATCCAAAGTGCAGTCATCTACGATACTCAATGGCAAAACCGAATTAGTATTGTCTTTCACGGATGGAGCCCCCGTTTATTTTGAGGCAACCAAGGGGGCAACAGCCATAGACGAGGCGCACGCCTCCGATTGCCTCATCCGCCGTTGTGGCGACATGCTTGAAATCACTTGGCAGTCCCAAGCAATCACCAGCGTCTCCCTCTACACCCCCGACGCCCGCTTGCTCTATACCGTCCCCGTCTCCCCGCAGAGCCGCTCGTGTACGGTGGCTATCGATACGCTTCCCGAAGGCACTTACATCTGCCGTGCCGGCTCCGCCTACCTAAAGTTCATCAAGTAATACAGATAGTATACAAGTAATACAGATAATATAGAATACAAATACAGATAGTAAAAATAATACAGTATTTATTAAATAGACACATAGTTTTGTAAAGTGATTCCCGAACCACTCCCGAACCATCTCCTTATCCTCCTCCTATTTTATTCATTCCTTTTAATATAGTATCCATTCATTCTAATATCATTATTCGTTCACTCCAATAATAGTATTCATTCACTCCAATAATAGTATTCATTCACTCTAATACAATACTCCCTTATGAAGAAGTCGTTATTCCCCACACTTGCTCTTGCCGGTACCCTTGTTTCCCTTACCTGCGCCCTATCAACTTGCTCGCAACACTCTACTACTCTCCCGTATGACCATATCATCTCCACTGCTCGGCAGCAGATAGACCACCAGATAGCCCTTGTGGAGCAGGACACGACCCAAGTCCTCAACCCTCGCTCGGTCGTCAATGGCGTTATCCAATATATTCCTATTGACGACTGGTGCTCCGGTTTCTTCCCCGGTACGGTATGGGAACTCTATCGCCTGACGGGCGACGAGAAGTACCTCCCCTACGCCACGCGCTACACGCTTGCGCTCGATAGTATTCAGCACCTGAAATGGCACCACGACATCGGCTTTATGATTGATTGCTCCTACGGGCAGGCGTACACCGTGACGCACAACCCTGTATACGCCGATGTCATCGTGGAGTCGGCACGCTCGCTCGCCACACGCTTCCGCCCCGCTGCGGGAGTGTTCCAATCGTGGGACGAAGACCGCGGCTGGCAAGGCAAGCGCGGTTGGATGTGTCCGACCATTATCGATAACATGATGAACCTCGAACTGATGTTCAAGGCAACCGAGTTGAGCGGCGATTCGTCTTTCCGCCGAATGGCTATCAGCCACGCCGATACGACGATGAAATACCATTTCCGCCCCGACTATAGTTGCTACCATGTGGTGGACTACGATAAGGTGCATGGAGGGGTGCGTCGTTGCTGTACCGCCCAAGGCTACGCCGACGCATCTACTTGGGCGCGCGGTGAAGCGTGGGCACTCTACGGCTATGCCATTTGCTACGGCTACACCCGCGATGCACGCTACTTAGATCAGTGCCGCCATATCTATGACTTCATCTTCACGCACCCTCGCTTGCCCGAAGACTTGGTGCCGTATTGGGACTACGACGACCCGACCATACCGAATGCACCCCGCGACGCCTCGGCGGCGGCAGTTACTGCCTCGGCACTCTATCAGTTGAGCGAGTGGATTCCCGAGTATCGGCAGACTGCTGACCGTATCATGCAGTCGCTCTCGTCGCCTGCGTACTTGGCGTTGGTGGGTACGAACGGGAACTTTCTCCTAATGCACTCGGTGGGTGCGCTGCCTTTCGGCGGCGAGATAGATGTACCTATCAACTACGCCGACTACTACTACCTCGAAGC
>CAVHGD010000001.1:41832-55467 GCA_963635385.1 Dialister sp. CAG:486 | reverse complement strand
TGCAAGATTCCGTGCGGTTTGAGTTTCGGAAGGCGGGGAAAGTGTGCTGTTGGTTTAACTACGGGGCGGACTTTACGGGATGGCGAGGTGCATGGGTGGCGTTCCTTCGGGATATGCAAGGCACGCCCGAAGAAGGCATGGACGAGCTGCGCATCTATCCGCCCGCCGGAAGCAAGCACGGGGCGATGTATCTCGACCATATCATTCTCTCCTCGCTGCAAGACATTCGACACCACACCGCCGACGTGCAGGCGCCGTACATCAATCCCCGCACGGAGAACCATTGGCTCGTGCTGCTCCGCTCGTGGCGGCAAGACTACGACCTGCCGCTGCCCGAAACGGTAAGCAATCGGGAAAAACGAGATGTGCGCACCATCCAAAAGCGAATGGACAAGCACCTGCTGCCCGCTCGGAGCAAAGCAGAGCCGTTGTCGGCGCTTAGGGAGCGCTATGCGGTGTATCAATTGGACAAGGGGCAGGGACTGCCCATCTTCTTTGAACGATACGGCGAGGCGTACGAGCATTGGGACAAGACAACCTCTTACACCGCAAAAATCGGTGAGCGAGGGTTGAGCCGCGCCAATCAGCTGCTATACGACTTGGCGGTGGCGTACCGCTACGCCGACGGGGCGGAACGAGATACGCTGGGCGGCATGTTCCTTCGGCTGACACGACATCTGCTCGACCAAGGTTTTCAGGCGGGGAGCGCCATGGGCACGCTGCACCACTTGGGCTATAGCATGCGGCTGTTTTACCCCGCGATGTATCTGATGCGCGAGCCGCTCGGCGAAGCGGGGCTGCTCGGCGAGGTGCAACAGGCCATGGAATGGTTCAGCGGGGCAGGCGAAATAAAACAAGCGCCGACCGTGATTGGCATGGATATTGACGCCTTCAACACAAGTCTCGAAGGGCGGCTGATGAGTGTGCTGCTGATGGGAGATGGTAAGGCGCAGGTTCGGGCGCTCGGTGCATTTTCACGCTGGGTGGATAACGGCTATCGCTACAGCGACGGGCTGTCGGGAAGTTTTAAGCCCGACGGCACGATATTTCACCACTGCAACCACTATCCCGCTTACGCTGTGGGCGGACTGACGGGAGCGGTGGATGCGCTCTACTTCCTGCACAGAACGAGCTGGGCCATCAGCGAGGAAAGCCATGCGATTCTAAAGCAGTCGTTGCTGGCGATGCGCACCTATTGTAACCTGCTGACGTGGCCGCTTTCGCTCTCGGGGCGGCATCCTGACGGCAAAGGACACTTGATACCGAGCCAATTCGGACTGCTGTCGGTTTGCGGCAGCCCCGACGGCACGGAGGCGGTGGACAAAGAGCTGGCGGGGGCGTATCTGCGCCTGACCCGCGACCGCAAGGACAGCACAAGTCGCCTGCCCGTGCGGCAATACCGCAAAGAATATGAACAGGCGGGGCTGACGGAGCCGGAAAAGTCGCCCACAGGCAGTTGGTCGTACCCCTACTCGTGTCTGCAAGTGCAGCGGCGAGGCGATTGGATGGTGGCCATAAAAGGGCATAGTCGCTATATTTGGAACACGGAGACCTACGAGAAGTGCAACCTATACGGGCGATACTTAAATTACGGAAACGTGCAGATACTTGGGAGCGGCCGGCCGATTTCGAATTTCGGCTCGGGCTATCGGCAAGAGGGATTTGACTGGGCGCATATTCCCGGCACGACAGCAACCGTGCGACCGATTGACTCGCTGCGGGCGAGAATCGAAAACGCCGATGTGAATGCGGGATTTGAGGAGATGCTGCAAAGCGACGAGGCCTTCTGCAACGGGTTGTCGTTCGAGGGACAGAGCGCTTGGGGCATGAAACTGCACAGCCACGACAAATACGACGGCACGCTGAGGGCACGCAAGTCGGTATTCTGCTTTGAGAATCGAGTAATCTGCCTCGGCACGAATATTTGCAGCGACTATCCCGCTCCGACGGAGACGACGCTCTTCCAAGTGGCGACGACGGAGAATAAGGCGGCGGAAACGGCTGCGCTGACCGATGGATTCGGCAATTATTACTATCCGTTCTCGGATTCGCTCTATGTGCGCTCGGGTCTGCAACACTCCCGCCACGAGGAGACGGATGCACCGACCGAGGGCTATTTTACGCTGGCTGCCCTGTCGCACGGCGTGGCACCGAAAAATGCGCACTATGAATATGTGGCGGTGGTGCAACCCGAAAGCGTGCCGACCGAGCAAGAGGTGAAGGCATCGTACCGAGTGGTGCAAGCGGATTCGGCGGCGCACATCGTGCAAGATACGAGCGGGGTGACGGCTTACGTTCTATTTGAGCCGCAAGCGGCTTTTGAAAACTCGCTGCCCTGCCTGCTCTTTACGCAAAAGACAGCGCAAGGCATGACGCTGCGGGCAAGCGACCCCGACCTGCACCTCTATGAGGGCGCGTCCGACGAGAGCTACGACGAGAAAGGGAACGACCCCGACCTGCACCTCTATGAGGGCGCGTCCGACGAGAGCTACGACGAGAACGGGAAACGAAAAGAGCGCATCATCTATTCGTACAAATGGAAAGATGACCCCTCGCGCGTGAGTCGGCTGAGGCTGACGCTGCCGGGGCAATGGAAAATCGCTCGTTCGGCGGCGGACTTCCCGACCGACTCGACCTATACCACCCCGACGGCGGAGGTAATGGGACAAACGACCCGGTTGACGATTCCGTGCCAACACGGCATGGGGACAACGGTAGAACTGCTGCCACTGTGAGAAAAGAATGAGAAAACGACTATACATCTTGATTGCTTGCGCCTGCGTGGCACTATGTGCTACGGCAACGGACTATTTCTTCCGCCCCGTCAATCTGGCGGAGGGGCTGCCGCAGATGTCGGTGCAGAGCATCTATCAAGATGAGGAAGGGCTGATGTGGTTCGCCACCCGACAAGGGTTGGCACGCTACGACGGCACGACCATGCGGGTGCTCAATCCCGACCCGAAAGACAGCTGCTCGCTGTTCTCGCCCGTGGTGGAACAAGTCTGCGGGGACAAGCAGGGGCGAATCTATATCCGCACGACGGGCATCAACTGCTATGACCTGCACACGGCGACGCTCTCGCGCATAGTGTCGCCTGCGGACCGTCCGCAAACGATGATGCCCATCGACAACGGACTGCTGCTGTCGGTGCGGAACCATATTTGCCGCTATACCCCCGCCACGGGGATGACGGACACGCTCTGCGCCGTGCCGGACTCGTGCGGGCGGGTCTGCGCCCTGACGCTGAGCCACGGAAGACTGTGGGTCGGCACGGAGCGGGGACACCTGCTGTGCTTCGCGCGCATGGAAGGGGCGGAGGAGAAAGAAAGCAATTGGCAAACAGCGGTCGCCTCGGTGCACTACGACCTCGGCAGTCAGGTGGCGGAGATATACGAAGACGCTGCCCACACGCTATGGATAGGGACTTGGGCGAACGGACTCTATGCGCTCTCGACCACAGGACTCAAGCACTACGGCACGGATACGGGACTGCTGTCGGATTTTGTGCGGGCTGTGTATCAAGACGGTGCCCATCAGCTCTGGATCGGCACGGATGTCGGGCTGCAATGCGTGACGACGGGCGAATGCTATCTGCAAGGGCAATCGGTATGGGCGCTATACGGCGACCGAGTGGAGAACTTGTGGGTGGGTACCTATTTCGACGGCGTGTCGTATTTCAATCCGTCGATCGATTTCTATCGGCGCATCTCGCTGCCGCTCGAACCGTTCCCCGTAATCAGTTCGATACTGGAACTGCCCGACGGCTCGTTCTGCCTGATGACGGAAGGAAGCGGGCTCTACATAGTGTCCGCTGCGGGCGAGGTGCTGCATACATGGGAAACGCCCAACATAAAATCGTACCATTTTGACACCGCGCACAACCGACTCTATCTCGGAACGCACTTGGGCGGACTCTACTGCCTCGACCTGCAGACGCTCAGGATGACACACTATACGCTGCCCGCCAAACAATACGGCAGCCATATCGTGCGAGCGATTGTGGCGATGGGCGATACGCTGTTGCTGGGTACGCACAATGGTGTGTTTACTTTTGATACGGAGCGGGCAAGCTTCTCCATACTGTCGGACACGCTGACGCAAGTGATGCGCAAAGTGGTGGCGATGGAGCGGGACGGTGAGACACTCTACCTCGGCGGTGAGAAACTGTTGGCCTACGACCTGCGAACGCAGGCGGTGCGCACGATACCGCTGCCCTGCACGAGCATTGAGAAACTGCTGTTCGGGCCGCAACATCGGCTCTGGATAGGCACGGACGGGAGCGGGCTGCTGGTCTATACGCCCGCTGAGGAACAGACGGCGGTGCTCTCGCACGAGCAAGGCGGACTGCAGAACAACTACATCCGAAACCTGATACAGACCCGCGCGGGAAACGTGCTGGCGGTGACAACCCACGGATTCAGCATGATAGACCCCGCCACGCTGCATATATCGAACTACACGCCGGGACCCTACATGCCGCTCTCTTCGCTCTACAACGGCGGCGTGTGCGCCACACGGTCGGGCGAGATATGGCTGGCGGGCATGAACGGCATGGTGGCGTTCCGAGAGGAAAACCTGCACCACATCGTGGCGCAACCGCATATTCTGCTCACTTCGCTCTATATCAACAGTGTAGAGCAGACCTGTGCCGCCAACGATCGCCGCTCGGTGCTCTCACGGCCGATAAACTATACGGACACGATTACGCTCTCGTACTATCAGAAAAATCTAACGCTGGACTATGTGGCGGCAACGGATTTTCTCTTTACGGACAATTTCACGCTGCGCTATTGCATCGAGAACGACCGAAACGAGGGGCTCTGGCAGACGCTCACCGACCAAGCGGGAACGCTTCGACTGATGAACCTGCCCATCGGCGCGAATCGGCTGCGGCTGCAAGTGCTCGACGAGGCATTGGGAAAGGTGCTGTCGGAACGGGTGCTGACGCTGGTGGTGCGAGCGCCGTGGTATCGCACCACGACGGCGTACATCATCTATGTGGCGCTGGCGGCGTGCCTCGTGGCGGGCGGTGTGTATCTGGAAGAGCGGCGCGTGAAGAAAGTGCTGCGTAAGCAGGCGAGCGACCAATACGCCCACCTGCGGGAGGAGATAGAACATTATCTGACTGAGCACCTGACCGATTCGGAGCTGGATATCAATCAGTTGTGCCGACAGATAGGCGTCGGGCGCACTCGGCTCTTTATGGTGTTCCGAGAAATTTATGACACCACGCCGCAACAGCTGATAGCCGAGCGGAGACTGCAGACGGCGGCGGATTGGCTGCTCAACAAGCCGAATCTGAACATCTCGGAGATAGCCTACGACTTGGGATTCCAATCGCCGAAGTATTTTGCGCGCTGCTTCAAGGAACGGTTTGGGCAGACTCCGACGCAATACCGCCGCCAACACAATGATTGACGCCGCTTTTTCGCCTTTTCTCCGTCGCTACGTGATGGCAAAGCCGACAGGAAGCCGGTGCAACTTAGGTTGCGCCTACTGCTACTATCTGCCGACGGCGGAGGTGGTGCGGCAAGCCGTGATGTCCGACGAGGTGCTGGAGGCGTACATTCGGCAGTACATCGGCCTCTCGCCCGTGGGCGAGGAGGTGTCGTTCTGCTGGCACGGAGGCGAGCCGCTGTTACTGCCGCGCTCGTTCTATGAGCGGGCGCTGGCGCTGCAACGGAAGTATGCCGACGGGCATCCGATAACGAATGTGATTCAGACCAACGGCACGCTGCTGACCGACGATTGGTGCCGGTTCTTGGCGGAGAATCAGTTCTTGGTGGGAATCTCGCTCGACGGCGACGAGGACTGCCACGACCACTATCGCACGAGCCGTGCGGGGGGCGGGTCGTTTCACACGGCAATGGAAGGCGTGGAGCGGCTGAACCGCTACGGGGTGGATTACAACATTTTGGCGGTGATCAACGACTACACGGCGGCACGGCCTCTGCAGGTCTATCGTTTTCTGCGATCGGTGGGTACGCCATATTTGCAGTTTGCGCCCAATGTGGAACGGCTGCCGTCGGGGCAACTCACGCCCTCGTCGGTGTCGCCCGAGGCGTTCGGGGATTTCTACTGTGCGGTGTTCGATGAATGGTATGCGCACGACATCGGGCGGACCTTTGTCGAGCTGTTCGACACCACGTTGGCGCTCCTGATGGGTTTCCCGCCTCCCTCGTGCATCTTTGGCGAGACGTGCGGAAATGCGGCGGTGCTGGAAGCCAACGGCGATGTGTACTGCTGCGACCATTTTGTGGCGCCAACGGAGCGATTAGGAAATATTCTCACCACACCGCTACGGGATATGCTGTATAGTCCTGTTTTACAAGCGTTTGGAGAACAGAAGAACGACTTGGCGAGCGATTGCAGAGCGTGCGAATTCGTTCGGTTCTGCTTTGGGGAGTGTCCGAAAAATCGTTTTCGAACGGAGAATGCCGTGGGAACGAAAGGCGGGAAGGCACCTTCAGTTTCGGAAAACGAAACACCGAAAAACTATCTGTGCGAGGGGTATCGGAGGTATTTTGAACATACGCTGCCGTATTTCAAACGCATGCAGGCGCATATTGAACGGCAAGGATAGGCACGCTTTTTGAGGCGTTTTTGCGAAAAATAAACCATCTATACGCGTATGAAAATAGTTGTTTTTACGGGCGCCGGGGTGAGCGCCGAGAGCGGATTAGGGACTTTTCGCGGCTCTGACGGGCTATGGGAGAACTACCGCATTCAAGATGTATGCACCCACGAAGCATGGCTGAAAAATCCGCAACTCTGTGTGGATTTCTATAATGCGCGGCGGCGAGATATTTTGGCCGCCAATCCCAATGCAGCACACGAGGCGATAGCTCGACTGCAGTTGGAATGTCTTGATACAGAGGTGATTACGCAAAATATAGACGACCTGCACGAGCGGGCTGGGGCAACAAACGTGCTGCACCTGCACGGCGAGATAACGAAACTGCGCTCGGACATCAATGAGACCGCCACCGTGCCGCTGCAGGGATGGGAACAGCACTACGGTGACCGACATCCTGACGGCAGTCTGCTGCGGCCGTATGTGGTGTTCTTCGGCGAAAATGTGCCGTACTTTGCGCCCGCCTGCACGATAGCTGCTCAGGCAGATGTGATGCTGGTGGTAGGCACGAGCCTGAATGTGTATCCTGCCGCCTCGCTGCTGGAATATGTGCCCCGCACGGCAAGAATCATTGTAGTGGACCCCAACACGCCCGACTTCGGTATCTACCGTGACCGTGTGGAGCATATCCAAGCCAAAGCGTCCGTCGGTGTGCCGGAGGTGGTGGACAAACTAATTGCCCAATACGGAAGCAAAAAATAGCGACTTTGTCGCAATATACAACAAAAAAGGCTGCCCAATCGGTTGATTTGGGCAGCCTTTTTATTGTATGTTTATCTATAAAAGTTCGATATTGTAATTATGATTACGATGAGTGTGTATTATATCATTTATTCTAATTATAGATGATAATTTTAATATCATATTTTGTATATTTATACAATCAAAAAGATAGATATTTGCTTTATACGTAGGAAAATGCAAACAATATTTTGTAATTAGAATAAAATTGCGTATCTTTGCCGTCGAATTCAAAATGTTACGGCCGTATTGTATGAATTCAAATCAAAACAACCATTAATCATAACATTATTACTATTATGAGAAATTATTTATCTTTATTGCCGGTGCTTGGGCTATGTCTCAGTAGCTTTTTGTCTTGCTCTAAGAATGATGTGCAGGAGGAAAGTCTATCAAATAAAATTGAAGGTATAATCTATTAATTCGTTATAGCCGTATGAAATCAAACAATTGTTTTTCGAGAAAAGGATTCATTAAACCTATTTGGTTGAATAATATCATATTGTGGATTCTTATTGTACTATCATATGCTCTATTCGATTTTATTTTGGTAAATACACATGATTTGACGGCATTAGAAAATGCTGTTTGTGTCTTTGGATTATGCATGGGAGTGTTTTTTATTATTGACTGCTTTTCTTATGTCAAAATTGATGTAGACAAAAAGAGCTTACGGGTATGGGAATTGTCTCAAATATGTCCTAAGACATATTGTATCTCTGATATTGCAGCCATACACATTCGGTATTCACGAAGAGATTTGCACAATGTGATTTTAACCCTTTCGAACGGAACTCACAAGCGACTTACTGTGGGAGATACCGAACGATTTGTAAAACAACTATCCACTCTTGCTCCGGAGCTGAAAATTGAGCAAGAATGATAGCATAACTCTATATAAAAAAAGCTGCCCAATCGGTTGATTTGGGCAGCTTTTTTTATTTTTAGGGTAGAGCCGATTAGAATTCGTAGTCCACGGCGGCACGGGCGGAACGCACCTTGGCGATATAGCCCGCTACCTTCAAATGCTCGGGGTGGTTCTGATAGGTATCGACATCCGCCCATGTGCGGAACTCGCAGATAAGGCAGACATCATAGTCCGTCTTCTTGGCGTTCGGGATATTGATACCCACCTCCTCGCTGACGAGGACATCAATCTTGGAACGGAGAGAAAGCAGACCCTCTTTGATAATCTGCGCATTCTCCTGTTTGGTATGCCCTTCCGCTTCATCCTGCAAGCGGAAGAAAACGATATGCTTGATCATTGTTTGTAAATGTTTGCTATTGAACCGCCTGCGGCTGTCGGAGCAGTTCGGCTATTGGGAACCGGGCCGTTCCTCGAAAGGGTTTGGCCGCCTGCGGCTATGAAAAGTTAGCGAATGAAAATACTATTTCCCATTGCGCGCTCGGGGCGGGCAATGGGAAATAGTAAGTTGTTGATTACCAAATCGATACACGATTTTCGGGTGCGACATAGAGCGGCGAAGCTTCCGTGATGCCCCATGCCTCGTACCACGCAGCGATATGCGGCAGCGCACCATTCACACGCCAACGACCCAACGAGTGAGGATCGGACTTGGTACGGTTGAGAATCTCCTCGGGGCGGATATTGGCTGCCCATACATTGGCATACGCCAAGAAGAAACGCTGCTCGGGCGTGAATCCGTCACGGGTCTGCAGACGCTCTGCCGCCGGTTTGGCTGCCTCGTTCTCCTTGAAGGCTTGGAACGCAATCTGCAATCCGCCGTGGTCGGCAATGTTCTCACCCAAAGTGAATTCACCGTTGCCAAACACACCCGGAGCCACCTCGATATGGCTGAAATAGTCGGCCATGACCTTGGTGCGTGCGTCGAAGTTCTGCTTGTCCTCTGCCGTCCACCAATTGTTCAGGTTGCCGTCCTTGTCGTACTGGCAGCCTTGGTCGTCGAAGCCGTGCGTCATCTCGTGTCCGATAACGACACCGATGGCGCCATAGTTGAACGCATCGTCCGCCGACATATCGAAGAACGGATATTGCAGAATACCTGCGGGGAAGCAAATCTCGTTGCTGGAGGGGTTGTAGTAGGCATTGACGGTTTGCGGCGTCATGTACCACTTGGTTTTATCTACGGGCTTGCCAAGGTAGCTGAGGCTGTAGTCCTGCGCAAACTTTGACACACGCTGCAGGTTCTCATAATACGGAACGGATGCGCTGATGTGCAGGTCGGTATAGTCGCGCCATGTATCGGGGTAGCCGATCTTGATGGTGATGGCATTCAGCTTCTCGATAGCACGCGCTTTGGTGGTGTCGGACATCCAAGTGAGCGCCTCGATACGCTCGCCCAAGGCGTGTTGCAGGTTCTTGACAAGCGCCAACATACGCTCCTTGTTCTCCTCGGGGAAGTATTTCTTGACATACATCTGGCCGACTGCCTCGCCCATGGTGCCGTTGACGATACCGACGGCACGCTTCCAAAGCGGACTCGGCTCCTCACGACCGGAGAGCACCTTGCCGTAGAAATTGAAGTTTTCGTTGTAAATCTCGGTGGTCAGGTAGCTGGCTGCGCCATCGAAGGCTTGCCACAAGAACAGGGTCTTGATGTCCTCGAGGCTCTCCTCGGCGAGCAGCTTGCCTGCCTCCTGCAAGTGGCGAATCTGCCCTACGCTGAGGCTGTCGGGCTGAATTTCCATTGCGGCAAAATAGGCTGCCCAATCCACCTGCGGAACCAACTCCTGCAGGTCGGCGATACTCATCTTATTATAATTGGCCTGCGGGTCGCGCAACTCAACATTGTTGAGCGCTGCGCCTGCCAAGCGGGTCTCGAGGCGAAGCACGGTGGCAGCACGGTCGGCGGCATCGGCATAACCGAAGAGGCGGAAGATGTTGGCAACATGCTTCTGATACTCCTCGCGGATGTGGGTCGTTGCCTCGTCGGTATCGAAGTAGTACTCCTTCTCGCCGAGCGCAAAGCCGCCCTGATACTCGTTGAGGATATTCATTGTCGAATTCATGGCGTCGGCATCGACATACATGCCCCAAATACCATACTCGAGCGACTTGCCGAGCAGCGCGCTCAACTCGGAACGATCGGCAATTCCTTCGATTTCATCGATGGTTTTGCGCAGCGGCTCGATGCCCTGCAGGTCGCGAGCGGCGGTGTCCATCGCCTGATTGTAGAGGTCGCCGATTTTCTGCTCGATAGTTCCTTCGGTGTACTTCTTGGCTGCGATGTCCTGAATCAGGCTGTTGACTTGCTCGAGGTTCTGCAACGCTAATTTATCAAAACTGCCGAAACGGCTGTACTCGCCCGTGAGCGGGTTGTTCTTCATCCATCCTCCGCAGGCGAACTGATAGAAATCGTTCTGTGCCACGGCGGTGGTGTCCAGATTCTCGGGGCGAATGCCCGTGCTCTGTTGTTTGGTGCATGCGGTTGTCATAAGTGTAATGGCTGCAAGCGATAAAAGAATCTTTTTCATACGTTATTTATATGGTTATATCCAAAAAGCCTGCAAAAATACTACTAATCTTGCAAGTGTGCAAATTATTGTGTATCTTTGCACCGGTTTCGAGTAGGGTGTTTGCAGAGAAACAACGGCTCGAACGAATATGAACCAAATTATCCTAATATGATTCTTGACAAATTAGAAAACGCTGATTGGTATTTCGACAGTGTGCCGGGCTTTGCCCAATTCATGAAGTTCTTCAAAGAAAACGATTTGGAGGAGATCCCTGCCTGCAAAATTCACTTGGACGGCAACGATCTGTATGTGAATATCCTCGATTTCAACGGTAAAGACGAGGAAAAATGCCGCATGGAGGCACACCACGACTATATTGATATTCAAATTCCGCTGACGGGCGATGAGGTGATGGGATGGAAGTCGTTGGAGGACTGCCAAGAGGTGACGCAAGAGTACGATGAGGGCAAGGACGTGGAGTTCTACGGCGACAAGGCAACCACGAAGTTTGTGGTGCCTGCCGGGCATTTTGCCGTCTTCTTCCCGACCGATGCACACCAACCGGGTATCGCTCCGGGCAAGCAGTATCGCAAGATTATTGTGAAGACGAAGGCCAACGCCTGAGCCTCGAACGCTGAGCAAGACCGCAGACACTATGCCTGCGGTCTCGCTATCTACTCTGCAAATATAGTGTAGTGTGTTTATTATCAATCGATTACGCGTATAGCACACTCTGTATGTTAATCATTAATTGTTAATTGTTAATTACATTCCTGTGATGAAAAAGAAAACTTTGGGATTGGTTGCATCCGACCCGTATTTGCAGCCCTACGAAAAAGCGATAGAGGCTCGCTATGCGTACGCCGTTCGGCGAGAGAAAGAACTGACGGGTGGCGCACCGCTGTCCGACTGGGCGGACGGCTATCTGTATTTTGGGTTGCATCGCACCAAGAAGGGATGGGCACTGCGCGAATGGGCGCCCAACGCCACGGCTATCTACATCATAGGAGATATGAACGGCTGGGCAAAAGACGAGAAATACCGTCTGCAGCCTTTGGAGAACGGCGTCTGGGAGGCTCTGCTGCCCGCCTCGGCGCTGAAACATGAGCAGCTCTACAAACTGCTGGTAGAGTGGGAGGGCGGACAAGGCGAACGCATTCCGAGCTACGCCACGCGGGTGGTGCAAGACGACACGACCAAGATTTTTTCCGCACAGGTGTGGAATCTGAAGCCGTACGAATGGAAACACCGTAATGCGCTGAAAACCAATAAAGGTGGGCTATATATCTACGAGTGCCACATTGGCATGGCGTCGGAGGAGGAGAAAGTGGCTTCCTACGAAGAGTTCCGCACGAATGTGCTGCCGCGTATCGCTGAGCTTGGCTACAACTGCGTGCAGATAATGGCCATTCAGGAGCACCCCTACTACGGCTCGTTCGGCTATCATGTGTCGAATTTCTTTGCCGCTTCGAGCCGATTCGGCACGCCCGAAGAGCTGAAAGCGCTGATAGATGACATCCATGGGCACGGCATGGCGGTGATAATGGATATCGTGCATTCCCACGCCGTGAAGAACGAGCTGGAGGGGCTTGGAAACTTCGACGGCACGCCCTATCAGTATTTCCACACGGGCGGACGCCGTGAACATCCCGCATGGGATAGCCTATGCTTCAATTACGGCAAGACGGAGGTGTTGCACTTCCTGCTGTCGAACTGCAAGTTCTGGCTCGACGAGTACGACTTCGACGGATTCCGGTTTGACGGCGTTACCTCGATGATGTATCTGAGCCACGGCTTGGGCGAGGATTTTAACGGCTATGACAGCTATTTCAACGGCAATGAGGACGGCGACGCGATTTGCTATCTGACGCTGGCGAACAAGCTCATCCACGAGGTGAAGAAACACGCTATCACCATTGCCGAGGATATGTCGGGCATGCCCGGATTGGCACGCCCCGAGAAAGACGGCGGCATGGGATTTGACTATCGGCTGGCGATGGGAATCCCCGACTTCTGGATAAAATATATCAAGGAGGTGAAGGACGAGGATTGGAAAGCGGGGCATATCCTCTACGAGATGACCAACCGCCGCGACGACGAGAAGACCATTTCCTACTGTGAGAGCCACGACCAAGCTTTGGTAGGAGATAAGACTATCATTTTCAGACTGATAGATGCCGATATGTATTGGCATTTCGAGCATGGACACTCGACCTACATGGTGGATAGAGGCATTGCGCTGCACAAGATGATACGCCTCGCAACGGCTTCGACTATCAATGGCGGCTATCTCAACTTTATGGGCAACGAGTTCGGCCACCCCGAGTGGATCGATTTCCCGCGCGAGGGGAACGGCTGGAGCTGTAAGTACGCCCGCCGTCAGTGGAGCTTGGTCGATAACCCGAACTTCTACTACGCCGATCTGAATCGCTTCGACGAGGAGATGATACATCTGCTGCGCCGGAAGCTGACGCAGGTGAAGGACGAGAACGGCACGCATCTGCCCTATATCTATAAGCTCTGGGACAACGAGGGCGACCAAGTGGTGGCGTATCGGCGTGGTAATCTGGTGTTTGTCTTCAACTGGAACGGGCAGAAGTCGTTTGCCGACTACGGATTCTTGGCGCCCGAGGGCAAATACCGTGTCCTGCTCGACACCGACGCCAATCGGTTTGCGGGCTTCGGACAGAACGACGACAGCGTGGAGCATCTGACGCAACACGATGGCCTCTACGCCCAAGACGGCAAGGGCTGGCTCAAACTCTACCTGCCTGCCCGCTCGGCCATGGTGCTGGAGAAAATTGACTAATTTTTCTCTAAAT
>CAVHGD010000001.1:37997-41783 GCA_963635385.1 Dialister sp. CAG:486 | reverse complement strand
AACTTATAATGAAAAAAATCCTTCTCGTTGCCATGGCTGCGCTTACGCTCGCGGCGTGCAACAAAATTTCGCTCAAAGAGCAATATACAACGCTCGAGGAGAATGCGCAAGCGCAATTCGACTCGCTTAAATTTGTGAATCCCGAGGCGGCTGACTCGGTGGTGGATGCCTATTTAGTGCAGTCGCTCGATTTGTATTTCGCCCACCCGAAAGACGCTTACTCCGACACGATTCTGCTCGACATCTATTATATGTTGAGCGCCGAGCAGAAAGACCGCGTCTTTGGCAGCATGACGGAGGAGAAAAAGGCTTCGGAGGCAATGGCGGAACTCTATCAGACCTACTGCATCGAGCAAGCCACCTCGGCGGGCAAGACCTACACCGATGTGCAGTCGCTGCAAGCAGACGGTTCACCGCTGACACTCAGCGAGTTAGTTGGCAAGACGGAATATGTCTTGGTCGATTTCTGGGCATCGTGGTGCCGCCCGTGCCGCCAACTGCTGCCGGTGCTGAAAACGATTTACGAGGCGCAGCCGGCAGGCAAACTGCAGATACTCGGCATTAGCTGCGACCGTGACTCGGTGGCTTGGCAGCAAGCGGTAGCCGATGAGCAACTGCCGTGGCTGCAGATTCGCGACCTGCGTGAGGAGCCGTATAATCCGTGCGATGTCTATGGCATACGGGCTATCCCGACCACCATTCTTATCGACGCTACGGGTACGATTGTGGCCCGCAACCCGTCGGAGGAGGAGATAGAAGCGATTTTGAGTAAATAAATCTATCTATAACTCACTACTATCAACTTCTCTCAACTCTAAACACTCAACACTCAACTAAAATCTAACCACCATGCGTGTAATTATTCAACCCAACTACGACCTGCTCAGCCAATGGGCGGCGAATTATGTGGCAAAGCGTATTAACGAATTTGCGCCCAAGGAGGGCACACCTTTTGTGCTCGGGCTGCCGACCGGCTCTTCGCCGCTGGGCATGTACCGCCACCTGATTGCGCTCTACGAGGCGGGCAAAGTGTCGTTCCGCAATGTCGTTACGTTCAATATGGACGAGTATGTGGGGCTGCCGGAAGACCATCCGGAGAGTTACCATAGTTTTATGTGGAACAACTTCTTCTCGCATATCGACATCCGCAAGGAGAATGTGAATATCCTCAACGGCAATGCGGCGGACCTGCAGGCGGAGTGCGCTCGTTACGAGCAGAAAATCAAGGACTACGGCGGAATTCACTTGTTCTTGGGCGGTATCGGACCCGATGGGCACATCGCATTCAACGAGCCGGGGTCATCGCTCGCCAGCCGCACTCGCAAGAAGGAACTGACCACCGACACCATTATCGCCAATTCGCGTTTCTTTGATAATGATGTCAACAAGGTGCCCAAGACGGCACTGACGGTGGGCGTCGGGACGATAATGGACGCGCAGGAGGTGCTGATTATGGTCAACGGGCATAACAAGGCGCGGGCGCTGCAGCACGCTATCGAAGAGCCGATTTCCCACATGTGGACGGTCTCGGCGTTGCAGATGCACCAACACGGAATCATCGTCTGCGACGAGGCGGCTTGTGACGAGCTGAAAGTCGGCACGTTCCGCTATTTCCGTGATATTGAGCGCAATAACCTCGACCCGAATATGCTGTAATCGAACCCGCAGCGGTTTGTCATTATCCGAATAGGTTAAACGGGGCGTGTAGAGTCCCCTAATTATATATGTTGCAGATTTATAATACACTCAGCCGTCAGAAAGAGTATTTCCGCCCGCTCCACGAGGGGCGTGTCGGGATGTATGTGTGCGGCCCCACCGTCTATGGCGATGCCCACCTCGGGCACGCGCGTCCGGCGATTACCTTCGACCTCTTGTTTCGTTATTTGCAGTACCTTGGCTACAAGGTGCGCTATGTGCGTAACATCACCGATGTGGGCCATTTGGAGCACGATGCCGACGAGGGCGAGGACAAGATAGCGAAGAAGGCACGCCTCGAGCAGTTGGAGCCGATGGAGGTGGCGCAGTACTATACCAACCGCTACCACCACGACATGGAGCTGCTCAATGTCCTGCCGCCGTCTATCGAGCCGCACGCCAGCGGCCACATCATCGAGCAGATAGCTTTTGTCGAGAAGATTCTTGCGCACGGCTATGCCTATATCAGCAACGGCAGTGTCTATATGGATGTGGAGAAGTATGCGCACGATTTCCCGTACGGAAAGCTGTCGGGGCGCAACTTGGAGGACATCAAGACCGATACCCGCGAGCTCGACGGGCAGGCGGAGAAGAAGCACAGTTACGACTTCGCTTTGTGGAAGAAAGCCGCGCCGGAGCATATCATGCACTGGCCGAGTCCGTGGTCCGAGGGTTTCCCCGGTTGGCACATGGAGTGCTCGGCTATGGGGACGAAATATCTCGGCGAGGAGTTCGATATCCACGGCGGCGGCATGGACCTGATGTTCCCGCACCACGAGGCGGAGATTGCCCAGTCGTGCGCAGCGCTTGGGCATGAGACGGTGCGCTATTGGATGCACAACAATATGATTACCATTGCGGGCAAGAAGATGGGTAAGTCCTATAACAACTTCATTACGCTCGAGCAGTTCTTCCGAGGCGACCACCCGTTGCTCACGCAGCCGTTCTCGCCGATGACCATTCGCTTCTTCATCCTCATGGCGCACTACCGCTCGACGGTCGATTTCTCCAGCGAGGCGTTGGAGGCAGCCGAGAAGGGCTTTGCCCGCATGCAGGAGGCCTATACCCGCCTGATGAAGCTCGCGCCGGCGGAGCAGAGCACCGTCGAGACAGCCGGTCTGCGTGCCCGCTGCGCTGAGGCTATGGACGACGATCTCAACTCACCGATGGTCATCTCGGCGCTTTTTGATTCCGCTCGGGCCATCAACACCGTGTTCGACGGCAAGGGGACTATCTCCAAGGCGGATTTGGACGAGTTGCAGTCGGTGTGGAAAGACTACGCCGTTACTATACTCGGGCTGCGTTTCGAGGAGGCGGGCGCAGGCAATCAGCACGCGGCAGCGTTCTACGGCGCGATTGATTTGCTGCTCGGTATCCGCTTGGACGCCAAGCGCCAAAAGGACTGGGCCACGAGCGACCGTATTCGCAACAGCCTGACCGAGTTGGGCTTCTCTATCAAGGATACCAAAGACGGCTTCGAATGGAGCATCTGATGCCGAACCGATTTACAGGCCCTACCCATACTGCACTGTGGGTAGGGCTTTTTCTGTGCCTCTGCGTGTTGTCTTCCTGCGGTGGCAAGAGTGCTAAGCCGGTGGAAGACAGTCGTTTAGTGTCTTATCCCGGGCGCACGTTCAGTTATAAGCAACGTTTTAATGACAATCAGGCTCGGCAGATTCGGGCGGCGCAGGCGGGAGGTTTGGATGCGCCTCTCAAAGACCGTGAGGCGGCTCAGCACCGCCGTCGCCACTTGCGCGAGATACGCTCCACGGACAATTATGTGGTTGACGACCTGACGCACTCCATTCCCTATCTCGTGCCGTATGCAGCCGATGAGTTGGAACGAATCGGGGAGGGCTTTGCCGATATCTTGGCGCGTAACGGCTTGCCGCACTATCGTTTCCATGTCAGCAGCGTGTTGCGCACGGAGGACGATGTGCGCCGCCTGCAGAAGAGCGGCAATATCAATTCTGTAACAACATCGTGCCACTGCTATGGTACGACGTTCGATTTGACCTATTCCGATTTCGAAAAGACCACTCGCACGGGGGACTATATGACGCCCGACAATCTCAAATTGGTCTTGGGTCA
>CAVHGD010000001.1:32387-37419 GCA_963635385.1 Dialister sp. CAG:486 | reverse complement strand
TCCCCCTCCTACAAAAAAAAGTCCTGCCCTTCTCGAGCAGAACTTTCCGTTATGTATCCTATCCGCTATGTAGCAGATAATCAATCTATTATCCTATTGTAGCCTCGTAGGCGGCCGCATCGAGCAGGCTGTCCAATTCAGCGGCATCTTTGATGGCGATTTTCACGATCCATCCCTCGCCGTACGGGTCGTTGTTGACCAATTCGGGTTGGTCGTTCAGTGTCTCGTTGAATTCCAGCACTTCGCCGGTCACGGGCAGATTTAGGTCCGAAACGGTTTTTACGGCCTCTATCGAGCCGAAGGTCTCATCTTTTGCCACTTCTTCTCCGACGGTGGGAACGTCAACAAAGACTATTTCGCCTAATTCCGATTGTGCGTAGTCGGTAATACCTACATAAGCCTCTTGGCCTTCTACACGGATCCATTCGTGGTCGCTCGTGTAGCGCAGATTGGTTGGGTTGTTCATAATGGGTATATTTTTTTCGGTTTGTTCTGTAGCAAAGCGCCGCACAAATCGAACGGATTATGCGGCGCTTAGGGTTTTATTTACGCGGTGTGCCCGGGATTTGGTCGCCCAGCGTCGACATAGCGCAGCGGAAACCAATCTTGTCCGAGCATTTGTCTTGGTCTAAGTAGCGACGGGTCGACGGGTTGAGCCAGTAGATGCGGTCTGCCCACGAGCCGCCCTTGTATACACGCGTGTTCTTGGTGATGCGCGGAGCCAAGATATCGGTCGGGTCGGTTTTCACTTCGCTCAGATTCTCCACGCCCACGGTGTCTAACGGATAGTCGGTGTTGATCAGCGAAGCGAAATCGCCGTCTTTCACGTCACGACGGTCGTCAGAGCCGCGATAGGTCATCTTTATGCAGCCCAGTGAGTCGATTTGATACTTGCCGTTCTCGTCGAGTACGGGCGTGGTGTAGATGTTACCACGGAATGAGTTGTATTCCGACATCTCTTGGAAGCTTGTCTCACGATATACGTCGAGCACCCATTCGTTCACGTTGCCGGCCATGTTGTACAGTCCGAAATCGTTCGGTGCGAACGCATCTACCGGTGCGGTTATCACGTAGCGGTCGTTCAGTGCGCCGCTCACGCCCATCATGTCGCCTCGCCCACGAACGAAGTTGGCTTGCATCTGTCCGGCATTTTTCTTGCTCAGGTCGCGCGGATGATAGCCCGACCACGGATAGATCTTGCCTTCTATGGTCAGTCCGTCTTCGCCGGCAATCGGTGCGTAAGCCGCAAACTCCCATTCCGCCTCGGTCGGCAGACGGTATCCGGTCACGAAAATACCGTCGGCGAGGTTCACTTTACGCTCCACGCCGTACGAGTCGTAGCGCGGTTTCTTGCCGTATTCGGGGTTGTAGGTGTCGTCCAGCAGGTATTTGTCGGTGTTGAATACAAACTTATCGCGGATGTATTCGTACGACGGACGGTACATGGTGATAGTCTGTTCGGGGTCTTCGGGGCTTTCTTCCTCGTACGAATCCATTTCGTAGCCGGTTGCGGTCTCCCATTCATCTTTGTAGGCCTCGTCGTCGGTCGGCTGCAGGTCAGCAAACGGGGGCACCACTATCGCGCCGGCTTTTACCAATGCCAGCTCATTGACACGGTCGGTACGCCATTGGCAGTAGGCCATGGCTTGTTCCCATGTCACACCCACCACGGGGTAGAACGAGAAAGCGGGGTGCGTAAAATAGTTGTCCTCGTAGGGGTCGTTGTATGCCAAATCCTCACGCCATACGGTGTGGTCGGGGCGTGCTTTCTCAATCAGCTCCGGAGCGGTTGCGCCGTACACTATCTCGAGCCAGTGCAGGTATTCGTTCCAGTTCAGGTTGGTCACCTCGTATTTGTCCATATAGAATGAGCTTACGGTCAGTGCGCGGTTGGCGTTGTTACGCGGGGCGGTCAGGAACTCGTCGGTCTCGCCTATCGTGAATGTACCGCCTTGGATGGCGACCATTCCGGTAGGATTCACGTTTCCTACTCCCTCTTGTGCCTCAAAATTGGTTGTCTTCACATCGTAGTAGTTCCAACCCGTTGTGTTGGATACTTTGGTATTCAACTCTCTCGAGTTGCAGGCTCCCAGCACTACCACCGAAGCTAACAACAGACTCTTAAATGCTTTGTTCATCATATATGAATGGGTTTATTTCTATGTTTTTTCGCCGTGTCCGGCGTGTTCTGTATCTATTTACCGCCTTTTTCTATTTACCGCCGTTTCGGCGTAAAATTTTCGCAGTTTTTCCGCCTCGCCGTACGATTTTTTCGCCCTCTTGCAAGGCACACTCCGATTTCAGCCCGCAAAGTTACAAAAAAAAGTCGTTTCAACCAACAAAAGCACGATAAAAAACACCTAAAAAGTGCTATTTGCACAAAAAACGAAAGAAACTATACGCACTTTTCGCTTTTTATGCTATTTTTTCGGCGCGTTTTTTGTACCTTTGTGCTTTGTCAAGCGATATTCGTATCGCAACCGTTTTTTTGTAATGCAAATTTGGGAGCTGTAGATATGCAAACGTTAGCGTTGAATATTGGCGGGCAACTCCGTTGTTGGGAGCGGCCCGTTGTCATGGCGATTCTGAACGCCACGCCCGATAGCTTTGTACCTTCCACGCGCCTCACCGACGAGTCGATGGTGCTGCGTGCGGCGGAGCGTGCGTTGTCGGATGGGGCGGAGATTTTGGATATCGGGGGCTATTCCACGCGCCCGGGTGCGCCCGAGGTGGGTATGGAGGAGGAGTGGCAGCGTGTGAGTATGGCGGCCACGGCCATTTCCCGAACCTTCCCCGAAGCAACTCTTTCGGTCGACACGTTTCGTGCCGAGGTCGCCCGCCGAGCCGTGCAGGATGCCGGTGTCCATATCGTCAACGACATCTCCGGTGGTGCGTTAGATCCCGCCATGTTCGATACGGTGGCTGCCTTACGAGTGCCTTACATACTCATGCACATGCAGGGTACGCCCCAAACGATGCAGCAGCATACCGACTATGCCAACTTGATGGCCGATATCCTTGCCTATTTTGCCGAGCGTATCGACACCTTACAGCGCAAGGGGGTGCGCGATATCATCGTCGATCCGGGCTTCGGTTTTGCCAAGACGCTCGAGCAGAATTACGAGCTGCTTGCCCGCATGCACGAGTTGCAGGTCTTAGGCAAACCTTTGTTGGCGGGCCTTTCCCGCAAGTCGATGCTCTATCGGTTGTTGAATACCGACCAAGAGCATGCCCTTAATGCCACCACGGCCGCCAATATGGTGGCTTTGTCCGAGGGGGCGGCCATTTTGCGGGTGCATGATGTCCGCGCAGCGGTCGAGGCGGTGGCTATATATATGAATGTGCATAAATACCAATCCTGATGGCATTTGAATTTGGATTTAAGGACGCCATAGATATCTTGTTGGTGGCAGTCCTTCTCTATGAGACCTTTCGTCTGCTGCGCCGCTCCGGTGCCGGCAATCTGTTTTGGGGAATTTTGGCCTTTGTGGCCGTCTGGTTCTTGGTCAGCTTCGTGCTTCAGCTCGATTTGACGGGAGCTATTTTCGACCGTATCATCAGTGTGGGCGCCATTGCGCTTATCGTTATTTTCCAAGAGGAAATCCGAGCCTTCTTCTATCGTATCGGTGCTCGCTTTAGCACATTCCATTTGCTCACGCGTCAGGAGCGGGCGAGCAAGGCTGACGAGCTGATTCGCCAGATTACCACGGCGTGCCGACACCTCTCGCAGTCCAAAACGGGTGCGCTCATTGTCTTGGCGGGCAAGCAAGATTTGTCCGAATTCATCGATACCGGCGAGCGCATCGATGCGCGTGTGTCGGCTCGTCTGATTGAGAATATATTTTTTAAGAATACCCCGCTACACGACGGGGCGTTGATTTTGAAAGACGGTCGCCTGAATAGCGCCGCCTGCATTCTTCCCGTGTCCAAAAACCAGAATATCCCGTTGCATTACGGTCTTCGCCATCGTGCGGCGTTGGGTCTTACCGAGAAGACGGATGCCACGGCTATCGTGGTGTCGGAGGAGACGGGCAAGATCTCGGTGGCGCGCGGCGAGATGATCGAGGTCATCACCGAGGAGCAGTTACAGCTCTATCTTTCCTCCTCCTTTTCTATGCTTGGCTGAGCTGCGATAGCCGTCGCGGCACATCAAGCAGGTTCCGCTTTGCGGCAGCTCAAAGAGTATCGTAAATTTCACCCCGATAAACAGATTTTTCACCGACCCCGCCGCTTTCGTGGTGGAGAGGATGTCGTTTGTCTGGATGCCCGACAGCATATCATCGGCGTTGTAGGTGCTCGGTGTGGTGATTAGCGCTTTGTCGCCGGCGGTGTGCAGGTCCAACAGGCCGTAGTCGGCAAATAGGGCGAGCCGATATTGTGTCCGGCTTTTCGGCACGTCGTATCCTGTGTCGTCGGTCATAAATCCGAGGCGTGCGCCTATCTCGACCGACACGTCCAGATCCACGTTGAAGCTGCTTTTTGCCTTTTGTTTCAGCGAATAATTTTCGTAGAATTGGTATTCCGGCATGTTTGTAAAATCGTCAAACATGGCGGTTTTCTTTCCTGATGCATCTATTCCGTAGTATCGCCCGACGGTGTTCAGGTCGGCAACGGTCGAGGTGCGTGTCATGGCGTTGTACGTGAATTTGACACCGGCCAGTGCGTAGAATCGCTTGTATTGTCCGCCCAAGAGCAGCGGGACTTGCACGGCGAGGTTCGAGTACGCATCCTGCCGAGCGTGCAGTTTGTAAATGTAGTCGAAGGTGTCGCCCTCTTTGTCGGTTTGGTCGGCGAGGGTGGTGTTCCAGTCGTCAATGCCGAAATAGGTGGCACCGTAGTTCACGCCCACGCCGGTGTTTAGGATAAAATGCCCGGCTTGCAGGTCGTAGGCGAATCCCAATGCGCCGGCGGCGCCCATGCTTGAGTTCAGTTTGCTGTCGTAGGGCAGTAGCGACCATTCGCCGCCCTCCACGTAGAGTCCGAGCAGATGTTTCACCGTCACGGGTCGCTTGTAGGCGAACGCCTGTTGCGT
>CAVHGD010000001.1:0-32096 GCA_963635385.1 Dialister sp. CAG:486 | reverse complement strand
GCTTCCTTGCTGACGCAGATAGCCATTATACGAGCGCAAAGATACAATTTTTTGTCCAACCGAGCAACATTCGCTTGTTTTTTCCACAAAATCCACTCAATTTCTCCCCGTCACATCGCTAATAGCATCTCCCAATAGCATCTCCGTTTGTAGCTGTTCGACCGCTCGTAAAATTCCTCGTCTATCGCTCGCTTTCCCGAACAATTTCCCGAACCGCTCCCGCACGCTTTCCCGAACCATTCCCGCACTGTTTCCCGAACCACTCCCGAACCAACGCCTTACATTCCTATTTGTTCCCGTATCGAGTCGAGCGTGTGTTCCGTATACCACGGGTCGCCGGCCTCCTGTAACAGCCTGTCCATCTCCTGTAGCAGCCCTTCTACCACCTCTTTGTGCGCCTTGACATCGAGGTTCTGCATCTGATACGGGTCATTCAGGTTGTCGAAGAACAGCACTTCTTTCACCTTCCCCTTTTTGTTTATCGTGAAGCTCAGCGTGTAGCGTTCGCTTACTACGCCTCGGCAGCGGGCAAAATAGCTCGTTACATTTCCGTCTGCATCCTTGTTTCCGTCCACATTTTGCAGATAGAGGACAGCCTTAGGCGCATCTTTGCCCGCCTTGGTCATTCGTTTCTGCGGACATTTCCCCGCCCAGTTGTATCCGGGCAGCGAGTCGGGCAGCATCTTTTCAAGCCCCGCCAGTCCCACAACGGTGGGCATGATATCGATGGCCGACAGCATGTTGTCCGATACGGCGGGCGCCAACTTTTTGGGGTATCGTACGATAAACGGAATGTTCATCGATTCGGTATAGACGGTATTTTTCGGGTCGCGTACGTGGCTGCACATTGTCTCGCCGTGGTCGCTTGCGAATACCACAATCGTGTTCTCGCTCAGTCCGAGCGAATCCAACGCCGCCAGTATCCGCCCGAATTCCCTATCCACGCCCGTAACATTGGCAAAATAGTACGGAGCGCTCGCCATCTTGTCCGCCAGCGCGGGATTTAGATTCGGGCGCACGAGCAGCGAGTCGATGGGTACATCTTTGTATAAATTATAATCCTCCTCCATACAGTCGCTGAGGCTGCGGTAGGGGCTGTGCGGCGGATTCATGCCCACCATCATAAAAAACGGTGCCGCATCGCCTTGGTGCTCCCGAAGGTACTCTATCGCTTTGTCCGCCTCGTGCTTGGGCGAGTACTCGTGCGGCTCATGGTAGTTCCCTTCGCTGTCCCAATAGTGCGGATTCTTGTGCTCGTCGAATGTCCCGTAGCTGTACCAATAGTCGAATCCGTGTCGTTTCTCTTTCGGCGTGTACGCATCCCAACACGGATCGTCATTATTCACGAATTCACCGGGTTTTTGCGGGTTGTTTCGGGTCGGGAAGTTAGCATGCAGTTTGCCGATGTAGGCGCACTGATAGCCGGCGTTGTGAAATATATCGCTAATGCAGCAGAGGTCGTCGCGCAGGTCGGAGATGGGCCGTGTGGCGTTGCAGTTGAGCGATACGCCGCTCTTGTTGGGGTAGAGCCCGGTCAGTAGCATACCACGGTGGGCGCTGCTTATGGGGCAGTTGCTCAG
This sequence comes from Dialister sp. CAG:486, assembly GCA_963635385.1. Taxonomy (GTDB): domain Bacteria; phylum Bacteroidota; class Bacteroidia; order Bacteroidales; family Paludibacteraceae; genus Colicola. The sequence goes on along the minus strand of CAVHGD010000001.1, from coordinate 30,516 downwards.
CGCGCGGCTGAATACCACCGATTGGTCCGCAAACCGATCCAAGTTGGGCGTGTGCACGGGGTCGCCTTGCCAGCCCACGTGTTGCCGATAGAGGCTGTCCCGCCAGAATCCCATGGCCGAGTTGCGAAATTGGTCGGGGAACACGTAGAGCACGTTCGGATGTTTCCGTTGGCTCCCCGCCGTTGCTTTTTTCGGTGACGCCATGGCTAAAGCCGACAGCAGCATCAGTCCGCTCGTGGCGATGTATTTTACTGAATAGTGATGGTGTATTTTGGGCATAGCGTTTTGTTTTTTTGTTGTAAGGTGATTCGTGTTATTTTTTCGCCCCACACTTTGGTCATGCGCGGGTCGTTCAGTTCGATGTTTTCTATCTTCACTTCGTCCTCTCGGTCGTGTCGGATGGTGTAGGTCTTGCCTTGGCTTTCGAGTCGTATTGTGCCGGCGTCGGTTATCGTAGCCTCGCCCCATACCATCAGGTGCTCCACCACGGGCGTCGTAGGCAGGCTCTCGAATGTGCCGTCATTTTTTATGGTCAGTCCTTTTGCCGTCAGTTCATAGCTCCGAATCCATTTTTTCACCCCGGCTTCCCGAGGGTACGCTGAAGCAACATCTATCGCCACGCTGTATCGCCTCGGGTTGGTCTTGGCGGACACCGCCCGATACGTCTTCCCCTCCTTTTGGTCGTATCCGTTCAGCACGGGCAGGTTATGAAATCCCGATTGCATCGACCATATTTGGTATCGTTCGTCGCTGAAGGTCTGCTTGGTGTAGGTGCCTACGCCGGCGTCTATCAGCACGGGCTGTTGGTCTTTGTATAGCAGGCAGGTCCCTATGTCGTTATGGTTGTGGCTTTCGTTGTTGTGTCCGCCTTTGGCGGCGAGCAGCCACCCGCCTCGACGGTAGATGCACACCTCCGTTTCGGGATACCACGTGTAGGCTTGTGTCGATAGCCGGCCTTCCGTGGCCATTATTTTCGGATACGCTTTCAGCCCTTCTAATGAGCGGTACAGGTCCGTTCCGCCCGTTATGATATGCTTGCGTTGGTGGGCGAGCAGCGCGGCCAGCTGTTGCATGTCTTGGCTTCCGACGGCCTCCCCGTAGCGGTATAGCAGCGTCGATATATTATCGTCAAAACGCGCGGTCGCATCGGCAAAATTCACCACCCAGCCGTTCCCAATGTAGGCCCGAACCAAGTACTCTCCTCGTGCGCGTATCTCCGCTTGGTCGAATAGCGAAATGTGCCCGCCGCTTATCTTGTCGAGCACGCTCAGGTAGTCGTACAGCTTTCCCGCCGCATGTCCCCAGTAGCTCGGTCCCTCTTCGCAGGCGCCGTCGGCTTTGGTGTAGTTGATAAACTGATCCACGCTCCGCATACTTTGCCATACGCAGCTGTCCACCGTCAGCGGGTCTTGCTCGGTCAGCATCACCACTTGCAGCACGTTGCAGTTGCACCACGGATTCCAATTATTCACGATTCCATCGGGATTTTTCCGGAGTGCGAGCCACCATTCGTGTTGTCGTTTCAGATACGGAACGGTGATTCGGTTGTGCAGCTCTTCTTGCAGCCGTTGCGCAATCACGGGATTCACTTTGTCAAATTCTTCGTGTAGAAAATAGTACGTCCAAGCCAAGAATGCGCCTATCTCTCCGCTGCCGAGGTCGATTATTTGGTCGGTGTGGTTCGGAAAGTTTCGCCCGTCGTCTTGTCGGTGCAGGTGGGCCGAAAGAACCCAAGAGGTACGCTCGCATTCCATCCATACGCCGTTGATTATCTGATCAATAAATCGCCCTTTACCTTCGGCTAACTCTGCCAGCACAAGGTCGCTTAGCGCATTGTTGTTGGCGGTCTGTTTGCTTTGCATGGCTTGTCGGTCGCCGGTGCGCTCGTAGGTCAGGTAGTCGGTGGCGACGTTCATTTTCCATTCATACTTCAGCCGTTTCTCGCCTCGTTCTATCAGCCATTGCTTGTTCTCGCCTGTCAGGCTGTCCCAGCCGTTTCGGTCGGTGTAATCGGGATAATCCACCCATTTTTGGTCGCGCACTATCCATTCGCTCACCTGCCGTTCGGTGTAGTTCCCGCTCAGCAGATTGCGTTCTTCGGCTTGCAGCGTTTGGAGGAGCAGTCCGCTTACTAATAGTGTAAAAATTGTGTGTTTTTTCATGTGTCTTCGCCTCAGTTTCAATGTTCGTGCAAAGTTACTGCTTTTACGCTTATTTTCCAAACTCTCCCCATCGTTACGCACAAATATTTGGTTCCACTTTTGTCCCGATAGGGTGTAAAATCGTACACTATATGTTGTAGAACAGCAAATAAGTGTCTGATTATTTGTACATTCCCGCAAAAAAATATACCTTTGCAAGCAAAGCGAATCTTCCGCCGTTCGGGGTCGGCCGAATGCAATCCGTACCCTCTCGCACGCTCGCTTTGCGCAAAATCCGCGAGCTTCGGTATTACCAAGACCGTTCGCTCCGCGCCATTTATCGAAATCCGTAAAACACCTTATAAAATGAAAAACAATCTTTCTTCTCAGATTTCTCTCTCCAGAGTGTCTCCCAAACTGTATCAGACCGACGATGTCATCGAGCTGAGTCGTATCAGTCGTATGGAGAAGGTCCCCACCACGCTGTTCGAGACGGCCAAGCAGGGCGCCATCGAGGTGGCTCGAACGATAGCCGACCGTATCCGTAAGCGTCAGGCGGAGGGCGAGAAATTTGTCCTTTCTTTGGTCTGCGGCCGCAGCATGACCGATATTTTTGCCGAGTTGGTGCGCATGCACGACGAGGAGGCGCTCTCGTTCCGCAACGTCGTTTTGTTCAATCTTTTTGAGTACTATCCGTTGCAGAGCGTCACGCAGGGCTGCTATGGCCAGCTGCGTGAGCAGTTGATCGACCGCGTCGATATCCGCCCCGAAAATATTTACACCTTCGACGGCACGATGGACCGCCGCGACCTCATCCCGATGATGGCTCGAAGCGAGCGCAAGATTCAGGAGTTGGGCGGCGTCGATTTCCAGCTGCTCGGTATCGGCCGCAGCGGCAACATCGGTTTCAACGAGCCGGGCACATCTATGTCGAGCATCACGCGTCTTGTCGTTTTGGATAGCATCTCCAAGGATGAGGCCAAGAGCCTCTTCGGCACGCTCGAGCAGGTGCCGCCCAGCGCTATCACAATGGGTATCGGCACCATTTTGCGTGCCAAAGAGATTGTCCTCGTGGCGTGGGGCGAGCATAAATCCAACTGCATCCGTGCAGCGGTCGAGGACGAGCTCAATACCGCTTGCCCCGCTTCGGCGCTCCAGCTCCATTCCAATGCGCGCGTCATCTGCGATCTGAGTGCCGCCACCCAGCTCACGCGTATCCACCATCCGTGGCTTGTCACCTCGTGCGAGTGGGACAATCAGCTCACCCGTCGCGCCATCGTTTGGCTCTGCCAGCAGACGGGCAAGCCGATTCTCAAGCTCACCAACCGCGACTACAACGACTATGGCCTGAGCGAGCTGATTACCATTCACGGATCGGCTTACAATTGCAATATCAAAATTTTTAACGATTTGCAGCATACCATCACGGGTTGGCCCGGCGGAAAACCCAACGCCGACGACACCGATCGCCCCGAGCGTGCCGAACCATTCCCGAAGGATGTCCTTATCTTCTCCCCGCACCCCGACGATGATGTCATCTCGATGGGCGGTACCTTTGCCCGTCTTATCAAGCAGGGCCACAATGTCCATATCGCTTACGAGACGAGCGGCTGCATAGCCGTCTGCGACGACGAGGTGGTGCGCTTCATGGATTTCATCCGCGGATTCCAACAGCTCCACCCTATGCGCGAGCAGCTTATCGAGCAGAAGTATCAGGAGTACATCCATTTCCTGCAGGCCGAGAAGACGGGCGACCAAGACACGCGCGAGATTCTCGATCTCAAGGCGCTCATCCGCCGTGGCGAGGCAACCGCAGCTTGCCGCCACATGGGCCTGCCCACCGACCATATCCATTTCCTCAATTTGCCGTTCTACGAGACGGGCACTATCAAGAAAGGCGATCTCAGCCAGCGCGATGTGGATATTGTCAAAGATTTGTTGATTCGCATCCATCCTCACGAGATGTTTGTCGCCGGCGATTTGGCGGACCCGCACGGCACCCACAAGGTCTGCCTCGACGCGGTTTTGGCGGCTATTGACGAGCTGAAAGACACCGAGCCGTGGCTGCGTGACTGCCGTATTTGGATGTACCGCGGCGCATGGATGGAGTGGGAAGTCGATCTCATCGAGATGGCGGTGCCTATGTCGCCCGAGGAGCTGCGTTTCAAGCGCAATACCATTCTCAAGCACCAGTCGCAGATGGAGTCAGCGCCTTTCTTGGGCAACGACGAGCGCCTCTTTTGGCAGCGTGCGGAGGACCGCAACCACGCCACGGCGGAGCTCTATGCACGCTTGGGTCTTGCCAACTACGAGGCCATCGAAGCGTTCGTGCAGTATCATATCCCGGAGGACTAATCGGCACTCCTAATTTTATCTAATACCTATATCATTTCATTTTTTTTGAGAGGAATTCTGTTATGAATCACATCCTATCGCAGTTCGCCATTCCCAACGAGGTGGGCGAGCCTCAGCCGCTCAAAATCGGTTTTATCAACGACAGTTTCATCGTTCCCGCCAAGCAGCGTGGCGAGACGTCGTATTTCCTGCAGCGTATCAATCACCATATTTTCGAGAATGTGGAGGGCCTGCAGCAGAATATCGCGCGCGTCACCGACCATATCCGCCAAAAGCTCATTGCCGCCGGCGAGACCGATATCGACCGTAAGGTCTTGCGCCTGATTCCCGCCAAGGACGGTAAGCTCTACTACCGCACGCCGGAGGGCGACTATTGGCGGGTCTATGTCCGTATCGAGAATGCCACTTCGCAGGAGAAGGTTACGCCCGAGTCGGCGGAGTTGGCGGGCCGTGCTTTTGGCCGTTTCCAGTGCCAGCTGTCCGATTTGCCTTTCTCCGAGTTGTGCGAGTCGATTCCCAATTTCCATAATATGGAGTTCCGCTTGCAGCAGTTGCACGAGGCGGTTGCGGCCAATCGGGCGGGTCGTTTGGCGTCGGTGCAAGATTTGCTTCGTGATATTGAGCAATATGCCGACGAGATGTGCTATGCCGAGCGTCTTTTCCGTGCGGGCAAGCTGCCCAAGCACATCAACCATTGCGATACCAAGGTCAATAATATGTTGTTCGATACCGATGGCAATCCGCTTTGTATTGTCGATCTCGATACCGTCATGCCGGGCTTTGTGTTGAGCGATTTTGGTGACTTCATGCGCACGGCAGCCAACACGGGTGCCGAAGATGACCCGAACCTAAACCGTATCGGAGTCGATATGGCTATCTTCGAGTCCTATACGCGCGGCTATCTCAGCGAGGCGACGTTCCTCACCGATTTGGAGCGGAGCCTCTTGCCGTTCGGTTGCCGCCTGTTGAGCTATATGCAGGCCGTTCGTTTCTTCACCGACTACCTCAATGGCGACACCTACTACAAGATTCTCTATCCGGAGCACAATTTGGTGCGCACCCGTGCCCAGTTCCGCCTCTTCTTGGAGCAATCTCGCCTCAGCGGTGAGATGGACGCCATCGTCGCCAAATACGCCCGCTAAATATCCCACGCGTTTTATTCGCTATCTTACTTTTCCACTTTTTAATCCTTTGTTCTCTATGGTTATTCACAATTCTTTCCGTCAAATGGTTCAAAACAAGCCCGTTCGCCTTTATACGATCTACGGGCGCGGTATTCAGATGCACATCACCAACTACGGTGCCAAAATCGTCAGTTGGATCGTGGCCGACCACGATGGGCGCAAGCGAGATATCGTTTTGGGATTTTCCACGCTCGACGAGTGGCTCAAGCAGGAGGTCTATTTCAACGGCATCAACGGCCGCTGTGCGGGTCGTATCTCGAATGCTCGTTTCACGCTCGAAGGCACGGAGTACCATGTCACGCCGAATGCGGCGCCGCATTCGGTGCATGGCGGTGCGCACGGCTTTAACGACAAGGTTTGGGATGTGGTCGGACAGGATGTGCATAGCCTACGCCTTCATTACCGCTCGGTGGATGGCGAGGAGGGCTATCCGGGCACGGTCGATGTCTATGTCACCTATTCGCTTTCGCGCGACCAAGCGTTGCATATCGACTACGAGGCTCGCACCGACAAGACGACCATTGTCAATCTCACCAACCACGCCTATTTCAATCTTGCGGGCGAGGGCCACGGAACGATTTACGACCATACGCTGCAGGTTTTTGCCGATGCGTATATTCCGTACGATGAGGAGCTGACGCCTACGGGTGAGGTGTTGCCGGTGGAGGGAACGCCGATGGATTTCCGTGAGCCGGTGCGGATTGGCGACCGTATTGATGATGCATTTTTTGCGCCGTATCGGGGCATTGACAACGGATGGGCGTTGCCGGGGTGGAATGCGCCGCGTCGTTCTCGTTTGTTGCGTAAGGCGGCCGAGCTGACGGGTGGCGGCATCTGTATGGAGGTGTTGACCAATTTCCCGTGTATGCAGGTCTATTCGGGCAATTATATTGAGTTGCATGCGGGCAAGACGGACGAGGTGTATGACGTGCATTCGGCGATTTGTTTGGAGGCGGAGGAGTTCCCGGATGCGATCAACCATCCAGCCTTCCCATCGGTCATTCTCCGTCCGAACATCCCCTACCGCCGCGAAACGGTCTACCGTTTCCTCTAACCCTACTATTTTCTAAAATTTTGGTGTATTAGTTCATCGCTTTGCAGCCGATACGCCGTGTATATACAGAAACTGCACGCTCCTAAAAAAGAAGCGTGCAGTTTCTTGTTCCGTTTGCCGATAGTCGCTTTTAGTATTGCGCAATCATCTTTGCTTATTGCCCTGCTCTATGGTATGTAATTCTACCCATTTTAGAGTGGCAGCCATGTATGTTATACTTAAGAAAAGATGTTACAGGTCAACGTTATGTTTTCGGAAAATTGCCTTAAGTGCTGTCAATAATTCATTTGCTTCTGCTTCTGTTTCGAAGTAATTATATCGTTGACAACTCTCAGCATATTCTTGTTTATGTATAACCCCGGACGTTATATGCAGATTCTTAAAATAAGAAGGATACCCTGTTGTTACATAATAGTTTTCTCTATTTTCTTTCCACTTGCATTTTTTGCCAAAACTCTCCATGGTGGATTTGATGTCTTTGACAATACTATCAAATTTTTCTCTTTCAGAATTGTTGTCAAAGAATATGCAATCTTTCCAATTAGTCCCTTCTATGTACTCAGTTTCGCCAATGGTTACATAATAAAGATCGCATGCAGTTTGGCATTTTAGATAATACCGATTCATTGTTATTTTTTGTGTGTAAAAACTATCTCAGTATGTCCTGTCTTGGAATTATCATTTGTTATTGTGAAGTCCATCATATTATCAATACCATACTTTATCAAGAATGTTCCTGCGCCTATGCCTATAAGAGCCAATAAGGCAGTGGTCGATATAGCGCCGGCGTTGGCCGCAAAGGCGGCCACTCCCATTCCGGTTCCCACCAGCGACATACCTCCGGTAAATGGGGCAGCTAACACTCCTCCTGCTATGGCTAGTGCGCCACCTATTTTTGCTGTTTTGGATACCTTTTTCCTTGTGCGGATTTTCTTTGCCAGCTCCTCAGCGTACGGTCCCACAACACGAATACTCGCTTCTTTGTCTTTGATAGCTTCTTTCAGCTCTTTTTCATTATGTACAGTCCTCATAATGTTATGTATATGATTTAGTGCTATTTTTGAATATATCGCCCCATAAAGTGAGCATATAGCTCGAATTTTACTTAATCGACGCTCAGTTCTGTTTCGTCATAGTCCCCGAACCAATCCCGAAGCTTGTTTTTTGCTTGTTCTTTGATTTCCGGAGTGATGTAGGAGCGTACGGCATGTATGGCGTACAGCAGGGCTGCTGCATCGTCCGAAAGTCCCAGTACGGGTATTGCGTCAGGTATTAAGTCGATCGGTAGAATCAGATACCCTAATGCACTGATGATGAGCCCTTTTTCTTTCAGGGGTACATCGTTCGATAACAGTACGTAGTGCAATAGCAGAACGTGATAGACGGTATTGAGTCCTAATTTCTTTGCAAATTTCTGCAATTTCTTCATTAGTTTCTCTTCGGAGTACTCTTTTGAGTATTTGTCGTCCGAATTCTCCAACTCTCGTTTCAGTTCTTGCAACTTTTGTTGCTTGTCCACGTTTTCAACGTCTTCAAAATCATCAAGATTTTCCATATTATTTCCGTTTTTTATTTTATTTCTGTATTCCATTTTTTTGTTTTTGTATTCATATCGCTCTGTTTCCCCATTTTTACTATTATGGGTGTTTGTGATATGTCTTGTCTATTATTCAATCATTTTCGGGTTTAGCCAAGTTTCATCCGGTTTGGCAACCAGTCGAGCATCTTGATACACCTCTTCCAATCCCAAAATGGTTTCCGGAGTGTAGTATCCTTTTTGAGCTTCGCCCTCTTTGGGATTAGGAGTTAATACCAATGCAAAATCAGGTTGCCTATTAATTTTTCCGTCCAAATATATTGGCATCAATAGTTGTAATTGATTGCGTGTCGGATAATACATCGGGACGATAAATTTATAATTACGTTGAGCGATTCGTTTTGCAAGGTCTATGGCAAGTCCTAATAGTTGGCTTAATTCACGTGGTGCTTTGTTTTGATATGCATCCGGAAATCGTTCGATATTATCAATAAATATATGATCATTTTTGTCCATATCATCAGTATCAACATCCCATTCACTATGGAATATGATTTCGTTGATGTCGGCAAAGAATTCAGGCGGAACAGCTTCTGTATCCGTATCAAATCCGTTCTTCTCGAGCTCTCGTTTGGATCCTGTGATTATTTTTGGGTCTTTTATGCTGGTTTGCGACTTGAGCGTGAATACTTCTCCTACAATCAGTATGTCTTTCACATACCTGTCTAATAAATTGGTATTAAATAGAATACGTGTTTTGTCTTTGTTGAAAATAATCTTATTTGCTCGATGTAGTCTTTCCTGTTCGTAGAATAGTCGATTCAGTTCTTGTTCTATGTAACTTGCTAAAATAGGATATTTAATTCCATTTTCTTTCGGCATCTTAAAATCCCATGGCTCTTCAAGGGCTGCATCGGCTATCTCTTTAAGAAAATCAATACATTTTTCTTTCGATTCGAAAGAAAGCCTTCCTTTGTTAAATCTATACTGTATGGCTTGCTTAAAGTCTCTTTCATTGCCGCAAGTTATCCCCTCAAAATCATTGTTTTTTGAACGTGTAAACCATATGTACAATTCCTCTCCATTCCGGTCCTTTAGAGTGGTTTTGAAACGAATGAATTTAGCAGATTCCAGTGTCGTTTTTGTACCGTCTTTTTGTGGATATCCTGCTCTATTAAGCAATTCCTCTTTTCCGATGATGTATTCTCCTATATTGGCTTTTGACACATTCTTGTTACCGGTTAGCATTTGAATATGACTAATGGATTGTCCAATATGTACGTGTCCGTATTTTAACAGAACAGCTATTGAGGTCTGTTGCCATATAACACCTGATAGTCCTCTATTTTCGTCCTTTTTTGAGAATTCTCCGTATATAGTGCCATTATAGTTATCTTTATAGGGTAGCTGAAAGCGAAGAATGTCTGCCGTTGCCTCATCGGTCGGTTGATTATTCTTATCCAAAAACTGTAATTGACAATCATCGGATTTTATGTAATCATCAATATCTTGTAGCGTAATAGGTTGCTTTCCTTTGCCGAGTATATTGTTTAGTATAGAAATACAATCGTCTTTTCTCTCTTTTGAAGGAAGATTGAAAACATATCCTAATCCTCGTAATCCGTTATTTTTGTTCGGCCTACGATTGTCGTTTATCTCTTTATCCATACGATTTTCGTCTGTCATTTTATCGTGTATACAATGGTTATTTATACTTAAGTTGGTTGCATATTTTAGTTTGGCGCTTCAACAATCACAGTTGTATTTCCATCTTTATCGCGTTTAATAGTAACTTTGTATTTCAATAACATAGCAACACCCATAATTCCCGTAGCACTAGTCCTATGATAGCCAATATAGTACCTGTTGATAGTGTAATTCCTCTTTCTGATATAGATATAGTGCTATTGTTTGTTATTTGTGTGATTATTTGATATTGATGTAGTTATTTTGAATAGTGCTATTTTTTGAAAGTTTTTTCGTCCCGCAAAATGCTCCATAAACTACAATTTTTAGATACTTCTAAATTGCTTTTTTGCTCATGCTTTTGCTCTCTTCAATTCCGCCTGCAAAGGTATTTTTTTTTTTTGATTATGCAAAATAAAAAGTGATAATTGTTATTAATTCTTCCTCTAAGTGATATTTTTAGGTATAATTCTATCCATTATCAGCTCTTACTTTGAAACCATCCCCCCTCGTATTATTCCCCCCCCCCACACACACCACACACCACGCACACACACCCACACACACCCTTCTTCCCATCCTTTCCCGAACCACTCCCGAACCAACTTTATGTATTTTATATATTTGTGAGCCATTCACCGGAGCTGAGAGTATTGGCCCGCAAATAATGAATGGAAAGCAACGAATCAGAATTAATGGATTGGGTAGTAAAGAAATAGATTTGGTAGAGTGAGGAAAAATGTTTATCTTTGCAGCCCCAAATAAAGACTGCAATAAACACCCTTATAATTCGAAATAATCACTCTTGTAATGCGAAAACGAGACTCGTATAATTTGAAATAAACACCCTTAATATCTTACTAATAATATCATGGCACTTCCTTTTATGACAGCCGAAGAGGCTGCGGCACTTGTACCGAATGGCGCTGCGGTAGGCATGGGCGGATTTACCCCTGCCGGTGCGCCCAAAGATGTTCCGACCGCTATCGCTCACCGTGCAGAGGCCCTGCATGCCGAAGGTAAGCCTTACCAACTCGGTATATACACCGGTGCTTCCACCGGCGACAGTTGCGATGGCGCCCTTGCTCGTGCGCACGCCATCGATTTCCGCACCCCTTATCAAGGCAACAAAGACCTGCGGGCAGAACTCAACGCACAAGGCGCGCACTATTTCGATATGCACCTAAGCGAGTTGGCGCAAGACCTTCGCTATGGTTTCCTGCGCAAGCCTGACTTTGCTATCATCGAAGCGTGCTATGTAGATGAAGAGGGCGTGATAGTACCAACCGCCGGTGTGGGCAATATGCTGACATTCTGCGAATTGGCTCCGAAGATTATTATCGAACTCAACGAGGCTATGCCCGCCACGATGCGCGGGCTGCACGACCTCTACGAGCCGCTCGACCCGCCTCAACGCCGAGAGATTCCTATCTACAAGCCTTCCGACCGAATTGGGAAAGACCATATTCAAGTGGATCCCGCCAAGATAGTCGCCGTGGTGCGCACTAACCGCCCGAACGAAGTCGGAAGGTTCTCACCGCTGGATGACACAACAGCACGAATCGGAGCGAATGTCGCCCTATTCCTCGAGACGGAGATGCGGGAAGGGCGTATCCCGCAGTCGTTCCTGCCTATTCAATCGGGCGTGGGGAATATTGCTAATGCAGTGCTAGGGGCGCTAGGAGAAAACAAGCACATTCCGCCTTTCGAGATGTACACCGAAGTGATTCAAGACTCGGTAGTCGGACTGATGAAAGAAGGGCGCGTGAAGTTCGCCAGCGGCTGCTCGCTCACCGTGGGGGCAGACAAGTTGCAAGACATCATTGATCATATTGACTTCTTCCGCAACAAGATTGTACTGCGCCCGCAAGAGATAAGCAACAACCCCGAAGTGGCGCGGCGTATGGGGCTGATAACCATCAACACCGCCCTCGAAGCGGATATCTACGGCAACATCAACTCGACGCATGTGTGCGGCACGAAGATGATGAACGGCATCGGCGGGTCGGGAGACTTCACTCGCAATGCGTACATCAGCATTTATACCACGCCGTCGACGGCCAAGGGCGGGTGCATCTCGGCATTCGTGCCGATGGTAAGCCACCTCGACCATAGCGAGCATAGCGTGAAGGTAATCATCACGGAACATGGTATAGCCGACCTTCGGGGCAAGAGCCCGATACAGCGGGCACACACTATCATTGACAACTGTGTTGATCCGCAATACCGACCGATGCTCAATGAGTATTTGGCAATGGCGAAGACGGCGCACACACCGCATGTGTTGAGTTGTGCTCTCGCAATGCACGAGGAGTTCCTCAAGAGCGGGGATATGCGGAACACAAAATGGGAGGCGTATAAGCGGTGATGGTAAGGCACTCCTTCGGGAATGTGTAAATTTTGTGTGAGATGTATAATTCCCTTGTGTGAATTTTAGAATAGTATAACCGATAAATTTAGAATAGTACAACTGGAAAATTTAGAATAGTATATAGTATAATAGGTAAATTGGTAAATATTGTATAATTGGTAAATAGGTTTGGTTGTGAGATACGATAAAGCGGATTTGGATGAGGCGGTGCGCGTGCTGCAAGCAGGCGGCGTGATAGTGTATCCTACGGATACGGTATGGGGCATCGGGTGCGATGCGACCAACGAGGAGGCGGTGGCAAAAGTATATGCACTCAAGCACAGGGCAGACACAAAGTCGATGCTGGTGCTGCTCGACGCCGTGGGCAAGCTGCAAGGGTACGTGGAGGAGATTCCTTCGGTGGCGTGGGACTTGCTCGATACGGTGGAGGGACAACGGCCAATGACCATTATCTATCCCGGCGCAAAGAATTTGGCGAAAAACCTGATAGCCGAAGACGGGAGCGTGGGGATTCGAATCACGCAAGAAGCGTTCTCGAAAGCGCTATGCGAGCGGCTGCATAAGCCTATTGTATCGACCTCTGCGAACATCAGCGGCGAACCGACCGCCAAAAACTATCGGCAGATAAGCGAAGCCGTGTTGTCGGCTGCGGATTATGTGTGTCGATTCCGCCGAGAGGATGAGGAGGAAAAGAAGCCGAGTAGTATCATTAAATTGGGAATCCATAACGAAGTGGAGATAATCAGAAAATAGCCTAACGGCATGACGCATAGGCAGAAACAGATACTCTATGTGGTGTCAGACCTACTCGCAGCGGAGATGGTCTGGCTTTGCTTTTTGTGGTTTAGGTGGCTCGTATACGATGGGCACATATTCAATATGGATAGCGTGCTGATTCCAACCTTTCAATTCTATCCGCCCCTGATTATTTACCCTGTGGTGTGCGGGGTGTTTTATTACCTTTCGGGATTCTACCTTCGGCCCTTCTTCGGGAAATTGAGCGATGTGGTGTCGAAAACACTGCTCAGCTCGGTGGTGATTACCATCGTTTTTTTCTTCGGTATTATTATTGACGACCCCGTGGAAAATTACACGAGGTACATCGTGTCGCTATTTGTGCTATTCGGACTGCAGTTCGGGTGGTGCCTGCTGCCGCGCGTGATCATCACGCTGGTTTCGCGCCGCCATGAGAAACGACGGGTGCGCACGATTCATGGCATTGCGGAGGCCGAGCAGATACGGCGCAACGAGGTGGATGAGGTGATTATCGACCTGAAAGGCGACCACAGCCAAAGCGAGCGAACGCTATACACGATAATCAATCGACTCTATCCGCTCGATGTGGAGATATCGGTGGTGCCGCGCGTGTATGACCTGCTGACGGGAGCGGCACGAATCGTGGAGATAGAGGATCAGCCGCTCGTGCGCATTACGGAACACACGATGAGCGACCAAGGGCTGTGCATAAAGCGGGCCGCTGATGTGGTGGTGTCGCTGCTCGTGATGATTCTCTTCTCGCCCGTCTATGCGGCGCTGGCGATTGCGGTGGCTTGCTCCTCGAAGGGACCGATTCTCTACAAACAGGAGCGAATCGGGCTGCACGGCGTGCCGTTTCAGATTCTCAAATTTCGCACGATGGTGACGGGAGCCGAGCAGGGCGTTCCGCAACTGAGCCAAGACAACGACCCGCGCACCACGAAAATCGGGCATTTCCTGCGAAAATATCGGCTCGATGAGCTGCCGCAGATGTGGAACATCCTCCGTGGCGATATGTCGATTGTGGGGCCGCGACCCGAGCGAGCGTATTTTATCGAACAAATCGTGAAACAGGCGCCGTACTACTGTCTGCTCTACAAAATTCGACCCGGGTTGACGAGCTGGGGGCCGATACGCGTGGGCTACACGGACACCATCGAGAAAATGGTGGAACGACTGAATTATGATATCACCTACATGGAAAATATGTCCATCCGATTGGACCTGAAAATACTATTCTACACCATCCGCGTGATAATTGACGGAAAAGGACGGTAGAGGGAATTAAGAATTATGAATTAAGAATTAGGAATTATTAGTTGTAATTGGGAAATATGAAGTATGATGAAGCGATAGGGAAACTGGAGGAAATCGTGCGACAGCTCGAGAACTCCGAGGGACTGAGCATGCAAGAATACAACGAACGAGCCGCTGAGGCTACCAAGCTATTGGAATTCTGCCGACAAGAACTCAAGAAAACCACCGAAACGAAAGATGATACAAACCAAGGATAAACCTGCCATGAAGTGGTCCGAACGAATCGTGATGGGCTGCCTGATGGTGTTCCTGCTGCTGCCGAATCTGATAGGCGTGTGCATCGCCACTGACTTGCTGACCTTCGGGCAACGGGCGGTCTATCTGCTGGTGAGCGTGCTGTTCTATGCGGTGGGGCTGTGTCTGTTCCGTCGGCGTACGTTCTTTCGAGTGGCGGCGCTGTCGTTCGTGTTCTCGGTGGTGGAAGTGGTGCATCTGATTATGTATCAAGCCACTACATCGCTGCTGTTCGTTTTTACCTGTCTGAAATCGACCAAACAGGAGTTTTTTGAACTTTGCACGACTTACTGGCCGGCGGCGATTGTGTTCGTGCTGATATGGGGCACCTATTTTGTGCTGAACCGAAAATTTGTGGCCAAAGAATACATCGCTCCCCTCAAGCCGCGCATGATTGCGCTGGTGGTGATACTGCTGTTCTTTGAGGTGAACATCGTGGCGCTCCGACTGACACCGAAGTTTCGCAACGAGTTTGAGATAACGCAACGCGATACCCGCCCGACGGCGTGGGCAGGCGCGGAGAAGGTGTGCCCGATAAACTTTGTGCTACACCTATACCACCTGAGCGACATGGCGTACGACATTCGGCAGCACAACAAAGTGCTGGCGGATTTTCGGTTCGGCATAGAGCCGCTGCAGGGCAACGACTCGACGTTAGTTGTGTTAGTGATAGGCGAGACCTCGCGCTACGACCACTGGCAGCGGAACGGATACCCCCGCGAGACCTCGCCGCGGCTCTGCGCGCGCGGCACGGAGGTGGTAGCATTCGACAGTTGCTACTCGATAGCCAACCTGACGACCGTTTCGGTGCCGTTTATGCTCTCGCCCGCCACGCCGGAAGACAAAGAACGCTACATGCGGGAGAAATCGGTGGTGGAAGCTTTCGAAGAGGCGGGCTACAAGACGGCATGGATAGCTGACCAAAGTTTTAACAACCATTTTCTGCAACGCATATCCGCCACCTGCGACTACCGAGACTACAAAACCATCGGGCTGTCGGGGCAAGATGTGGATACGATGCTCTGGACTCCGCTGCACGAGGTGCTGCGGCAAAACAACGAGCGGCAAATGATTGTGATGCACACCAAAGGCAGCCACTTTAAGTACTCATCGCGCTACCCCGACGGGTTCCAATACTTTACGCCCGATATGAACGGACTGAATATCAGTGAGTTGCTGTCGGACAATGTAGATATAGACGACCAAACGCAAGGGTTGGTTTGGCACAACACGAAAGCGGAAAGCAGGGTGGCGTACCGCAACCTGAAGTCGATATTTATCAACTCGTACGACAACTCGATACGATTTGTGGATTTTTTCCTCGACGGCATACTGCAACAAGTGGAGCAAACTGGGCGGCCGGCGGTGGTGGTCTATGTGGCCGACCACGGCGAGAACCTGCTCGACGACGATAGAAACATGCTGATGCACGGCACCTATTCGGGCTCGTACTACGAATACCACGTGCCGCTGTTTGTTTGGACCTCGGCGGCGTATCGGGCGCAACACCCCGAAAAGGCGGCGGCGATGGCGGCAAATCGGGAGAAAAAACTCTCGACGATGTATCTGTTCCACACGCTGCTCGACTTGGGCGGGATTGACTACTCGGGCTTGGACTCGGCGTACTGCTTCGACAGCGAGGCCATGCGAGCCACCGAGGTGGTGTACGGGCTTGACGCAAACATGAAACTGAAACAAATTCCGACTTCGCCGGAAAGAGAATGAAGAAACGGATTGGGTATATTTTAGTTGTGCTGGTCGGGCTCTGCCGGAGCTTGACGGCTACGGCCGGCGTGACGCGCGTGACAGGCTCGGTGGTGGATGTGAACACCGGCGAGACGATGCCCTTTGTGCAGATTGTGTTTGCAGGGACTTCCATCGGGACTACTTCGGACCTTGACGGCAATTTTGCGCTCGAAAACGACAAAGACCTGATTACGCTCTATTTCCAAATGGTGGGGTACAAGAAAAAAGTTATCACCGTGAAGCCCGGCGAGGCGACGGAGGTGTTTGTGCCCATGGAACCGGAAGTGTATGCGCTGCAAGATGTGGTGGTGAAACCCAAACGACAGCGGGAGCACTATCGGCGCAAAGGCAATCCCGCCGTGGAGCTGATAAAAAATGTGATTGCCAACAAAGACAAGAACCGAGTGGGGCGGAGCGTGTCGTACAAAGCCGACACGTACGAGAAGTTAGTAATGGCGATAGAGCCGTTCGACTACAACCTGAACAAGAACGCCTTCTGGCGAGATTTTCTCTTTCTGTATAACTACACCGACACGATGTTGCTCGAAGACGGCGTGCTGGTGATAGACAGCGGAAAAGTGCAGATAGACAGCGTGGCACTCGGCCGAGACACCACGCTGATTCGAGTGGATAGCGTGGTGCTGGCGAAAGATGAGGCGGTGGAGCAGGCAAATCAGACCTCGATACTGACTGTGTCGCTCCGCGAGACCATGGCCGACGAGTATGTGCAGGCATCGCCCCGCAAGGAACGGCGGGTGGTGAGAGCCAAACGCTGGGAAGGATTGGATAAGCTGTTCGACAACGGCGGCATCTACAACAATGTGAATGCACTGTTTCAGCCGGTGAACATATTCTCGAACGATATAAACCTGCTGCTCAACCGATTTGTCAGTCCGCTCTCGTCGTCGATAGCCGTCACGTACTACCACTACTACATCATGGACACCATCGTGGTGGATGATACGCCGTGTATCGATTTGGCGTTTGTGCCGGTCAACAGCGAGAGCTTCGGCTTTACGGGGCACCTCTACATCGTGGCGGACTCGTCCTACGCACTGAAGCGATACAAGATAAACATTCCGCCGCATATCAACCTGAACTGGGTGAACTATATGAGCATATCGGAGACCTTCTATCAATTAGAGAACGGGCTCTGGGCATCGAAAGAAATCAATACACACATCCGTTTTGCGGTGAGCAAAAAGTCGCGGCACAACATCTACGCACGCCAAACACGCCACTTCAAGCACTACGAATTGGGCACACCGATACCCGACAGCCTGTTTGTGATGGCAGGCTCGGAGGTTACGATGCCCGAAGCGGCGAAAGTGCCGAAAACGGCTTGGGACACGCTGAGGCCGATTGGGCTGACCCGCAAAGAGACGGTGGTGGACAGTCTGCAAGTGGAACTGATGCGGGTGCCGAAGTTCAGGCGGTTAGTCTATACGGCGCAAGACCTGCTCTGTATGTTTATTCCGACCTCTTCGAAACGCGACTCGAGCAAGTGGGATTTTGGGCCGATATTCACCACCTTCAGCTACAACGAGCAGGAGGGCTGCCGTGTGCGCGTGGGCGGTATGACGACGGCGAATCAAAATAAGCACTGGTTCACGAACGAATACATTGCGTACGGATTTGCGGATAAGCAGGTGAAGGGAGCGATGACGGCACTCTACTCGTTCAACGCCAAGCAGTACCACCCCTATCAGACGCTGCGGCACTACCTCGCCTTTATGGCAAGTTACGACCTCGAGGAGCTCGGACAGACCTATCGGGTGCTCGACCGCGACCACATCTTTATGTCCATCAAGTTTAACTATCAGCCGAAGCCCATGCAGTATGTGGCGAAGCTTCGGCTTACCTACGAGAAGGAGTGGGAAAATCAGTTCTCGATTCTGACGTGGTTCGACTTTATGAACAACCGCCCCAACGGCTCGACTTGGCAACCGAAGAGCGGGTATGCGGCAATGCGCGACACGGACCACCCGCTGCGGCTGCGGTATATAATGAACAATACGCTCAAAGAGACGCCCTACTACCACGATGCGCAATGGACGCTGCAGCTGCGCTACTGTCCGGGCGGGTATATCTACAACAACCGTCAGGGCATCGAGTCGCCGTTCAACCTATGGAAAGATGCGCCCGTGTTCCGTTTCACCAACGAGATGGGCTATATCTTGGAGGACCATTATTTCTACAACCGCATGCAGTTTACGGCGGAGAAACGTTTCTGGCTCTCGGCATTCGGGCATCTGGATGTGAGCGGGGATTTCGGCTACATAGCAACGGACAGCAAGGTGCCGTACACCAAACTGTTTGCGCCGATGACCAACCAATCGATTCTGCTCGACCCGAAGTCGTTCAACATGATGCAGCCGCTGGAGTTTATGTACGACCGCTATGTGGATCTGCACCTGAACTATTATATGAAGGGATTGATATTCAATCGAATACCCGGGCTGAAGGTGCTGAAGCTGCGAGAAGTGGCATCGTTCCACATCCTTGCGGGATGGCTCGGCGACCGCAACAACCCGAAGAAGACGGACGGACTCTACCTGCTGCCCAATTCGTTCACCATAAACGGCGATGTGATACCGACCCGCACGGACTTCTCCGACGGAAAACATGCCTACATGCCGTATATGGAATTTACGGTGGGCGTGGAGAATATATTCCGTATTCTGCGTATCGACTATGTGCGGCGTATCACGCACCTGAATGCGACCGACATCAACGGCGGCGTTCATCCGCTGAAGGGATGGCAGTGCAATGGTATTCGTATCACGCTGCGGGCGGCAATGTAAGGATTTGTTAATTATATAACTATGGAAATTGTTTTAGGAATCGGTATCGGTATGGTGGCGGCAGGGCTCGGATTAGGGCTGCTGCTTTTCTTTCTGCGTAAATCACAGGCGGAGCGGTTGGGCGCTGCGCAAGCGCAACTGACGCAGACACAAGCACAACTCGCTGAGGCTCAGCAGAATATGCAGACAGCACGAGAACAGGTGCATAAGGCATCAACCGATTGCCAACTGGCGGAGGAGCGCCAACGCACGGCGGAACAGCGGGCGAGTGAGTTGCAAAAAGACAAAGAGGCATTAGAACAGGCGAAGGATGCGCTGACGGAACAAGTGGCCTCGCTGAATACACGATTGGCGAAGGCAACGCAGGCTTGTGAACTGCAAGAAGAGCGGATGCAGGAGGAGCGGAAACGCTTTGAGGAGGAGAAAGCGGTGGCGCAGCAACAGCAGCAGGAGCGGGACAAGCAGCAGCTGGAGTTGATTCGCTCGCAACTGTCGGAAACGACCGAACAGATACTGCAAAAGCGTGCCGCCGAGTTAGAGAAGACCAATACCGACCATGTGGAGAAACTGATGAATCCGCTCCGACAGAATATGGAGCAGATGTCCGTGCTGCTGAAGGAAACCAAGGAGGGCTATGCCAAGAACACTTCTTCGTTAGAGGGAGCGTTCAAAAGCATGATGGAGCAGTCGCAGCAGGTGGGGCAGAAAGCGGACAACCTCGCCGAGGCGCTGAAAAACAAGGGAAAGGTACATGGCGACTGGGGCGAGCAGGTGCTGAGCGACATTCTGCGGGACAGCGGGCTTAGAGAAGGTTCGGAGTTCGTAGTGCAAGCGAGCTTCAAAGGCGAAAAAGGCAATGAGTTGCGCCCCGATGTGGTGGTGAACTGTGCCGACGGAGCAAGGATAATCGTGGATTCGAAAGTGTCGCTCACGGCGTACCAAGACTATGTGGGCGCCGCCAACGATGCGGAGCGGGAAGAGGCCGTCTTGCGCAACTATGATTCCGTTCGTAAGCACGTGCGGGAACTGTCGGAGAAGCAGTACCCGAAGTATGTGGAGGGGTCGATTTCGTACGTGCTGATGTTTATTCCCAACGAGGGAAGCTATGTGCTGGCGATGAATCACAACCGCGGCTTGGGGCAAGAGGCGTTCCGACATGGCGTGGTGATAGTGAATCCGACGAACCTGATGCTCGTGCTGAATCTGGTGCTGCAGACGTGGCACAATATGCGTCAGGAGGACAACTACAAAGAGATTCTAAAAGTGGCGGAGGCGATGTACGATAAGGTGCAGGGCGTGGCGGACACGTGTCAGAAGATGGGCGGGCAGCTGCAGACGCTCACGAAGACCTACGACACGGCGATGTCCCAACTCTCGACCGGCAACGGCAACCTGCTCAAGCGGGTGGAGGCGCTCCGTGCCCTCGGCGTACAGAGCACAAAGAAAGCCAAGCCGGCGCGCACTCCGCTTACAGAAACGGCTGCCGCCCCGATTGACGAAGCGACAGCCGATGATGCAACTGCGGTTTCCGATTAGAAACGGAAAATTCAGATACCGAAAAACGATTTATTTTTCCCAACCGTCAAAGACCTCCGGTCCGTACTGATTGTTCTCGCTCGGGTCGTGGAGAGGCGACCACATCTGGGCGAAGAACGGATTCTCGCGGGCAATCTTGTCCCATTGCCACGGGCGTGGTTCGGGCTCGTCACGGTAAGGCCAAGGCATACATTCGGGACACCAATGGCCGCCCAACAAAATGACACGCGGTGATGCCTTGAAACGATGACCCTCGGCGCACTCCCACTCGAGCGGAGTGTCCCAATCGCCCTGCGTCATCTCGGTGGAGATGCATTTCCCGCCACGGAAAGCCGCCGCCTTCTGCATATCCTCGATGGTGAACAGGCTCTTGGGCTTCTGCTCGTCGTAGCCGTGGTCGAGCAACACAACCTCCTCGCTGTTGTGGCTGAGGTCCATATCTTTCCATTTCGGAATAGCTTGGTACGCCTCCAAAGAGCCGTAGTAGGCATGGATGCGCTGCTCGACATGGTGGCGAATCCACCACTGCGTGCCGTGCGTCTTGGAGTTGGCAAGGCAATACATGGCGAGCTTGACACAGTGCGGGAAGAGTTTGGCAATTTTGGTCTTGGAGGCAAACTTGACCGCTGCGGGGATGCTATCGGCCTTCGCCAACTGCGCAAAATATTCTTTTACGGGAATATTGGCACGGAAATGCAGGTACTGCTCCAAACGGTCGCCATCGACATACCACATGCCGTGGAAATTGCGCGTGGTGAACCACTTGGCCTCGAAAATCTGCTCCGGGCGAGGGCAGCCGACCGCATCGAGCAGCAAGCACTCGAATTCGTAATTGCTGATTCGGTATTCTTTGCCCGAACCGATGTTGTAGTATTGGTTCCAAAATTCTTCGGGGACCTCATCGCGGCAGACACGTTCCAAAAGGCGGCCGCTATCTTCAACCGTGGCCCACTCGAGCACGCCGCGAATCGGCACGTGGAACATAATGGGGTCAAAATTGTTCAAAATGGCCGGGTAGAGAATACCCGACTGACGCAGGCTGACCCACTTCTTGATAGGCGAATTGGTAAGGATGTATTCGGCACGCGCCTTGGTGATGCCATAGTGGTCGTAGGCGGACACGCAGATAGGGTCGCCCGTGCGTCCCCAATGCAACGGCTCACGGCGGTCGCCCATCTGGGCCACGCTGCCGATATATACCACGCGAGGCTGGCGGTCCTCGGGCTGAGCAAGGACAGCGTCACGGATATACGTGGCGGCTGCTATGTTGGTCCTTCGGGTCCGGTTCGGGAGATAGTCGGCTTTGGGCGAAACCATACCGCCCACATGCAATACGATATCGGCGCCCGTGACACCACGAAGAATGTCCTCGTAGCGAGTCAGGTCGCCCCAAACGATGTCCAAACGATCTTGGAGCGGGGCGAGGAGTTTCTTATTTTTTGCGCTCGGACGAGCAATGATTCGCAGCGTGTAGCGGTCGGGGTATTTCAGGATTTCTTGCATACCCGCATAGCCCATCGTTCCGGTGGCTCCGGTGAGGAATACGACTTTTTTCATTTTTTCTGTATAGGGATTGCTTGTTTATCTCTTTTTTTGTTTTTTTGGGGGAGAAAAGTTGAAAAACGGTTTGGGGCGGATTATTTCTCCGGCGGCGTTTGCGTTTTCTCGTGTTTGCCGATGTTGTTGACCAAACGGTGCCAACGGTCCTTGAGGAAGCCGGCGGTGTTGTTGATAAGCTGGTCGCCCCAATGCTGCTGCTCCTCCTCGGCCGCCTCCATACGGTACTGCTCGGCTACGGCTGCGTCGTTGTCGGTGATGACAAGCAGCTGGTCGCCCGCCTGCAGCTCGGATTTGCCGGTCGGGACAAAGAAGTCCTCACCACGGCGCACCATGATGACCAACGTCTTGGAAGGGATGTCGAGGTATTTGAGCTGGTTGCCCATAAGCAACATTTCGGGAGTTACTTCGATCTCGGTAGCGGAAGATTCGATCTCTTCGGGCAAGTCGATGTCGAAATGTTGCAGTTTTTTAAGATTTGTCATCGGCAAGGCAAGGCCTAATTTGCGAGCCATCGCCGAAAGCGAGGTGCCTTGGATGATGAGCGAAACGAGCGTGCAGAGGAAAACGATATTGAAAATGAGGTCCGCATGCTCGACTTGGGAAGCCTGACAGAGGATGGCGAAAATGATAGGCACTGCGCCTTTCAGTCCGACCCAACTGAGCATGAGCTTGTCCTGCGTGGTGAATTGGCGGAACGGAATCATGCAAAGGAAAACGGAAATGGGGCGAGAAATGAATATCATTACCATACTGATAATCAAGCAGGGAAGCCATACTTCCATACGCAGCAACTCGTGCGGGCGAACCAACAGACCGAGCACCAAGAACATAACCAACTGGCTCAGCCACGTAAGGCCGTCGAAGAAGCTGCGCGTCTGGCGCTTGCGGGTGAATTTGCTGTTGCCGATGACCAATCCGCCGATATAGACGGCGAGATAGGTGTTGCCCTGCAGGTAGTAGGTGATGGAAAAAATGAAAATGCACGCCGTCAGCACCATGATGGGATAAAGCGACTCGTTGCTCAGCTGTACCTTGCGCATGAGATTGACGATTCCCTTACCGAAAAGGAATCCGATGAAGGCACCCATAACCAACTGTATGACAATGGTTTGCACGATAGCGAGCCCCGAAATCTCGGTGGCGGTGGCGGTAACGACGCCGATGAGAGTGGTGGTAAGCACATACGCCATGGGGTCGTTGGCGCCGCTCTCCAACTCGAGCAGCGGGCGGAGATTGTGCTTAAATCCGATACCCGACGTACGGAGAATGGAGAAAACCGAGGCGGAATCGGTGGAGGACATGGTGGAGGCCATCAGCAGCGCTACCCAAATCGTGACGCTCGCGATGGCATTGAGCCAACCGAAAATGAAGTAGATAATGACGCCGGTGATGATGGCGGTAAGCAGCACACCGATGGTGGCAAGCGTAAGACCCGGCGCCATCACGGGGCGGATTTCGGAAAGCTTGGTGTCCATACCGCCCGAAAACAGAATGATACAGAGCGCTACGGTGCCGATGGCTTGGGCCGAGTCGATACTCAGCATGTAGCCCATGCCGTCCTCGTTGAAGAATTTGCCGACGCCGTCCGGACCGAACAGCATACCCACGGCGAGGAACAGCAGCAGGGCCGGAACACCGAATTTGTAACCAATCTTATCCGTGAAAATGCTGGCAAAGAAAAGCAGCGAGAGTATTAAAAGAATAAGTTCAACTTGCATTGGATGGGTTTGATTTGAAGTTGGAAAAATAATGAGTGGAAAAACGGGACAAAGGTACAAAATTTATTCGATTTTTGCAATCGAAAGGAAGATTTGGATTGCCTAATCGTAAGAAATAGTACATTTTGCTTACATTTGGGCACGAAAAAAGCGACTGCCTATCCGAGTGGGGTAGGCAGTCGCTTGGGGGGAAATTATTATTTGCTGTTGGTGAGTTCTTCGTTGACCGTGTTGATCTCGAGAAGGGTGCTGCAACTCTTAGAGTCCTCGTAGACGCCCGTCAAATAGGCCAACTTGTCGTTTTCCCGAGCGTAGCCGCTCTCAAGCATGGCCTTGGTGGTTTGCTTGAACAACTCTTGCTTGTCGAGGTGCTCCGGCGTATAGGCGGGATAGATACCATAGCTCAAGTTCAGCGAGCGGAGCAGTTTCTCCTTATAGCAAACGGCCATAATCGGCGTGGGACCGCGGAATGCGGACAGATTGCGCGCCATGCGGCCCGTGAAGCTATCAATGAGGATACCTTTCAGCCCCAAATCGGTGGCTGCCTTGATGGCCGATTGCGCAAAGAACTCGCGTACGGGGTCGTCGTCGCCGCTGCCTAACTCCATATCGCGCGTGTAGTCCTTCTCCGACTCCGCCTGCTCGGCGATGTGCGCCATGGTGCGTACCGCCTCGACGGGGTACTTGCCGGAAGCCGTCTCGCCCGACAACATCAGCGCATCGGTACGAGAGAAGACTGCATTGGCGATGTCGGTGACCTCGGCACGGGTGGGGCGGGGATTGTTAATCATGGTATGCAGCATCTGCGTGGCCACGATGACGGGCTTACGAGCACAGCGGCACTTGCTGATAATCATGCGTTGGATGCCCGGAATGCGCTCGATAGGCACCTCGATACCGAGGTCGCCGCGCGCCACCATCACGCCATACGAGGCTTGAATGATTTCGTCGATATTATCCACGCCCTCCTGATTTTCGATTTTGGAGATAATGAGCATTTCCTTGCCCGTGCGACGGATGACTTCCTGCACGGCCTCGACGTCGGCTGCGGAGCGCACAAAGCTATGGGCAATGAAGTCGATGTCCATTTTGGCGGCAAACTCGATGTTGTGAATGTCCTTCTCCGTGAGAGCGGGAAGGTCGATATGGGCGCCGGGTACATTGACGCTCTTCTTAGATCCGAGCACGGCATCGTTTTGCACTACGGCTGTGATGGCGTCACCCTCGATGGCGGTAACGAGCATATCGAGCGCCCCATCGTCGAACAAGATGTGTGCTCCGACGGAGAGGTCGTGCGCAAAGCCGCGATAGGTGACGTTGATACGGTCTACCTTGCATTCTGCTTCGGGATTTCCATATATTTTAACAATATCACCCGTGTGGTATTCGATGGGCTGCGCGCACGCCGTGGTGCGAATCTCCGGCCCCTTGGTGTCGAGCAAAATGGCTATCCGGTTACTCACCTTGCGGGTGTTCTCTATAATGCGCTGCATACCCTCCTCGCTCGCATGGGCGGTGTTGATACGCACCACATTCATTCCGGCCTCGTAGAGACTGCGAATGAATTCGACATCGCAACGGAAATCACTAATGCTGGCGACAATTTTCGTTTGTTTCATATCTTTCTGTACCTTATTTACCTTGTTGCTGCGGCGGGCGCACGGTCGGACGGAACACTTTGTAAGGCCAACGCATGGGTTCCCGCTGATTTTTGCCCGCAGGCGTGAAAAAACAGACATGCAAAAAACGCACCAAAACCCCATTTTGAGGGATGATGGACACGGAATTGGGAATAAACGGGACTCCCCGACGTAAGGCGATGCGTGCGGCGGCTTACTTTTGCAGCTCGTTGATTTTCTTGATGAGCTCGGGCAGCTGCTTGAAACCGACCGAGGAGCGGCGCCAATTCATCGCATCGATGGCGGGGCTGCCCTGATACATGCCGGGCTTGCGTACGCTGCCCGCTACGCCCGTCTGTGCACCGAAGACGCAGCCGTCTGCGATCTCGATATGCCCCGCTACGCCCGTCTGGCCGGCGAGGATACAATGCGCACCGATCTTGGTGGAACCGGCTACGCCCACCTGCGCGCACATAAAGGTGGAAGCACCCACTTCGACATTGTGCGCCACCTGCACAAGATTGTCCAACTTGGCGTTGGTATGCACGCGGGTGCTGCCCATCATGGCCCGATCGATGGTGGTGTTAGCACCGATTTCGACGTCGTCTTCGATGACGACATTGCCGATTTGCGGAATTTTTTGGTTGATACCCTTGGCGTCCGGTTCGAATCCGAAGCCGTCCGTTCCGATGACGACGCCCGCATGCAAAATGCAATGGTTGCCCACCACACAGTTGTGATAGACCTTGCAGCCCGCATAGAGAATGGTGTTGTCGCCGATTCGGACATTGTCACCGATATACACCTGCGGGTAGATCTGCACCCCTTGGCCGAGCTGTACGTTCTTGCCGATATACGCAAAGGCGCCGATATAGGCATCGTCGGGAACGCTGACGCCCTCGCTGACGAAGGAAGGCTGCTCCACACCATGGCGCTTGGGGTTCATGGCATCGGACACAAGCTGGAGCAGCTGCGCCATAGCGCCACGCGCATTCTCGACGGCGATGACGGTAGCGGCGCTCTCCGGCGCTTTGCCCGCCAAAAGACTCTCGGTGACAAGCACCACGGAGGCGTGGGTAGTGGAGAGATAGGGCAGGTATTTGGCTTCGCAAAGGAAACACAAACGGCCATCTTCGGCGCTCTCTATGGGCGCCACATCGCTTACCATACGGCTCTCATCACCGTACAGCTTTCCGCCTAAGACTAAGGCTATCTGTTTTGCACTGAATTCCATATTGTAGGTAGGGCGTTGGTTCGGGAAATGTCCCGATTTTTGTGTATTTTTGTATGATTATTTTTTTGCCGGGATTTTTACAGTTCCGTGCGATTTTTTGCGGGGGGGCGCAAAATTTTTGCGTTGGCTTGCGGGGAATTTTGCGGTTCCGTGCGATTTTTTTTACTCCTTTGCGTGGGGCAAAAAATTAGGCGCGGAAACGGAAAAGGTAGAGCTTGCGGGGCTTGCGGGTGAGCGAAGCCAAATCGAGTATCTCGCTGGCGGAGGCGATGTCACGCACCGTGCCGTCGCCATACAAAATATCGATGGAATCGTCCTTCTCCGAATAGGTGTTGCTGGTGGAGACATGCTCCACAAAGAAATAGGCCGCCTCCTCTTCGCTCACGCCCATCGCGGCCGCATAGTGGCGGCAGAGAGCCGCCTTGTCCTCCTCCTCGAGCGGCTGCTCCAAAAGTGTGCCTCGGAACAAGCTGCGATTGGTGAAAGCGATACTCAACTCGCGCAGCACGACATCGTCAGAAGACATCCACACCTTGATGGCCGAAAGGACATCGGTGTCGTCTAACAAAGCGTACTGACGGAGCGCCTCGCTGCCGATGGCAAAATCGGCAGCCGTGACGGTGTTGTAGAGAAAATAATGAAGAGCGGGCGAGCAGAACAGCTCTTTGCCGCTGTGTGCCAAGGCCTTGGCACGAGCCAATATCTTGATAAGATGTTGCTCCGCCGCCACGGAGGTCTTGTGCAGATAGACCTGCCAATACATCAGGCGGCGAGCCACGAGAAACTTTTCGACGGAATAGATGCCCTTGATTTCGACCACCAAACGGTCGTCCACC
This sequence comes from Dialister sp. CAG:486, assembly GCA_963635385.1. Lineage (GTDB taxonomy): Bacteria > Bacteroidota > Bacteroidia > Bacteroidales > Paludibacteraceae > Colicola. The sequence goes on along the minus strand of CAVHGD010000001.1, from coordinate 2,828 downwards.
ACGTTGAGCATCTTGAGCAGGCGCTCGCTCGCCACACGCCCCTCTTGCACGCCCGTGAAAAAGGAATCGCGGCAGAGGTAGTCCATGCGGTCGACATCGAGCTGGCTGGAGATGAGCTGGTGGAGGAAGTGGCGAGGGTATTCGTCCTTGAAAATAGCGATGGCCTCGTCGAGCGGGCGCTGCTGCCAAAGCTGCTGCTCGCCCGAATGGCTGAGGTCGATATTGATCTGCTCCATCATGAGCAGCGAGATTTCCTCGTGGGTGATGCCATCGACCAATGTGTGCTCCAAGACGTGTGAGAAGGGGCCGTGCCCGATGTCGTGGAGCAGGATGGCCGCCATGGCGCCCGTTGCCTCGCCGTCGCTGATGGACACGCCCTTGCCGCGCAGAGCCGCGATGCCCTCGCTCATGAGGTGCATAGCGCCAATGGAGTGCAGAAAACGGCTGTGCATGGCGCCCGGATAAACGAAATAGGAAAGACCCAATTGTCGAATACGACTGAGCCGCTGCATATACGGGTGCTGCAATACCTCGTAGAGCAAGTCGGTGGGGATACGCAGGAAACCGAATACAGGGTCGTTGATTATCTTATGTTTGTTCGCCACAGTCGGATAAAATGGATTTATGGGATTGATTGTCTGTAGATTGCAAAGATTTTTTTTGTGCGGATAGGTGCTAATAGCGCAGCAAGCGGCACGGCTCGCACTTGTTCCAACGATAGGCGAGCGTCAGCCCCACGGAGAAATAGCCGTCGCCCCACTGGAAGCGGGAAGACTTGGTGACGGGGTAGGCATCGAGGTTGCAGTACGGGAAGTCGAGCAGGCCCTGATGGACCGCGACCACGGCACTGAGGAAAAGGCCGTGCGTCATGTCGATGCTATAGCCCACCTCGAGCGGCAACATCGGCAGTAGGCCGATACGAGTGCCCTCGCCGCGATTCGACTTGGTGAAGTCGTAGTGGATGACGCTGACATTCAGCCCCAAGCCGGCATAAATATAAAATCCGGCTTTTGGGAAGGGGTACCACTCGAAACCGACGGACGCCTCGCCAAAACCGGACCGGAAACTGCCCTTGCCTATCCAACGCTGCACCTTTTGCCCTTGCTCGTCGGTGGTGGTATAGCGGCGGGCGCTGTCGTTGCCGTGCAGGTAGCCTCCGCCTAAGCTGACGCGGCAGTTGACGGTGTTGGCAAGCGGGTGGAGGTACGCAAACGTGGCACTACCCCCGAGCGAGAGGTTTTGCTTCTGATAGCCATGCTGGAAAGCCAAGTCCAACATATCGATATCGCCGTAGTAGTAGAGAGCGTTGAGCGAGAAACTGATGCCTTGGGAAACCGAGGAGTTGTGCGCCGTATAGAGGCCGTTCCCTGCGGCGGTGGTGCGCCATGCTTTCCGTCCGGAGCTGACGCGCGGGTTGCCGCGGTGGCCGGTAACTTCTGCTTGCGCAGGTACGAAAGAAAGCAGACAGATGGCAGACATTACCATCCCGATAAGGGTTGACTTTTTCATGATGTCTCTCGGTTAGTATGCGCGAGTGCTGCCGGCAATCGTAGGTGGTGGGTCGGTTGGTGTGGCACGCATTCCCGCCGCAAATGATACGACAAAGGTACAAAGTTTTTGCGGTTCTTGCAAACAAGTTTTGCTTTTTCGTTACTTTTTCACAATTTCAGACTACAAAATGTTAGAAAATGGTCTTGCTTGTGGTTTTTTGAGGCGCTTTTGATTTGCTCGTGTGAAAAGTTTTTTGTATCTTTGCGGAGAAAAGAAGACACACGCGGGAAAAATGAGTTTGGCGGTGTAAAAACGGACTTTGGCGGTGTAAATTAGTAAAAATAACTAAAAATGGCGGTGTAAATCGGCAAAAGCGCATGGAAACAAATATGAATGACAATACTCTCATATCCACCTTGCTGGAATACAATCAATTGGGTATTCCGACGCAAATAGATTACCAAAAATTCTATTTGTACTCTATTATTACGCACTCCACCGCCATTGAGGGGTCGACCGTGACGGAGGTGGAAAACCAACTGCTTTTTGATGAAGGCATTACTGCTCCCGGGCGTACGCTGCAAGAGCAGATGATGAATATCGACCTGAAAACGGCGTACGAGGAGGGTATTCGCTTGGCACAACGGCATGCTCCTTATTCGATGGAGGGGCTCTGCCGTCTTTCGTCGGTGGTGATGAAAAATACAGGTGCTACCTACAATACTCCGCTCGGCAGTTTCTCGGCAGCCCAAGGCGAATTGCGCAAACTGAATGTGACGGCGGGCTTTGGCGGGCGATCCTATCTGGCCTTTCAGAAAGTGCCACAAGCGTTGCAAAATTTCTGCGTATGGCTCAACGAGGCGCGCATGGTGACTCCGAAAAATGATAGTTTGGCTTGGTATAGATTGAGTTTTGAAGCGCATTACCGATTGGTGACCATTCATCCGTGGGCAGACGGAAACGGAAGAATGTCCCGTTTGGTAATGAATATGCTTCAGTTTGAGCAAAACCTAATTCCTGTGAAAGTGCTCAAAGAACAAAAAGCTGCCTATATCGAGGCGCTAAATCGGACTCGGGATAACGAAGACATTACCATTTTTGTGGATGCCATGTTACAATTTCATATCGCTAATTTGCAAACGGAAATTGCCGAATTTAAGGCATCGATGGATCAGAAAACCTATCTGCTTCCGTGAGTGCTCGAAACGGCGCCGAGAATACTATAATTGTAAATTTGAATTCGATGGCCTGTACAGAATGTAGCAGCATGTATTGAAACCTGAAATCCATAAATTAGCCTATGACTCTACTCTTGATAGATGCGTATGCGATGATAT